>JBPCJO010000001.1:0-9600 GCA_051005235.1 Saccharimonadales bacterium (SeqCode)
CCCAGGGTCTGCCTCGTGTCGCAGAGTTGTTTGAAACTCGTTCTCCAAAGGGTAAAGCCTATCTTGCTGATATCCCAGGCAAAGTTGCCGCGTGGGAAGAAGGTGATATTTACCACTTGCAGATCACCGACGATGACGCCAAGACATCTGAGCTGACCATCGGCGACAGAATCGTTCAAGTCGCTACCGGTACAGAAGTGCAAGTAGGAGACGTAGTAGCCGCCGCCGAAGGTGGTGAAAGTCCATTAGTCGCTCCTGTTTCTGGTAAAGTTTCACTCACTAAAAAGGTGATCACGATTACGCCAGCTGGCCAAAGCACGATAAAGTACGAAATTCCAAGCTTTAAGCAAATACGCGTTAAAGACGGCGACACGGTTGTGGCTGGTCAACGGCTCACCAACGGTTCGATTAACCTACATGACTTAATGCGCCTGCAAGGTGTTGAAGCAACCCAGCGCTACATTATGAACGAAATTCTGCGAATTTTTGCCTCACAAGGCCAGAACATTTCTGATAAGCACCTCGAAATCATTGTGCGCCAGATGTTCAGCCGTGTGCAAATCGAAGACGCTGGTGATAGCGAATTCGTTACCGGCGATATTGTCAGCAAATTGGCAGTAGTCGAAACAAACGAACGCTTAGTTGCCAAAAAGAAAGAACCAGCTGTCTACGAGCAGTTATTGCTGGGTATTACCAAAGCTTCACTCAGTACCGACTCATTCCTCTCGGCCGCCTCGTTCCAAGACACTACTCGTGTCTTGATCGCTGCAGCCACCAGCGGTAAGGTTGACCATTTGTTTGGTCTGAAAGAAAACGTTATTTTGGGGCGACGTATCCCGGTTGGTACTGGTTATCGCACTAAAGAGCAACTAGCCGAAGAGGCTCTACTTGCCGAAGAAGTAGCCAATGCACCATATACCCCTTACGGTAGATAAGCCGGACTTTGCATTAGTTACGCAAAGCTGTTAAAATTAGTAAGTCAAAATAAGCAGTCCGAGCCGGGTCACAAAATGGCATAGACCCGCCGCAGCAGATTGCAGATTCTAGGAGAATCCATGCCAACTATTAATCAATTAGTGCGCAAGCCTCGCGTAAAAAAAGCTAATAAGAGCAAGTCACCCTCACTACAACTTGTTGTAAACAATCTCAAAACGTCAAAGTATAAAAAGCCAGCACCATTTAAGCGTGGTGTTTGCGTAAAAGTTACTACTAAAACGCCAAAAAAACCCAACTCAGCACTTCGTAAAGTTGCTCGTGTCCGTCTTACCAACGGCGAAGAAGAGTGGGCATACATCGGCGGCGAAGGCCATAATTTACAAGAACACGCCGCGGTATTAATTCGTGGCGGTCGCGTAAAAGATCTACCTGGTGTGCGTTACCACATTGTTCGTGGTAACCTCGACCTCCAGGGCGTTCAAAATCGTAAGCAAGGCCGTTCTAAGTACGGTGCAAAGAAGGGGAACTAAGCCATGCCTCGTAAAGTCACCAAAACCCTCATCCGTGATATTAAGCCAGACCGCCGCTATGACAGTGTCCCGGTACAACGTCTTATCAACCGCGTTATGCGACATGGTAAAAAGCAAATGGCTGAACGGCTGGTTTATAACGGCCTTGAAAAAGCCGCTTCTCGGCTAAAAGTCGACAATCCGCTTGACGTATTTGACCAAGCCATGAAGAATATCCAGCCGCACCTCGAGACTCGCTCCCGCCGTGTAGGTGGTGCCAACTATCAGATTCCATTTGAAGTTAAAGGCCAGCGCCAAAATCACCTCACCATGATGTGGTTTGTAGCTGCTGCCCGCAGCCGAAAAGGCATGAGCATGGAAGACCGTCTGTGCCTCGAAATAATGGACGCCTATAACAATACCGGTACAGCTGTTAAAAAACGCGAAGATGCGCATAAGATGGCCGATGCTAACCGAGCTTTTGCTCACTTTGCACGGTATTAAATTATGGCTAAAAAAACCCCAATCGATAAAATTAGAAATATTGGCATTATCGCCCATATTGACGCTGGTAAAACTACAACTACCGAAGGTATTTTGTATCGCACCGGCTTAAAGCATAAAATCGGTGCCGTCCACGAAGGCGGAACTACCACAGACTGGATGGCTCAAGAGCGTGAACGTGGTATTACTATCGTGTCGGCCGCGGTTACCTGTGCCTGGAAAGATCATCAAATTAACATTATTGATACCCCAGGCCACATTGACTTTACGGTTGAAGTACAGCGTTCATTGCGTGTCCTTGACGGTGCTATTACCGTATTTGACGGCAAAATGGGCGTTGAATCCCAGTCAGAGACCGTTTGGCGCCAAGCCGACGGCTACAACGTGCCTCGTATCTGTTTTATCAACAAAATCAACCAAACTGGTGGCGATTTTTACAAGTCACTTGATTCTATCCACGCCCGTCTAACCAAGCGTGCCTTCCCGGTACACTTACCGATTGGCTTCGAACAGAGCATCAACGGCATTATCGATCTTGTTAACATGAAGTCCTACACCTACAAAGACTTTACCGATAAATCAGTTGTAGAAGGTGAAATTCCTGATGACATGCTAGAAAAAGCTAAACGATACCGCAGTTTACTTATCGAAAACGCAGTTGCTGAAGACGAAGCTATCTTAGAGAAATACTTCGAAGTTGGCGAAGAAGGCCTGAGCGAGACCGAAATCCGCCAAGCCATCCGTTCCGCAGTCTTAACCGGTGCATTCTTTATTGTGTCTGGTGGTGACGGCCGCGGTGTTATTGTCGAAAAACTACTCGACATCGCGACAGAGTTTTTGCCAAGCCCACTCGATCGTGGCAGCACCTGGGGAACCCATCCTAAAACCGGCGAAGAAGTCGAACGTAAGCCAGCCGAAGACCAGCCGCTTGCCGGATTGGCCTTTAAAATTACGACTGACCCATTTGTCGGTAAGTTGGCGTACTTCCGTGTTTACTCCGGTAAATTAGTGGCCGGCAGCTATGTGTATAACAGTTCATCAGGCGAAAAAGAGCGGATTGGACGAATCGTTCGTATGCAAGCCGATAAGCGCGAAGACGTTACCGAAGTTGTAGCCGGTGATATCGCTGCTATCGTAGGTCTTAAAGCTACTACCACTGGTCACACTCTCTGCGACCAAAACAACCAGATTATCCTTGAATCAATTAATTTCCCCGATCCTCCCGTATCAATTTCGATTGAGCCAAAAACCAAGTCTGACCAAGAAAAGATGAGCCTGGCGCTGCAGCGTTTAGCCGAAGAAGACCCAACCTTCCGTATCCGCGTAGACGATGAAACCGGCCAGACCATCATTAGTGGTATGGGCGAGCTACACCTCGAAATCTTAGTTGACCGTATGAAACGCGAGTTTACCGTCGAAGCCAACATCGGCCAACCACAGGTGGCTTACCGCGAAACAATCCGTAAAGATAACGTCGAAGCCGAAGGGAAGTTTGTTAAACAGTCCGGCGGACGCGGTCAGTACGGCCACGTTGTGTTTAAGGTCTCCCAAAACGAGCCCGGCGAAGGCCTAGAGTTTATTAACTCTATCAAAGGTGGCTCTATCCCGAGTGAGTACATTAAGCCGGTCGAAGAAGGCGTCAAAGAAGCCATGACCAGTGGGGTGTTAGCCGGCTATCCGGTAGTTGATCTTAAAGTAGAACTATTTGACGGCAGTTATCACGATGTTGACTCCAACGAAATGGCCTTTAAAATTGCCGGCTCAATGGGCCTAAAAGAAGCCATTAGAAACGCCAGCCCCGTACTACTTGAACCGATCATGAAAGTTGTGGCCGTAACACCAGAAGAGTTTATGGGTGATGTCATTGGTAGTCTCAACTCCAAGCGCGGCCGCATCGAAGCCATGGACGACCTCGCTAACGGCATCAAACAAATTACCTCATTCGTACCTCTAGGTGAAATGTTCGGTTATACGACCGAGCTACGTAGTTCTACCCAAGGCCGAGCCAGCTCTAGTATGGAGCTTGACCACTACGCCGACGTGCCAGGCCATGTCACCGAAGCGATTGTTGCCAAAAACGGTAAGTAGTTTAGTTATAATAACTCTTTACAAACAGCTGTAAACCCGCTAAGATTGATTGGTACATTATGTGTGAGCATCGTATTTCCTATGCTTGTATGTATACAAATAAATTAAGATTTAACTTAGGAGCTATACCTTATGGCAGATACATTTGACCGCAGTAAGCCGCACGTAAACGTCGGCACCATGGGACACGTTGACCACGGTAAAACTACATTAACCGCAGCGATTACCCACGTTCTTGCAAAGAAACTTCCCAGCAAAGTAAACGTTGCTAAAAATTACGACGAAATTGATAACGCTCCAGAGGAGAAGGCTCGTGGTATTACCATTGCAACTTCTCACCAGGAGTACGAGTCAGAAAAGCGCCACTATGCCCACGTCGACATGCCTGGTCACGCCGACTATGTTAAAAACATGATCACCGGTGCAGCACAGATTGACGGTGCCATCCTTGTGGTTGGTGCCAACGATGGTCCGCTGCCACAAACCCGTGAGCACGTATTGCTTGCTCGCCAGGTTGGTGTACCAACTATCCTTGTTTTCATGAACAAGATGGATCTTGCCGATCCAGAACTCGTCGAACTCGTCGAAATGGACATTCGTGAACTGCTTGCTAAGAACGGCTTTGACGAAGATGCTCCAATCACCAAGGGTTCAGCTACCAAGGCTCTCGAAGGCGATGCTGCTTCCGAAGACGCTATCATGGAACTCATCAAGGCTATGGACGACTTTATTCCAGAACCAAAGCGCGAACTCGACAAGCCCTTCTTAATGCCAATCGAAGATGTCTTCTCTATCAAGGGTCGCGGTACGGTTGCTACCGGACGTATCGAAACCGGAGTTGTAAAGGTCAACGAAGAAATCGAGATCATCGGTATCCGCGAACCGCGCAAAGCAGTCGTTACTGGCATCGAAGCATTTAAAAAGCAGCTCGACCAAGGCCAAGCCGGCGACAACGCAGGCGTACTGCTTCGTGGTATTGAGCGCGACGACATCGAACGCGGCCAGGTTATCGCCAAGCCAGGTTCAGTCAAACCTCACACCGAATTCGACGCCGAAGTCTACATTCTTAAAAAAGAAGAGGGCGGTCGACATACTCCATTCTTCAAGGGTTACAAACCACAGTTTTACTTCCGTACCACTGACGTAACCGGCGAAGTCGAACTCCCAGCCGACAAAGAAATGGTTATGCCAGGCGACACCATAACTTTTAAAGTTAAGCTGCTCGCCCCAATTGCCATGGAACAAGGTCTGCGCTTCGCTATCCGCGAAGGTGGTCGTACGGTTGGTGCCGGTGTTGTTACCAAGATTAATAAATAGTCTTTTATATCAGCATAGTTACCAAAAGAGCCTCAACAATGAGGCTCTTTCTTATTGTCAAATAATCTGTTACAATAAGCAAATCAACAATAAATAGTGCTGACTAAAACTCGTTTCTGCAAAACGTTGCGAGGTTACAGCAAACAGCGAGAGCTGGAAGGAATATCACCTATGGCAGAAGCCGCAGTCCCCAAAAAACCCGATGGTAAGCAACGAATCCGAATTCGTTTGAAAGCCTACGACCATAAAGTAATCGACCAGTCTGCCAAGCAGATCGTTGACACGGCGTTACGAACCGGAGCGACTATTGCCGGGCCAGTACCGTTGCCAACTCGCCGTAGTACATTCACAGTGGTTAAAAGCCCGCATGTTTACAAAAAAGGGCGCGAGCAATTTGAGATGCGCGTCCACAAACGTTTGATCGACGTACTAGAGCCAACTCCAAAAACGATTGATTCTTTAATGAATCTTAGTCTTCCAGCCGGCTGCGACGCCGAAATTAAAATGTAGACATCGCGCTAAAAATAGTACCACCAGCTGACACATATTATATAAACTAGTTGACTCTTATAGTAAAGTATGATATAATGCCTCTATAAAGCTGAAAGTTAGCAGGGAGCTCAATTCTGTGCTAACTTTTTTTTTACGGAGTTATTAACGGTGTCATTTTCTGAGCTACAAATATATTACTTATCTCCGCGCTTGTCAAAACAGGCTTATTTGCGCGGGTTACAAAAATCATTGGGGCTACATAAAAAGATTATCCGTGCTAAAGCTCGAAGAGCTGTATCGAAAACCCGCTTAGTATCACGTCGGCAATATTATATAACGCGGGCGTTAAGCGATTTAAAAATAGCCTCAACTCACAATGAAGACATTGTAATTATGTCAGTTGCCAGTATTATTGTCCTAACCGTTGCGGCAGCCGCGACAGCTGGCGAAATTTTGTTAAGTTTATCAATGACGACGGTAAGCCTGGCTGATATGACCGGCATGAGCGCCCTAGGTTTAATGTTACTCGCATCAGTTGCTACTGCCGTCTTGTATGGTTGGTTTTTTGCTTTTCTGATGAACTTACTTTCGGTATCAGTTATGGAAGGGGCAACACGAAAATCAATACGCTCAGTACGCTTAACATACAAGAAAAGCTTACACCAGGCGAGCCGAATAGCTAGCTCTTGGTTTATGATATTAGCTTTGATCGTTGTGCCATTGCTCGTTGCTGTAGTAATTACCTACCTGTCGATAGGACTGTTCCAACTTAATCTGATCCAACTGCTTACGGTACTGCAATATGAAACGATTGCCGCCATCATCTGGTTGATCTATGTGTTGTTGCAGTACAGCCTTGTTCCATGCGCGTTATTATTTGAATCTAACCAAACGTTAACCAGCGCGTTTGGCCGCAGCCGCCAACTGGTAAATCGAAAAGGACGCTTGTTTGTACTGGCGGCCTATGTGTCGCTAATGGTTATTTTGCTGGGAGTGTATTCAGCGGCTGCGCTGATAGAGCAGGCAGTTTCATTAGAAAAGTGGTTAACATTCAGTCTAGCCGCGTTATTGACAGTACTCTTTTTTAACGGTTCCATGGTAATGCTGTACCGTAAACGACGCTTAGCAAGAGTACATTAAAACCGTACCTAGTTGGCAAAGACGGCAATGCCTGCTTTAATACTGCTAATGGCTAAACGCACAAACCCAAAGAAGAGACCAGTATCCAAATCGACCGAAACAGACAGCAGCTACATATTAAAACTGGCGATGTACCTGATTATCGGTAGCTTGTGGGTTAAAATTTCTTATGGAGATGATCAGCAAATACCAATACCGATTGGTTTAATCGCTGGATTGTTGTTTGCACGACACGAACACTTTCAAATTGACCGGAAGATCGAGTACGCCTTACTGTTACTCGCTGCCTTCATCGGCTTTTGGCTGCCCATCGGCATCTTTATATCAATGTAAAATACGCAACACATTGACAGGTGTTAGTTAACTGTGCTAACCTATAACGGTATAGCAACGAATGTTCAGAGTTGTACGTGGTGTACTAGACAGGTCTTCCTCGCCAAATAACAGAGGTAGAAACCATCAGTCGCCACCATTTTTATGTTTTAGGGGCTTGTTTCGAAGAAGCCACTAAACTTATTAAATCACTAATATAACGCATGAACAGCCTCGGCTGATCCGCTGCGAAATGGAGAACTATGAAAGCATTACTCACCAGAAAGGTTGGCATGACCAGTACTATCTCAGACGATGGTACCGTGGCTGCTGTTACCTTGCTTTCCGCTAGCGACAATGTGGTCACCCAGATCAAGTCCCTCGAGACTGACGGGTACCTGGCCGTACAAATTGGCTTTGAAGAAGATAAAAACCTTCCAAAGCCGCAAGCCGGGCACGTCAAGGCTACCAAGAAGAACGTCAAGATTATGCGCGAAGTGCGCGAAACAGAATTATCAGAAGAATTAAAGGTCGGCGATACAGTATCAGCCGATCTTTTTAGTGTCGGCGACGTTGTTGACGTTACTAGCATTAGTAAAGGTAAAGGCTGGGCTGGCACTATCAAGCGCCATAACTTCCACCGCCAGCGCGCCACTCACGGTGGTAAAGGTAACACCCGTAAGCCTGGTTCAATCGGCTCAATGTACCCACAAAAAATCTTTAAAGGTAAAAAGATGGCCGGTCAGATGGGTAACGAGCAGGTCACTATTAAGAACCTCAAAGTTGCACTCGTCGACATGGAATTAGGTGTTATAGGCGTCTACGGCGCAGTTCCTGGCCCGCGCAAAAGTATGGTTATGATCAAGGGGTCCAGCACCTTTCATTACCAAAAGAACAACGTTGCAAATATTAGTACGAAAGGTGCTGGAAAATAATGGCTACGCAAACATTTACCAGTAAAGGTGCCAAGGCTACGACTCCTGTCAAACTCGATAAAGAAGTCTTTGGTATCGAAGTCACCAACCATCAATTATTAAAAGATGTCTATGTCGCCTATTTATCAAACGGTCGCGAAAACAACGCCGTGACCAAAACCCGTGGCCTCGTTAGCGGTGGTGGTAAAAAGCCCTGGAAGCAAAAAGGTACCGGCCGAGCCCGCTTTGGTAGCTCACGCGTACCAATCTGGCGCGGTGGCGGTATTACGTTTGGCCCAACCGGCAACGAAAACTACACCAAAAAGGTCAACACTAAAGCTAAGCGTGTTGCTACAAGGCAGGCTCTTTCGCTTGCCAACGAAGCCGGCAAAATTTCGATCATCGAAGCTTTTGACAGTAAAGGTAAAGTTAAGCCAACCGTCGATCTTATGAGCAAACTTGGTGCTAATCGCCGGACACTCCTGGTTGTCGACAACAAAGATGACATGGTTGTACGGGCAACACGTAACGTCGCTAACCTTAAAGTGGTTCAAGCTACTTATGTTAGTGTCTTCGACGTTCTCAACGCCGATAAGGTTATTATCACTAAGCCTTCACTTGACATCATTTCTACCTGGCTCGGAGGCGCAAAATAATGAGTAAAACACTAACGCTTAAACCACGCATGAGCGAAAAAACCTATGCTAGCGCACAGACTACCAATACTTTTGTATTCGTGGTTCCTAAATCGACTAACAAAATCGAAGTTGGCGAAGCCGTTGCAACACAATTTGGCGTAACCGTCACGAACGTGCGCACTATCGTTGTTAAAGGTAAAAAAGCTCGTTCAATCCGTTTAGGCAAATATCGTAAGAATGTTATGGGCCAACGAGCTGACTACAAAAAAGCTTTTGTAACCCTTAAAGAAGGTGATTCTATCCCGATTTTTGCCGCTGTCGAAGAAGCTGAAGCCGCCGAAGTTAAGGCTGCCGAAAAAGCCGAAAAGAAAGCTGTCAAAGTAGCTAAGAAGGAGACCAAGTAATGGCTATTAAAGCGTATAATCCAACGACACCCGGCCGACGTGGTATGACTTCGCAAGACTTTGATACGATCACTACTCGTAAACCGCTCAAGTCTCTGACCACAATTCGCAAGCAAAATAGCGGACGCAACAACATGGGCCGGATTACTACCCGTCACCGTGGTGGTGGCGCCCGACGCTTTTATCGCATTATGAACTTCCGCTTGGCTGCCGGCACAACCGCCTTGGTTGAACATATCGAGTACGATCCAGGTCGCAGCGCCCGTATCGCCCGTATTAAAGATAATAAAGATCAGCACCATTATATTTTGGCTGCCCAAGGCATGAAGCAAGGCCAAACCATCAC
>JBPCJO010000002.1:0-3434 GCA_051005235.1 Saccharimonadales bacterium (SeqCode)
GTTTTATGTATTTCTTTTCAAAGACGGCCGAGTCACGGTCGCTTCGCCTCGGACTCCCCTTGCTGCCAAGTTTTTTCTCGAGCCTGGCAAGCCGCTTGGTGACCCGCGGCGCGTTACTGCTCTTTGGATTAATTATGGAGAGTAGTTGGTATTGCATGTGATGTATACATTGTAGCTTACTGCGGCCTAGTAGCGATAAATAGCTGTGTAAAAAAGTTAACGGTTATTTATTGTTGAACAGGACAGAATAGTTACTGTAATTAAACAGGAGAAATAATAATATGGTATTAGATATCGTCCTCTGGATTTTGTTTGGAGCTCTCGCAGGTTGGATCGCCTCAATGATCATTGGTACTAACAGAGAGCAAGGTGCTTTCGGCAACATCGTCGTTGGTATTCTCGGAGCCTTTATTGGTGGATTTTTAGTCCGGGCTTTAACCGGTGACACGGTTTCTGGCTTTAACTTCGCAAGCCTGTTAGTAGCTATTTTGGGTGCGGTCTTGTTGCTTGCAATCGTCAAAGCATTTCGTCGTGGCGGAGACCGTATATAAAGTGAGCGAACCAAAACAAGCCAAGAATAAAGAATCCAACGACAATAGTGAAAGATTCTGGAGAGAATATATAACCTACTAGTTCTGTTGACAGATTGATTGGGTCAGGCTCTTAGTGTAGCGTACAATAGAGCCATATGATCTTTGGTCTTCTCTTAAGCCTGGCAGCTATCGCTATAATTGTCGTTATTACCGAAGGATTGTACCGAACCGGTAATATAAACGTCGAAGTTAGCCGAAAAACCATACATATTGGTACCGGTACTATCATCGCGTTTTGGCCGTTCTTCTTACCCTGGGTTGCCATACAGCTCTTATCCCTCTTGTTGCTGGTCGCGGTGGTCGTTTCGTTTAAACTGCACATATTTAAATCGATCCATTCCGTAAAGCGCCTAACCCGCGGAGAAATTTTGTTCCCGATTGGCATTGGTTTGTGCGCCTTGCTCGAGCCAACCCCTTGGGTATTTACTGCAGCTATCCTTCATTTAGCAGTAGCAGACGGCCTAGCCGGAGTTATTGGCGTGCATTACGGTAAAAACACTCGGTACACCATTTTGTCGCATGGTAAGTCGCTGGTCGGGTCGCTAACGTTCTTTGTAACGTCATTTGTAATCTTGGCGACCGCCTCGTTCTTTATCTCGGACGCCACCCAACCGTATATGTTCGGCTGGTTTATCTGGTCGGCATTGGTACTAACATTTGTCGAGAACATCTCGTGGTACGGGCTTGATGATATTACGGTGCCGATTAGTGTCATTGTCATACTGACATTGCTGTTGCCCTCATAAATTTGGTGCACTAGGCTCGATAAACTATACTTAACTGTTATACGGTAAAACATGACTAAAGAAGAATTAATGTATCAAGACAGCGCGCTGCTAGCCAAGCGGGCGCTGCAAATACAGCGCGGCGCGGCGCGTGCGGCCGTGCTGGGGGTTAATGACGGCCTGGTGAGCACATTGTGCATTGTTTTAGGCGTCGCCGCGGCCTCTGGCTCCCAACATACCGTTTTAATTGCCGGCTTCGCCGGATTGGTAGCCGGCGCCATTTCGATGGCAGCAGGAGAGTGGATATCTGTCACCTCACAAGTAGACTTATTTAAAGGCGTACTAGGAGACTTGCGCCACATGGTAAAGCACGACCGCGAACTACTCTCCAAACAACTACAAGACGACTTTGAAAACAGCGGTCTTGACCCCAAAACTGCAAAAGTGGCCGCTACCGAGATTGCCCGAGACGACGAGCATTTATCCGCCGAGTACGCTCGCAACGTTATGGGCATTAACCCCGAAGAACTCGGCTCCCCGTGGGTTGCCGCCTTCTCGTCATTCGCGTTATTTACTATCGGCTCGCTAGTCGCCTTAGCACCGTGGTTCTTTACCGCCAGCGGCAAAGCAATCGCGCTATCGATCATCTTTACAAGTATTGGCGGGCTGTTAGTAGGTGGCTATGTTAGCCGCACCAGCGGCAAAAGCATACCCAACGGAGCAATCCGCCAGTTATTTATTATTGCTGTAGCATCAGTAGTAACCTACGGCGTTGGTTACCTCTTTGGAACAGTTGTAAACTAAAACAGGCTGGTTAGCGCATTAAATTTTCATTAAATGTAACTATAACGTTTTTTGGGAATACTGCCGTTAAATTTGGAACAATAAACTGGTTATAATCTAAAATTTCAAGCACCTAGCTTAAATATTGTGCATATTAACAAACTATTGTCTATGAGTAACACGCAATAGACACTATGGATTTGGCACCATTAGGGGCATATCGGTGCCAAATCCATAGTGTCTAAATAACCATTGTCTGGGTTTTTGGGTCGAGGCTATTACCGGCAGGTTAATGGTGGACGTTAAGAGTGAAGAACTACGAAAGGCTTGATATTACTTTTTTACAATGAATAAGCGTTAACATTTAATGAAAATTTAATGTTTAGCTGCCATAGTTACTGATAAATATGAGAATCTTAGTAATCGAAGACAACAAATTAATTGCCCAGGCTATAAAACACGAACTTAAAGCATATTATTCTATCGATATAGTCTTTACAGGTAGCGACGGATTGGCATATGCCCAGGTTACTTCGTACGACATTATATTACTCGATTTACATTTGCCCGATATAGATGGTCAAGAAGTTTGCCGGACGTTACGCAAAAGGCGTATTAAAGCTCCAATTATTGTCATTAGTGGTAAAGATCAAATACAAGACAAAATAAACTTACTCGATATTGGGGCCGACGATTATCTTACAAAACCTTTTAATGTTCACGAACTGCGAGCCCGCATTAACGTTGCTCTGCGCCGCGCTACCAATACAAGCCTAGACGGTATGTTAAAAGTTGGCGACCTGGAGCTAAACCCAGCCACCCGTATAGTCGTTAGATGTGGCAAACTGATCAGTCTACGGCGAAAAGAATTTGATTTACTCGAACTACTCATGAGATACCCTGGCCAAACTATGACGCGTATTACTATTTTGGATCATATATGGGATAGAAATGAGAATTCTTGGGCAAACGTTGTTGACGTACATATAAACCATCTGCGAGACAAAATCGACCGTCCGTTTGGCAGCAATCTGATCAAGACGGTCCATGGACTTGGCTATAAACTTGAAGATCCTTTAAGGCATAGCAAATAAATAAGAAAGGAGGATAAAACATGAACGAATTGTTACAACAAGTGTTGGTAAATAAAACAGCTCGTACTCACGCTGGTGCCATGAAAATAGCACAAGCAGTGCCAGCCGGTGAAGCCTGGGAGGAGTAGTTACAGTGCCAGAGGAAATATCGGCCGGATTGCTATAATCCGGCCGTGTCCTATATAGTTACAAATATTCTGATTCGAATAGACCAAAATACAGCCACTGTTGAGTATGCA
>JBPCJO010000003.1:0-26062 GCA_051005235.1 Saccharimonadales bacterium (SeqCode)
GCCGTATAGTTTGTCTAGTTCTGAATGGGTACTGATTTCTAGCACGCCTGTTTTGGCTGCTTTATAAATTCGTAGTTTTTGACCGGGGCGCATATCTAGTTCGCGGCGCAGTTCTTTAGGTATTACAACTTGGTATTTGCTCGAAAGGGTTATAGTTTTCATAACGTAAATCATAACAAAAAGTAAAACAATTGTCAACGTTTTACTTTTAATACTATCTTGCTTTTTATATCGCGATCACACTATACCCATCACTAAAATTAGCAATCACCGAATCGGCGTCGGTGGTCGTAATAATCGTCTGGTAGTCTTTCAGTAACTTGGTTAGCGCCCGGCGCCGTGCGCCGTCTAGTTCGCTAAAAACGTCGTCCAGTAGCAATAACGGCCGGACGCCGCGCTCGCGCTCTAACACTTGCAGTTCGATGATTTTTAAAGCCAGTAGTAACGTCCGAATTTCGCCACGCGAGGCGGACAGCAGGGCTGGCTGATCACCAAAATAAACCACCACGTCGTCGCGGTGCGGGCCAGAGCCCGTAAAGCCGCGAGCCATGTCGAGCTCTACCGACGATTCGAGCTTCTTTAAGAGGTTAGTCCCGTAATTCAACACGTCGATTGAAGATTCGTAGTGAAGTTTAATCTTTTTGTCATCTTTGGCAATCATAGTATAGGTGGCGGCTATGGACTTGTTGATTGTTGCCAGCAGAGTCAGTCGCTGCTTAACCAATTGTTCGCCCAGGTCAACCAAGCGCAGGTTCCAAGCAAACAACTGTGAGCTGCCGCGCGAGCCTTGCTTTAAGAGGGCGTTGCGTTGAGCCAACACCCGTTTGTAGTGCGCCTGGTGCTGTTCGTAGGCCGGGATATACTGCTCAACCAGATCGTCGAGGTAACTGCGACGAAGGCCGGGTTCGCTTTCGATCAGTTGCAGATCGTTCGGCTCAAAAAGTACCACCGGTTGCCGGTGCGCCACCGGGAACCGTTTATATACCTTGCCGTCTATTTCGAATGTCTTTTGCAGGCGTCCTGCCGGGTCAGTTTGCAGCTTAGTGGTCCGCAGGACGTTATCGCTGGTATGAACGTCTACGCGGGCCCAGGGTTGGTCTCGGCGCACTAAACTTGTGTCACGTGCCCGGTACGATTTGCCGACGCAGGCTACCATAATCGCTTCCAGTAGATTGGTCTTACCGGCAGCGTTTGGGCCAACCACAATTGTAACGCCGGCGCCAAGCTCAAACGAGGCGTCGACATACGAACGATATTGTTGCAGGCGCAGGTCAGTTAAGATCATAGTGTATCTGTTTATTATACGTTAACCATTGACATGTATGCATAAACTGTATACAATGCATACATGAACAGCATACAGTACACGATTCGTAATATACCTGAGCCGGTCGATAAAGTGCTCCGGCAAAAAGCCCGCACCCAAGGGAAAAGCTTCAATCAAACAGTGATCGACACACTCGAACAAGCGACCGTAAAGCCTAAAAAAATTGGTCATGATCTGGACTGGTTTATTGGCAAAGGCAGCCTTGGTAAAGAATTCGATGAGGCCCAGGCCTGGCTCGAAAGCCTCCCTAAGGATTTGGATTCGTGAGCGGGCGGTTAGCTTTAGATACAAACACGTATTCAGCGCTAGACAAGGGGAATCCGGTAGCTGTTACAGCAGTAAGCAACGCGCATATTATTGGCATACCGATTATCGTGCTCGGCGAGCTTTACTTTGGGTTTGAAAATGGCAACAAGCGCGAGAGAAATATTACGGACCTAAACCGATTTATGGCATTAAATGATTTTGAGATTTTGCATATTAACGAAAGAACTGCCCGAATTTTTGGCGAAATTTCGGCCGAACTGGCAGCAATTGGCCGGCCGATTCAGCAAAATGATATTTGGATAGCTTCCCTCTGCAAACAACACGCCTATACGCTCATAACAGGCGATGGAGGCTTTAAATACATTAAAGGCCTCGATATTATCTCGTTCTAAAACTTATATTTGTGTTTTAATTAGCTGCGGTTTTGAAATCTTAACATACCAATGGAGACACTATAGATTTGGCACCAATGTGTACATAACGGTGCCAAATCTATAGTGTCTTTTTATGGCTGTGCTACACGGAATTAAAAACTAGGTTGACTTAGTCCACTTACTGAGGTATGCTTAAGCTTAACTATGAAAGCTATACCGGTTCATCAAGCAAAGGCAAACCTTAGCAAATATATAATCCAGGCTAAGGCGGGTAAACCGGTGTATATCGGGCGTTACGGCGAAGCCGAGGTTGTACTTACTGCTACCACTAAGAGAAAGGGGCTAAAGTTGGGTGTTTGGGCTGATAAATATAAACCAAACGCCTATAAAGACGAAGACCTTATCGGGCCCGATCAAGAACTTATTAACGACTTTGAAAAAGCAATCAATAAGCCGCTCTAGATGATACTTATTGATTCTCATATTTTTGTATGGGCCTTGTTTGAGCCAGAACGGATTGGCAAACAAGCGCGGGCGATGCTTACCGAAGAAAATGACATTCAAGTTTCGCTAGCTAGCTTATGGGAACTGGCGCTAAAGCACAGTAAGGGTAGGTTCGCATATCCTCCTGACTTACTACTTAAAGGTGTTGGGGAGCTTGGGGCAACTTGGTTAGAGATTACTCCTCGTCAAATTACTCAATCGGTTACTATTCCTATGGTTCATCTCGACCCGTTTGATCATATGATTGCCGCCCAAGCGTTGTGCGAGCGAGTACCACTTATTACGTATGATTCGCAAATGCTAGATAGTGCCGTGCCGGGCTTGCAACTTATAGACGGCCGCGCCTAGATCGCTATCTAGCTTTATTACTGGCTAGCTTTTAAGCGGCATAATCAGGTGTAAATAATCCTTATCTTCGGTGCCGCGAATAACGCAGGGCTCGAGCTTACCGTTGAAGGCCAAGCTTACATCTTGGTCATTAATTACACTAAGCCCGTCGAGGATAAAACGCGAGTTGAGGGTGATGCTGGCGGTGCCGGCAACTTTAGCGGTTGCACTGGCGGTATTTTCACCAAGCTGTGAGGCAATCGAGCGAATACTGATCTGTTTTTCGTCTTCGTCGAGGTCTAGCGTGACGCTGCCAGCACTTTCGCGGGCGAACAAGCTCGAGACCTTGGTTATGTTTACCAGTTCGCTTTTTGGCAATGTTGCCGAGCTGGTAAAGGAGTCGGGGATCAGTTTGCGGTAGTCGGGGTAGGTGCCGTCGATCAAACGGGTTACCAGCTCGATGTCGCCGACGGTAAATAATACTTGTTGATCGTCGTGGGTTACAGTTACTTCTTCGTTGTTGTCGCCGATAATACGCAGCAAATCTTGCATGGCACTGGCTGGAACGAGTAGTTTTACGTCTTGCTTGAGGGCGATGACGCGCTTTTCGGCTAAGCGATAGCTGTCGGTGGCGGCAATATATAGGTTACCTTCGTGGGTGCGGAAGTAAATGCCGGTTAAAATCGGACGGGCGTCGTCGTTGCTGGCAGCAAAAACAACCTGTTGTAGGGCGCGTTTAAGGGCCGACGCCGAGACGCTCCAGGTTGCGCCGTCTTTAATGCGCGGCATCACCGGATAGTCGTCGGCTGGCGTGCCATTAATAGTGGAGTTATATTTGTCGGCTTTGATGCGAAGCTTGGTTTCGTCGACATTAAGGTCAATGATGCCGCTGGGGAGGCTGGCTATAAAGTCTTGCATTAGGCGGGCGGGCACGGTGATTGACCCTTCGACACTAACTTTTGAGCCAATGTAGTGGGTGATGGCTATATTTAAGTTGGTGGCCGCCACACAAACCCGGTTATCGACGGTTTTTATAAGTACGTTAGAAAGAATCGGCAGGGCATTCTTTGTGCTGGCTACGCGGGCTACGTTGTTAAGAGCACGAGTTAAATTTTCTTGAGTTACTTGCAATTTCATGAGGCGAGGTTCCAGTCCTTTATTATTATGGTTTCATTAAATTTTAACAAAGCAGTTGTAGTAGTAGGTGGTGTGGATACTGTTGATAACTTATTTTTAACAGACACACTTAACCAATTTTTCCAGTGTATAACCACTAGATTATATAGTTCATAAACCTGTGCCAAACTAAGGCTTATACGCAGTTCATTAAAATTTAATGAAACGGCTGCGGACAACCAATGACTTGTGCGCATGGTTGTGCCAGTCTTGTCCGCAGGCAATCCACAGGCTTTACGCATATAAACGCTCTTTAATGTCAGCAATCGCCAGGCGGACTTCGTTATCAAAGGCTTTTTCTTTGGTAATTTTTTCGACCGAATGAATCGCTGTTGTGTGGTCTTTACGCCCCAGCTCACGGGCAATTTTAGGAAAACTAAGATGTAATTCACTACGCAGTATATACATGGCAATCTGGCGTGGAACAACAATTTCTTTATCGCGTTTTGGCCCGAGCAACTCATCAACACTGACTTGAAAATGCTTGGCGGTTCGCTCCACCACCTGTTTGGCGTTGAGGTGTTTTGGCCGGGTTTTTACGTTCCCCAACAACGCCACAGCCACCTCAACCGTCGGTTCTAATTTACGCACCTCACAAAATGCAATAAGGCGATTTAGGGCGCCCTCTAACTCCCTAATATTACTTGGGTCGCGGTTAGCTAGGTGTTCGACTAGGCCTGGCTCAAGCACCATATCGTGTTCACCGGCCTTAGATTGGATAATAGCGCAACGGGTCTCAAAATCGGGTGCCTGCATATCAATCGCCATACCCCACTCAAAACGAGAGCGCAGGCGGTCGGTAAGCGTCGGTATGTCTTTTGGCCGGCGGTCACTGGTAATAATAATTTGTTTATTGGCCTGGTGAAGCGCGTTGAAGGTATGAAAAAACTCATCTTGAGTCTTCTCTTTACCCGCGATAAATTGGATGTCGTCAATAATGAGGACGTCCGCGCTCCGGTAAACAGCCGCAAAATCGGTGTTTCTTTTGTAACGGATAGCGTCAAGGAACTCCTGGATAAACTGCTCCGACGACACGTACACAATATTGGCATTTTTGTTGTTTGCAAGCACCCCGTTGCCAGTGGCTTGAATGAGGTGGGTTTTACCAATTCCAACACCACCATACAAAAATAATGGATTATATTTTTTAACAGGGCTATTGGCGACCGACTGGCAGGCTGCGTACGCCAAATCGTTACCGTCGCCAACAATAAAGTTATCAAACGTATAGCGCTCGTTCAAACCTAGCCGGTAGGCGTGGGTCAGGCTCGAGCTGGTGTTGGTGCTGGATGTTGGCCGGTTGGGTTGTGGGCGACCGTCTGGCGCCGGTTTTGCCTGTTGTTGGTTTTGCAAAACAACCGACTCGTCTTCAATGCGCCGGTGAATAGAAGAGGCGGGCAGAATCTTATACTCAATCGTTTCGTACGGCACGCCGTTTTTTTGTAGCGTTTGGGCAATCAGGTCGTCAAACTTTCTCTCAAGTTGCTGTTTAATGAATACGTTCGGCGCGCCCACCTGGACAACACCGTCTTTTACTTTTAGCAAACGGGTGTTTTTAAACCAGGTAACATAGTTGCCTTTAGAGACCCCTAATTCAATTTCCCCGAGTACCGCTTGCCACAGGCCCGTTGTATCCATTCCCCTCGCGCCTTCCTTGCGTCAACTGTTTGGTACTCATAACTATATCAAATCTATTAAACTTCTCCACAGGTTTATGAAAAAATCTACAGAACATGTAGAAATAAGCTCAAACAGATAGGTAATTATGCACAAGCTTAGAGCTCATCTGTTAATCTGTGGAAAGAAGTTGATTAACGGTGGAAAACCTGGTACAGTTTAGGGTAATACTATTGTTAATTTGACGTAGGTAAAGGGTCGTCCGTTTGACGAAGTATGCCCTCGACCTCTATAGTTAGAAAGATTATGCCAAAAAGAACTTTTCAACCAAAGAAACGCTACCGCTCCCGCGAGCATGGTTTCTTTAAGCGCATGGCTAACAAAGCTGGTCGCAACGTGTTAAAGCGCCGTCGTATCAAAGGCCGCGTCCGCTTGACTCACTAAAGGTGGTGATTGGTTGTGATTTCCCGCCAACACCGCTTTCATGGCTATAACGCACTCAATTTCGTATACCGCAAAGGCCGCGGTGTCCGCAATGAGTATCTAAGCCTGCGTTTTGCGCCTTCGCGGGGTAAAGATTATCGCCTAGCGGTCGTAGTTAGCAAGAAAATCAGCAAATCCGCCGTCGTCCGTAATCGGATCCGCCGCCGTATCTATGAAGCTGTCCGGTTGTATAAAAAAGAGTCCGGCCAGCCCTGGCCCCAAGACATGATTATTAGCGTGTTCGAGGACCAGCCAGCCAAGGTGCCGTCTGATGAACTTACCGCTACAGTCCGGCGCTTGCTTAAAAAGTCCGGACTATAGACCGATTGTTGGTTGCGCAGCTATTTTTTGAAGACTATGGTTTTGACACTAATATGTACATTTCAGTGTCAAAACCATAGTCACTAAAAAACAATGTACGAGACAAGCTTTTATACCAGAAAAATGGAATTAGGCGGTACGGACATGTTACAGTAGTAGTTAAGGAGTAAGTTAGCGGTATGTTCGACACACTAATTGTCCAACCTGTTTTTAACCTGTTGGAACTTATTTACGCGGTGGTGCCAGGTCACGACCTGGGTATTGCTATTATTCTCTTTACGATCCTGATTCGCCTGGCGATGTGGCCGCTGGTCAAAAAGCAGCTTCATCATGCCAAGCTTATGCGCAAGCTGCAGCCAGAACTTAAAAAGGTTAAAAAAGCGGCAGCGGGCGATCGGCAAAAAGAAGCTCGTTTGCAGATGGAGCTTTACAAAGAAAAAGGGATTAAGCCGTTTGCTTCGATCGGGACTTTAATTATCCAGATTCCAGTGTTCATCGCGCTCTACCAGGCGGTGCTGAAGATTATCAACGACCCTAATAATCTGATCAGCTTTTCATACGAGTCAGTGCGGAACTTGCCCTGGATTCAGGAACTTGCCAACGATATCGGTAAATTTGATGAAACATTGCTCGGCCTGATTGACTTGACTCGCCGAGGCGTCGACGCCGGTGGAGCGGGAATTTACCTGCCGGCAGTGATATTGGCGATTGTTTCCACTATTGTGCAGTATTATCAAACAAAGTTGATGATGCTCAACAATCAAGACTCCCGCAAACTCTCGATCATCTTAAAAGAAGCCGCCGCCGGTAAAGAGACCGACCAGGCCGAAGTTACGGCCGCTATCAGTCGTCTTATGCTGTACTTTTTACCGTTCGCAACCTTAATTTTTGCTTTGGTGGTTCCTTCGGCTCTGTCGCTGTATCTGCTAACTAGCAGCGCGGTCGGCTACCTCCAACAGCACCGAGTGCTAAAGCGAGACGCCGAAGAGTTACATCAAATTGCTGACGAAAAAACACCAGCCGAGCGCAAAGCCGAGCTCGTCGCTTCGGTTGAGGCAACCGCAGCAAAATCAAAGAAGAAGAAAAAAGCTTCATCAAAGTCTAAGTCTAAATCCAAGGCTTCATCCAAAAAGAGAAAGCGAAAGTAATGGAAGAGTCGATCCAGTATGCCAAAAAATATCTGGAAGACCTATTATCGTTTTTTGGTCTTAACACGGACGTACGCGCCACCAACAGCGAAGGCGAAGTAATCGAGCTGCAAGTGCCGTCAACCCACCTAAACGGCTTCTTGATCGGCCAGAATGGCGAAACCATGCACGCCCTCCAGTTTTTAGTCAGCAGTGCCTTAAAAAACAATAATTATGAAATCAGCCGGGTCAACGTAGACGTGGCAGAATACAAACTGCAGCGGGCTGGCCGCCTGGCCGAAAAGGCTTTAACTTGGCTCGAGTCGGTCAAAGAGTCGGGCGAGGCCATGCACTTGCAGCCAATGAACGCAGCCGACCGCCGGGTAATTCATAAATTAGCGGGTGAACACGGCGTTAAGACGCACTCCGAAGGCGACGGTCGCGACCGCCATATCGTGTTATCGCCTGTCGACGCGGATTCGCCGCCGCCAGATACAGAGAAAGCTTAGCGCTTTTTCTTCTTGGTTTTGCGTTTCTTCTGTGGTTTTGTAGGTTCTGGCCGAATATTCGGCGTTGCTTTTACTTCAACCGATTCGCTGGCAACGGTAGCATTAGTCGTTCGCCCACTTTGTAAGAAGTAGACGCCCACTAAACCTGCTGCGAACAATAAGGCTGCTATAAGTGGCAAGTTATTCGAGCTCTCCGGCTTGGTAACATCGGCCTTAAGGTTGGTGCTCGGCGTAACAACCGTATCGGGCTGTGCCTGGCCTGGGTTCGAGACCACGCCAAGCGGGCGGAGTCCGGCGTCATTAAGCGTGGACCCGCCAGTACTCGTCTGGACGCTTCCGGTACGGTTCTGTGTGTTAACGGAGTCTTGGGCCTGTCCGACCTGTGGCTGTAGCCCGCCGCCAGCTCCTTGTAGCGACTGGGCGCCAACCGACACGACAGATAAAAGCAGCGCCAACAGGGTTGCGGTCAGCAACACGGCAATTATGGGGTGACTATTTCGACTTTGTACACTCAATATACGACTATTGTAAACGCTCAAGGCCGCATTCGCCACTTTATGTAAAATATATAGAGAAAGGCCACGGTACTTACTACCGCCGCTATAATCGCCACAGGCTTTACAAAAACCGAGTCGATAAGGCGTAGTTGCTTGTCATTAGCCCTACGAAATGGCTGATCAGACGTGGTTGTAGCGCCGCGGACGCTAGCTTGGCCACTATCCGGCGTAGCTTTGGGGTTAGCCAAATTTGTATTACTAGCGTTGACGCTTGGCTTGTCGATATTGCCAACGGTTACTGCATGATTGCTGGGAGGGGTAACCGTAGTCGTACCTGCGCTACCAGCTAGCGGGCTGCCGTTGGCGGGCGGTGGCATGGGTTTATTGCCAATGTAGCCGTCACAGCCGTCATCAATAGTATCTTGGTCTTCGTCGACTAACGCAGGCTCTACTAGCAGGCACTCTTCCTCGGAATTGGGAATGTTATCTCCGTCAAAATCGTCTGCTGTGGCAGCAATGTAGATAACTTTTTGGACATCAATGTCTTCACCTGTTTTATTTTTGCCATAGAGGTGGGCAGTGTAAGTACCGGGTGGGATTGTGTTTGGTAAGATAAACGAGGCGCTAACCTCGCCGGTTGCTGTTGCCCGGTAGGTACTACGCAGCCGCGCCTCGCTGTCGGAACCGAGTTGGAGGGTTGTGTCTTTAGAAGGAAGCAGCCCATTGGCAATAAGTTGTATGGGTTTGCCGACCTGCCAGACAGCCGGGACTAAATTATCTTCAAACATTATTTTGCGCGGCAACAAACCGGCAATATTGCTGCCGGTCAAGCCGGTGCCGCTACTAATTACGGGTTTAAGTTGACCGATGTTTGGCAGCGGATTTAGGTTGCTGAAATTATTCGTAGCCGCCTCGATAGCGTCGCTCATTAACTGGTGCCCCTTCTGATTTGGGTGAAAGGTTTCGCGGCCGGCGAAATAGCCGTCTAGGGTGTAATCATTACCAAGTGGTATAGAAAATGTTTTGTCGTCACCGGCGGTTACGCCATTTACGGCTACTCGGCTACTTACCGTTTCGCATAGACGATACCCGTTGAGGGCATGCTCCAAGTTTATATAAGAAACTCCAGCTTTGGCAGCAGCTTGCTGAATAACAGAATTTAGGTACGAAACTACTTGGTTAGCGAATTGTATCTCGGCTTTATTTAAGCGAACATTAACGGCGCAGTTCCCGTCCGGGTCGGCTAAAAACGGGTAGCCGAGGGCATAGATTCGGGCTTGAGTGCTAGCACCGTATTTGATGCTTTCAAAGGTGGTAACCAAGCGGTCGTAGGTAGTGTTAATAGTATGCACCAAGTCGAGGCGCTCTTGGGGGCTGCTGTAGCAAGTGTCTGGGGCTAAACAAGCCAATATAATTTTACTAAATCCAATGTCGTTGCCGGATATCGAGACGGTTACAATATCGGGCTTGTTCCGGTCGACAAAATTGACCTGCGGCCGGTAGCCAGGCAAATAGTTATTGAGTATGGTTTCGTCGTGAGAAGGGTCGGCCTTGCCTTTTGACTGGGCGAGTAAGTCGGTGTAGTTATAGTTGGTGACATCGCGCATTTTAGCACCGGAGCAGGCTACCGACTGTGCACTGTTACGGCCGGTGCGTCGGGCTAACAAGTACGGGTATGAGAAATTCGAAAGATGGCAGGTATTTTGTGGTTCACGGACGTCGGTGCCCAACCGATAGTTAAAAGCACCTTCGCCCGAGGCGAACGAGTCGCCCAGCGCCAAATACTCCAACAGCGACTCTTTTTCGCCCGCCGCGGTGAGCGTAAGGTAACTCTGTTTACTCCCCATACTGTGCAAAATATACAGGCGCAAAGAGTTGTTGGTGCTAAATCGGGCATGCCAAATGCCTTTAAAGTCGCTTATTTGGGTGCTGAAATACGAAAAAAGATCCCTAAACTGGCAAGCTGCCGGTTTAGTGAGGTCACTATTTGGGACACAGGTAGATAAGTCGTATAAACGCAGAATGCCGTAGGAGTGCTCACTGGTAAGCACAAACCGGCCGTCGGCCGAGATGGCCGAAATAAAGCGGGGCCGTACGCCAACCCCGTGATTATAGCCCGATTGAAATAGTAATGATTCGCCGGTTTCGGTATTGATTCGGTACATACCTCGACTGTGGGTGTCGCTAACCAACCAGCGGGCGTTATTAGAGAAATAGATCTCGTTAAGCGACAATAACGCCCCGGACGCATCTGTTAAAGGGGTACCGGTGACACCCGGTTTAAGCTGGTGAACGATATTGTTACTTTGTTGAATAACGGTGTCGATATTGTTGGCGATATCTTTAACAATGTAGCGGTTTGAGCCGAATGATCCGCCACTGGTATACATGGCATGCGGACTGTTGGGCATGGGGTGTAGCACCAAGTTGGTGCCATTTGCATTAGTTAGTGGCCCGGCTATTGCCGTGTCGTGCAGACGTAGGTTAGAGTCACTGGCGCTTTGCTCGCCGTACGCCGTTGCTACCGCGCAGGTTTGATACGATGCTCCCGTCTGGCCTTTAAGTAGATTAGTAGGAATGATCACGAATGTAGTGTTTGGCACGCAGTCTGTATTGCTATAGATTGGCACCAGTGCGTCGGGTACGCTCTGGGTGATTTGCTTAAAAACGGGCGGCTCTGCCTTAAACCAACTAGAATCCGAGGCCGCCGTGGCCGAACCCCCGCCAATAACCGGCAATAGGGCGGCCGCCGCTAACCAATAGTAACGCTTTATCATAACTTTTCTCCTCTGCTTAGGCTGCTAATACAGAAGGAATCATGACAATCAAATATGACTCAAATATTAAATATTCAAGTTTAATCAAACGTTAATGTGTAGATGTTATTTTTGTCGGATGGGGGATTTTGTCAGGCCCTAAGGGCGCGATTATAAACGTCGTGTGTTTGCTCGGCCATAGTCTGCCAAGAGTACTTTTGGAGCTGCTTATAGCCTTCGGTTCGTAACATTGCCCGCAGTTTTGGACTGTCTAGCACGTCTTCGATGGCCGCTGCAGTTTGTTGTAAATTATAAGGGTCAAAGTAGTGAGCGGCGTCGCCGTAGACCTCTGGCAGGCAGGTAGCGTCACTGCTTACCACGGCACAACCATGCGACATCGCTTCGAGGCCAGGCAGGCCAAATCCTTCACTCAAAGATGGTAATACGTAGGCTTCGGCGTTTTCGTACAGCCACTTAAGCTCATTGTCGTCAATAAAGCCGGTAAAGCGAATTGAAGGGTAGGCCGAACGTTGCTGAGCCCATTCTTGAAGTTCCTCAAAATAGAACTCTTTTTTACCAGCTAGCACCAGAGTTAAGCCTGGCTTACGTTTTAATAACAGTTCGAACGCCTTAATTAAATGCTGTAAATTCTTATGCGGGAACGGGCTGCCAACATGCATAATAAATGGTTTTTTAACACCATCGAGCGGTTCGGCTGGCTGGTTAATCGGCGGTTCGCTGGCTTCGTAGGTAACACTGATCTGTTTCTTGGTGAACGGATACAGCTTAGCCAGGTCGTGACCGACAAACTTCGTCGGCACGATAATCCGCGCCGATTTTTGATGCGCCACATAAAACATCAGGCGATACCCAAATTTTTTAAGCCAAAAAACTGGCGCCGCTGTTTTACCGGCCCGGATAAAACGGAGCATCGTTAGATCGTGGGTGGTCGTAACCGTCCGCCCACGGTAGGTGAGAGGCTGCTGCGTCATTGTAAAATGCACCAAGTCAGGCTGAAGCGAACGCAGCTGATAGGCAAACTTAAAGTCGTTTAGCGGATTAAAAGAAAATTGCGGATAAGGGCTTGATTGAACCTCAAAGTTGGCAGCCCGGGCGCGCCACGGGTCGTCTGGCTGGACTAAAACCGTAAACCGGTGCGGCGAATCGATTGTTTGCAAGTGCTCCAGTAGGCGGTCGACGTACCGTCCGGTGCTAGAACGGCGAATTCGGGCGTCAATAACGATGTGTTTACTATTAGAGCCCACGCAGCGTAATTCCTTCCACCTTCTTATTATAGACTTTTATGTCGTTCGTTATGAAGGTTGACGCACCGGCGTAGATGGCGGTCGCTATATGAATGGCGTCGATATTTTTCAAACCGTGCTCAATCTTTAGCTGGCCAGCTTTCTCGGCTATTTCGTTGTTGACTGGCAATATAGTGATCTGAGGGCTTAATAAAATAGGAATTTGATTGAGCGAAACCACGCTCCCATACAATGACTCGGTAATAACCAGCGCTGAGCAAATGCCTCCTTCGACGGCAGCTTGGCGAAAAACTGCAGTTGCTTGTTCCTGAAACGTCGTATTGCGTCCCATAACATAAATTAATACGTTACTGTCAAAAGCAATCATTTACTCTTTGTCACGCTCCCGACGCAGCCAGACTGCCGGGTCGATGCCTTCTTTGTCCCAGGGAGCGTTAGTGAGTATGCCCTTGCTTTGCTCAATCAACTCTTCCATAGTCCGGCTACGTTCAAAAGTTATGCTGGTGGGGCTAACTCGCTTGATGGTGATTTTTTGGCCAGGTTTGATACCCAGTTTTTTGCGGGCTGCTTTTGGTATAACAACTTGATACTTGTCAGATACAGTAACTTCCATATGTTTAACTATAACAAAACGTTCAACGTTTGTCAATCGTTCAACCCTCAAAACATTTTCTTGTGGGCAGTACGCCATCGGACACTCTGCATTTGGCACCGATATGCCCCTATTGGTGCCAAATGCAGAGTGTCTAAATTAACCTTATGAAAGTAAAAACCGGTGCGGAACTCCCGAGAAAGTTCTATACTGTTAAAGTGGAAAAACTTAAGAAATATCTATATTGGGCAACAATTGGCTTATTCGCCTACATGCCGTTCCATATCTTTCTGTCGCAGTGGCTGAGCACTTACACCAACGGCTTAGACGCCTGGAAGATCGCCAAAGATGTTTTTACGGCCATTCTTGTATCAATCCTGGTCTGCATGGTGTTAATATCGCGTAAATATACCAAAAGCTACCTTATATTACTTGGTTTCGCCGCCGTGTATTTGCTTTTGCATATCGCGCTGTTAATTGGCACGAATCAGCCAGCCGACACTGGTTTACTGGCCACTGTCTACAATAACCGGCTGATTTGGTATGTCTTAATCGGCTATAGTTTGGCGATCATCGCTCCCAAACTAACAAAGCCGCGCCGATTTGTAGAAGTCTTGTTGGTTGCCAGCACCGTCGTTTGCCTATTTGGTTTCGCACAGCGTTTTTTGCCGCCAGACTTTTTGACGAACTTCGGCTACAGCATTGAACGCGGCACCAAGCCAAACTTCTTTATCGACGATAAGCCCGATTTGCCGCGCGTATTTTCGACAATTCGCGACCCTAACTCGTTGGGCGCCTTTTTGATCTTGCCCAGCACCATAGTGTTGCTGGCGTTGATTCGCTTTTGGAGGACTTCCAAGCGGATGTTTTTAATCGGTTTGCTGATGCTGCACGGCTTAATTAACATTTTAACGTTCTCGCGGAGTTCTTTTTTGGGCATGCTCATGACCCATGTCTTTGTAACCCTCTACTTGTTTAAGGACTGGACCCGGGTATACATCCGGCGGTTTGCTATACCGATTGTGATTCTGATGATGGTCTTAGGCGGAACGGTATTTATATGGCGTGATGCGTATTTTGTGCAAAACACTGTCTTTCACGCCGACGAAAGCACCACCTTGGCCGACCCCAACGAACTGCGCGTCCAACTGGCACAGAAAGGCTTTGACGGTGTTGCTGCCAATCCCGAAGGCAACGGCCCCGGAGCGGCCGGCCTGGTCTCGACCAAACTTAAAAACGGGGGACTACTGACCGAAAATTACTATCTACAGATTGCTTATGAGGTCGGCCTGGTTGGCCTAGCACTGTTCATCGGCTTTTTGGCCTACGTGATTTCGCAGCTCTGGTCACGACGCCATAGCCTTATAACTCAAGCCTTGCTGGCGAGCTTTATTGGCTTGTCATTTATGAACTTGCTGTTGCATACCTGGAGCAACGAAGCGGTGGCGGTGAGTTGGTTTATGTTGGCGGGGGTGGTGATGGGGCAGCCAGTGCGCAAATTCCTATCGTTAAATACCATTAAACAAAAGCGTAATATCTCAACGGGTTAGAGTAGGCTACCACTAAAGACCGGAACCGACTTCATAGTTTATACGGATCCCCTGAGCCAATCAGTTTGAAATTTCATCTTAACTATATCCCACCCCTAAGGTAGCAATAAGATATAATTGTGCTATGGACGAAGAGCAATTGAGGGAATTATTGAACGACGAAGAGAATTATGGGCTTGAGTTTAAGGCAGCCTTAAATAATTTTAGTAAAAAGAAAGTCCATGACTATTGCGCGGCAATTTCCAACGAAGATGGCGGCTACTTGGTGCTGGGTGTCGACAACCGTAAGTCTATAGTAGGGACTAATGCATTCCTTAAAAATTGGAATACACTTGCAAATTCCATAAGCAAAGACTTAAAAATACGAGTTAAGGTATATCAGGTAAAAACATCTGAAGGTCGAGTTTTAGTCTTTGAGATACCTAGACATATTATATCGATTCCAGTCCAATCGGTGGGCGGTACCAAAGACTACCGTTATCCAATACGAGACGGTGAGTCACTTGTGGAAATGGCAACTGAAACGCTACAAGCAATTTTTGAAGAGAGAGACAATGATTGGAGTTCGATTGTTCAGCCAGGAGCCTCAGTGCAAGAATTAAGCCGAGATGCCCTAACTGAATTTAAGGGCAAATGGGCAAAAAACACCAACGATCCTAAGAAATTGAAATTAAGTAACGAGGTGATGCTTAACGACTTACAGTTGTGTATTGATGGAAAAGCTACAAATGCGGCGTTATTGCTTTTTGGAACTGAGGCGTCAGTATCAAAATTTATACCGGACGCTGAAATCATTTTTGAGTGGCGTAATAATGACCAAGACATAGCTTACGGAGAGCGTAAGAACTGGCGGGCGGGGTTTATGTTAATCCAAGACGAAATATGGCGCTCTATAAATGCCCGAAACGTCATCTTTAGGTATCAAGAAGGTTTTATCCAGCGCGACATTTCTGCGTTCGACGAAGAAACAATTCGCGAGGCAGTCGTCAACGCTTTTGTACACAGAGACTACTCAATAGGCGGACGCTCAATAACAATCAAAGCTAGCCCCGGTAAGTTTCAAATCGAAAATCCAGGCAGATTAATGCCTGGCATAACACTTTCAAATATTTTTGACCGTTCAGCTTGGCGTAATCGAAAACTTGCCGAGTCGCTCGAAAAAGTAAATCTTATGGAACGATCTAGCCAAGGTATTGATAAAATATTCCGCCTCACCATAGAAGCAGGCAAAGGGCTCCCTGAACTAAAAATTAATTCTGATCCTGCTGTGTCATTGACGGTCCCGGCAGCCCTAGAAGACCAACAGTTTATTAACTTCTTAGAGCAAATATCGCACCGTCATCAAACCACCCTGTCACTTAAAGAAATCATAGAGCTCGAAAATATTAGACAAGGAAAGAAACAAAAAAACCTTTCATATAAAGACAAGTTTTTAGAACTAGGTATTATTGAACGCATTGGGCACGGAAAAGGATCAGTATATATTTTGGCGCATCGTTACTATAAGCAAACTAATTCGACCGGCCAGTATACTCGCTTATCCGGACTCAGCAAAGACGTAAAGAGAAGTATTATTCTAGAACATTTAAATAAAAATCCTCATGTCACCAATAGTGATATCCAAGAAGCAATGACAGACATGAACGTAAAAGATATTTACAGACTTTTGAATGGCATGCGGAAAGATAAATTAATTGAACACCACGGTTCGAAAAGGTACGGTTACTGGAATGTGGTAAAGGGAATAGAAAGGGAATAGAAAGGGAATAGAAACTCAGTTCCCCCCTGTAAGCAAAGTAGATCCCGACTACCTAAAGGGAATAGAAAGGGAATAGAAACAAAGTATCGGTATAATTTATCGGTTGACCGCACTACTAGCCGGTCTCAGCCGGAAATTTCTAGGTGTATCTTGATAGCGGTATTGATTTGCCCAAGGGTGGCAGTATCTACGACCCCACCTAGCGGACTAGCACTTAAGCGCTGTTTGTCGACGGTACGGATCTGGTTGGCTTTCGCTTTGCTGGCTACTTTTAGGCCGCCCGCGCCGGCGGGGAGTAAAACTTCGAAGGGGCCAACGACTTTAATTTGTGAGCTAAGCGGCAGTACCGTCACCGTGTTGGCTACACGGTTATTCGTGTCGTTGGACACGACAAGTGCCGGCCGGGTTTTTTTGATCTCGGAGCCGATAGTCGGGTCAAGTTGTACCCAATAAATTTGACTACGATGAATCACAGGTTGTCTCCGGTTGTGACGTCCCACTCCTGAGTGATGGCTTTATCTTCTTCTGCGGCATCGGCGTAGGCTTTGACCAAAACAGCCTCTAGCCGTTCTTTTTCTTCTCGGGCGAATGTCTCGCGCAGGGACTCGGCAATCAAGGCACTGTGGTTCGGCTTGCTCTTAACTTTTCGGCCAATGTCGACCGGCAGGGTAATGTTGAAGCGCATGGTGTTAGAAGTGCGTTTACTCATGTGTATTATTATACACACATTGATACACAAAATCAAGCACAAATTATGAGTTAACTACAGTTGTGGAATTTTTGGTGGCCGCCCGACGTGCAAAAGCCCATTAACCTGAGACGCCGACCGTCTGCGACCCTTTTGAATAACCCGCCTATCCCTAAGAATACTCGGCAGCAGGCCTATAAAAACGGCAACAGATTTTAACCAAACCTGCGGCTTTAGATCAATAATCGACCGCGCCGTCGTGCGCCCAAACTGATACAAAAAGTACGGCAAGTACTTCCAGTACAGCGAGGCAGGCATATTTTTGGTATAGAGGATCAAAAAGTTCTTAATTGAGTGGTAACGGGTAAAATCACCTAATTTTGAGCTGGTGGCACCGACGTGATGATAGGCGACAGCTTTTGGCGTATAGATAATGTCCCAACCGGCCAACTGCGCCCGAAACGAGATATCAACATCTTCAAAGTAAGCAAAAAACCGTTCGTCAAACAACCCGATCTCTTGCAACATAGTCGCGCGGTACAGACTGGCACCACCCGACGCGCCAAAAACCGACTCCACAAGCTCATATTGGCCCGTATCGGCTTGGTTGCGCCCTCTTGGGAACGAAATACCCCAGGTCGAATAAAAATCACCCGTACTATCGATATGTCTTTTGTCGCTACGCATTAATTTACCGGTGGTTATGCCTGTTTTGGGGGTTTTGCCCATCTGGGCAACCAGTTCTTTGAGCCAGTCCGGTTGGGCGACGGCGTCGTTGTTGAAGAGGGCAATCGCCTCAAAGTCGTGATCGAGCGCGTACTTAATGCCAGTATTAACGCCTCCGGCAAAACCGGTGTTTTTTGCCAGCTTTATGAGTATTACCTCTGGAAATTGCCGTTCAATAATTTGTACCGACTCATCGACTGAACCATTATCGACGATGATTATTTTAGCCTTGAGCGTCTGTTTTTGCAGCGATTCAAGACAAGCGGCAATCATGTCGGCGCCGTTCCAGTTTGGTATGACTATGGCTGTTTTCATTTCTTATGTAATCTTACCACTATAAGCTCTTAAAGGCGCAGCCACTAAACACCGCCGAAGTACGCTATAATAGAACCTAAGCAAAACTTATGAAACATGTTATTTCTAAACAAAACCGGGTGCTACTCGCCGAGCTGGTTCGGACTGATTTTAAGTTACGATACCAGGGTTCAATTTTAGGTTATGCCTGGTCGCTCTTGCGCCCGCTTTTACTGTTCCTAATCTTGTATGTAGTATTCGTCAAATTTATTAAACTAGGTGGCGACATCCCGCACTTTCCAATCTATTTACTGCTTGGCATTGTGCTTTGGATCTTTTTCGCCGATATGACCAGCCAGAGCTTGGGCTCAATCGTTGGGCGAGGTGATCTAATTCGTAAAATACGCATTCCGCGCTGGATTATCGTTTTGTCTACCACCGTATCGGCACTAATTAACCTCGGGCTTAACCTGATTGTAGTACTTGGTTTTATGATTTTTAACAAGGTTGATTTATTGCAGACAGGTTTATGGTTCCCGCTGATTTTGATTGAGATTTTTGTACTTGGCCTTGGCTTGTCGTTATTTCTGGCCGCAGCCTTTGTTAAATACCGGGACTTAAGCTATATCTGGGAAATTATTTTACAAGCCGGTTTTTACGTGACACCAATACTGTATGCCATGACCCTTATTACGGATGTAACGTATCAGAAGATACTTCTGCTAAACCCAATGGCTCAAGCAATCCAAGATGCTCGCTACGCGCTGGTTTCGCACAGTCCCAGTGTTATCACTATTGACCGGGCATTTGGCAGTGAGACAGCCCGTTTTATACCAATTGGTTTATGTGTGTTAGCCCTAATCGTCGGCGTGTTGTACTTTAGAAAAGAAGCCAAGAGCTTCGCGGAGAACCTGTAGCATGGATGACATTGCCATTAAAATAGATAACGTCAATAAGTCCTTTAAGTTGCCACACGAAAAACAAGGTTCGATAAAAAGTATATTGATCAACTCGTTCCGCGGCAGTAAAACCTATGAAAAACAACAGGTTTTAAAGAACATTTCATTCGAGATAAAAAAAGGCGAGTTTTTTGGAATTGTTGGCCGCAATGGCAGCGGCAAGAGTACACTCTTAAAGCTGCTGGCCGGCGTTTATTCGCCAAATAGCGGCCAAATACACATCAACGGCAAACTTACGCCATTTATCGAGCTGGGAGTCGGCTTTAACCCAGAATTAACAGGCAGAGAGAATGTCTACTTAAACGGCGCTCTACTCGGCTTCTCGCGCAAGGAAATGGACGAGCTTTACGAAGAAATAGTCGCGTTCGCCGAGCTTGAAAGATTTATGGATCAAAAACTTAAGAACTACTCCTCGGGTATGCAGGTTAGGCTGGCATTTTCGATTGCGATTCGGGCTAAGAGCGAAATTCTTTTGCTTGATGAAGTTCTGGCTGTGGGAGATGTTATATTCCAAAAGAAATGCTACGATTATTTTAAGCAGTTAAAAAAACAAAAAAGAACGGTTGTGTTTGTAAGTCATGACACCGGTGCGCTCCAGGAATATTGCGACAATAGTATTTTGGTCAACGAGGGAGAAATAGTCTACAAGGGCAAGATAGATACAACAGTGCGGAAGTACCTCGATTTGGTAAACGATGCCGAGACAGAAACAACTAAAGACACCGAAGTAAGCAAACGCTGGGGAACAGGCAAGGTCTTGATAGAAGATATTAAAATACTGCAAGCTAAAAACTCAAACAAAATCGCCCCATTTAGAGAAAACGAAGACATTGGTATAAGAGTTCGCATAGTGGCTAAAGAGAAAACCCACAGCCCGGTAATCGGCATAACTATACGAGATTTGGCTGGTCAAATAGTTTTTCAATCGAATACGTTATGGCTAAAGGTAAAAGTCGCCGACCGTGATATAGGAGAAAAGCTAACTATCAATTGGAGTGTTCCGAACGCTTTTAACACCGGCACGTATACTATATCCCCCGGTGTTTCAGACTCCTCGGGGACTGAAGTATTAGATTGGCTAGAGGATGCCGTAGAGTTTAAGGTTTCTAAGAAGCAAAAGAGCCACGCTCTTATAAATATTGAACATAAACTGAGTGTTTCAGATGAGTAAGGCGCCGCTCGTAAAAAGAGCACATTACCCGCGTCCAAGCACCGACTTTATAGTTGCCCAAAAAGAAGGCGTTTGTGATGCCTGTGGCGGCTTAGGGCCGTATAAATACGTACCGATTGTTAAAGATTCGCTGGCAAAAGAATGGAGCCTTAGTAAAGACGAGCAAATAGCGTTTAGCTCAAGAGAGTCAATGTTTTGCGCCTTTTGTGGCTGTTCGTATCGTTTGAGGGCGCTCGCGAAAGCCCTGGTAATCGAGTCAGGCTCCAAAAAAACTCAGAGCCTACAAGAGTCAATCAGTAATGGAAGTTTTAATAAGCTGAAAATTGCTGAAATTAATTCGTGTGGAGTGTTGCACGATATTCTTAAAGAGGCACCACACCTAATCCACTCGGAGTATCAGCCATCAGATAAGACTACCCCGCACCAAGATCTTACAGCTCTGACCTACAAAGATAATACTTTCGATATTGTCCTTACTTCGGATACCCTTGAACATGTCCCTGACCCCGTGAAGGCGCTCAGCGAAATATACCGGGTGTTAAAAACTGATGGTAAGCATATTTTTACCGTTCCAATGCGGGTTAACGCTAAAACTAAAACCCGTACCAAGATGCAGGCGGGGAAGGTAATAAATACCTATAAACCTTCTTTTCACGGTTCAGGAGAACCGGATTATCTGGTATGGAATGAGTTTGGTACAGACTTTGTTGATACTTTAGAACAGGTGGGCTTTTCAGTAGCATTATACTTCTTAAACCCTTTAAACCTAAAAGACCCTTCCTTAGTTATAGTCGCCTCTAAAGAAAAGCAAAAAGCTAACTCACCAGAATACTCAAGCGTTGAGACAACATTTGATCAAGCCAGACAAATCAAAAAAATAGCAGAACTGGTTAATAAGCGGGAGCTAACGGCTCAGCACGTAGCAAATATTGAGGCGCAAAACCGGGCTTATAAAACAGAGATAGAAAAAAGAGGAGAATACGCCGACTCCCTAAAAGCTGAATTACACAAAAAAGATACCGAACTCAAACAAGTAAATGAGTCGGTACCTGGCAAAGTGTATACCAAAGGCCGGGCTATCAAAAAACGTTTTAAAGCTTAGCTATAACGTTTTTCAATGACGATTGCCAATCGGCTGAGATACGAGAACTATTAACTGCCTGCGAAGGCTTGCGATTAGCGGCTTTTACGATTGCATTCGTAAAAGAATCTTTGTCTAAGTCAGATATAATTATGTTTTCGGAGTACATGCTTAAATTCTGCTTTGTTTCGTACTTTGTAGTAACCACGACAGCCCCCGCCGAGGCAAACTCCAGAGTAGGGTAATTAGGATGAGGAGCCATCATCGGCGATATGGCAAGGTCTGTATCTTGAACAAGAGCGTGATATTCGGCCATGTCCATCTTACCAAGGTTTTTAACCGTAACGCCAGACGATAAGACCATATCTGCCAGGTTATCTTGACCCGCCATATATATCTCCCAGTCCGAGGCAACAAGTTTATAGTTGGTAAACACTTCGTCTACGCACATAAGGGTAAAAAAGAATAAATTACGGGCAACCGAAGGCCGTCCATAAATAAACATCTTTCTTTTGGCCGTCGCTGCCACGCTCTTCTTTTTAGCCTTTGGAGCTACCGCGACTGCTGGCTCAAACCATAAGGCGTCGGACTCGATATTCTTATAGCCCTTACTGCACATGAACTTATACATAAGCTCTGTATTGCAGACCGGAATAAACTTTGTGCTGCGGTAGGTTTGCTCAGAAAGCACGTACTTGTCGCTATTATTGTAAAAAATCGGTTCGTAATCTTGAATGAGATAAATGTATTTCTTAAGCAATGGTAATTGGTCGAGCAAATAAGCGTCCCACCAAGCCGAGGCTACATATTCATCTTGAGGATGGATATCGAGGTATCCATAGTGGTTGTAGCGGCGTGCCGAAATATCAATTATTTTTATCTCGTCCAGTTTAAAACTGATTCCCGAAGATTTAAAAAATGTTACCAGAGAGCTTTCTTTGGCAGCACCATGCTGGAGCGTTTCAACTATTCGGAGTGCCATGCCTTTTTTCTTGGCAATCATTCCGGCAAATATCAAGGCTGTGGCAGTGCCGCCAAAAAACGAACTCCGCTGAAGCGAAGGGATAAGCAACGTGACACAGGCTTTTCTGCCAGCCAGCGGCAGGGCAGGGTGAATCGGTGTGATTTCGGGTATAGCCTCAGCAAAAATCTTTTCGAATAATATTTTATCGTGAATCTTAATTGTCGGGTCGGTGCCGTGAATTATACGGTCGGCCTTTTGTTCAACCCGGCCCGAAAAATTGGCGGCTTTGGTAGATATCTTGCGGGTTATATTAGCAGACTTACGCAGGCCGCGAAAAGCAATAGATTTTTTGTTGCTCATTTATTCATCACCTCTGTTATTTTTGGCAAAAACGGATCGCCGAGAGTCAGGTCGTACCCCTTAATATAAGACAAGTAGGAGTAATAAAAATCTATGTACGGAACGGGCTTATAGGCCCGCGACTGGCTCTCTTTGTGTACAATATAGCCGCCGCCGGCGTACCACGTTTGGTAGCCCGATTTGTTTAATCGCAGGCATAAGTCTACGTCGCCGCCACAAATAATGAACCGTTCGTCAAAACCGCCGACCGCCTCAAACTTCTTGCGTTCAATCACCTGTACGGCACCAGTTACCGCACTCATCGGGCGAGACTCGCTGACGTCGTAAGGATATTTTTCGCTACCGGCTTGCGATAGGGCGTTTTTATATGATTGGCCAACATACATATGATCGCCAAGCAGGCCGGGGCGAATGTATACTCCGGCGTGCTGGATAGTTTTGCGGTCACCGTATAACAGCAGGCAGCCTACCATTCCCACTTTTGGGTCTAAGGCCTTAGCATACATTTTTTCGAGCACGCCAGCCGATTCGTCGGCAAATTCGGTGTCGTTATTTAAGAAGAGTATAGAGTCGCCCAAACTCTGCTTAACTGCCCAGTTATTCATCTTCTGGTAGTTAAATGGCTGGTTGTATTCCACAATCCTTACGTTCCCTATGCCGCTCAGACGCTCTTTAAGCTCTGATAATTCATGAGGTGAGGAATTATTGCTGACCATCAAAAATTCTTTAACAGGCGGCCCATATTGAAGGAACGTGGTTACCGCCAGACTGGTCATTTTTGCTTTGTCTTTGAAGGGGATTATAACGGAGATATCGAGTAGTTTCACAGCTACAATCTTAGCACGTTTACGGGGTCAAGAAGCCTATTCCCTCAAGTCTATAGCCAAAGCTCTGAGCAGCTACGGCTTTTTCTTCTTCAGATATTGTGTACAGGTAAACTCCGTTTGGATTAGACAACCTATATGTTTTATTGAGGTTTGGGTCACTCAGCGTACCGTAGGTATACATGGCAATACCTTCGTCACGGTAACCTAGTTGAGTTGCTCTAATTCGCTCAAGCAAGCTTGTCGTTAGAACGTACCCGCGGCTACTGGCTAACCTATAAACCGGGACTACAATTGGGTTAAGCTCGGTTATACCTTGAAACCCAATTCCTTCATATCTATAGCCATAAACCTGCATTGCGCTATCGCGTTCCGTCGCAGAAAGTGTATACAGGTAAATTCCGTTCGGGTGCGAGAGCCGGTATACTGGCGAGACGGCTGCGCCCGGTTTTTCATATAAGGCAAAAGTCACCCCTTCATATCTATAACCGAAGCTTACATACGAATCTCGCTCAAAACTGGATATTGTATAAAGGTAAGTTCCGCTTGGACTCGCTACCCTGTAAACCGGTCGTGCCGATTGTGGGTTAACAGAAGAGTCAACTCCGTTAAACGCTACGCCCTCAAATCTAAATCCGTATTGATTGACCGCAGAGTCGCGCTCTACCGCTGAGTCAGTAAATAAGTAACGGCCACCGCGCTCAAGTCGATAAACTGGTTTCCCTTGTCCGGCCTCTTCTTTTAGTATTTGCCCATCATACATATAACCAATACTGGTAGCAGCACAAACCTCCGACGGATTAGTTGTTAACAAGTGGTTACCGGTGCCCTTATTGTAGAGCCTATATATACCGCCAGGGGAAGCGGCAGGGAACACGCAGTTAGCGTTAGTCGTTGAGCCAAACCAGTCGTTAAATAAGCGCCAGAAGTTGCGATTGCCATATGCCCCGCAACCATCGCCGCTACCATATAGATTCGCTAAGGCAGACGGGTTTGGTTGGTAAGGTGTAAAGTTGTATAGGCCTGCGGTTGCTTGGTTTTGAATAAATACATTCGTTCCGCTGCAACCGGCGTTCGGGTTGTATTGTATGTAGTTATCACGACCGGCTCGGTAGCGGAAGAGCGTAGAGTCGCGGGCGTACTTTTTAAATTGTCTGGCGGCATTATATACCTGGTTAAAAAAGCCGTAATACTCGGCGTCACAAGGTGCCGTATCGGGGCAACCATAGCCAGTTGCGCTTCTGTATTGAATGCTCCAAGGCCAGTCATCAGTTACCAGTGACTGTTCTTTTTCGAGTAAGACAATTAGTACTTTGGGGTTAATCCCGCAGGCTTGCGAGACATCATAAATTATTCTGGCGGCCGACTTCGCCCCCCCATTATAGGCGTTACAAAGGCCAGTTTCGGCAGCTCTTGAAGGGGTGTCTTGGGTGTAATTACGCAAGCACGTGTAAGGCGGAGGGTAACCTCGCGAAGTTGCGTATTCAGCACGAGTTCCACTTCCGTAAGGTTGCGTACCGTTGGTGTCGCAAGATGGAACCTTGCTGTTTAAAAACACTTGGACGGTGTTTGGATCTATAGTGTTGGGATTAAAAAATACGCCGTCGTCTATAATTCGGCCAGGTTTAAATTCTGAACCAGATAACGCCGAAACCGGAGGAGACGTAATGGCAGTAACAGCAATTAGGCTGAGGAACAGTAAGGTTAAGTCGCCGAATAGTTTACGCATAATGTTAGTTTACCTCTATTTGGCGTGAGTCTGATACGCCATCAGCCGTGCTTGAGGAGTAAGATACCGTTACAGACCAGCTGCCTTTTTGCCTAAGTTCGTTAACCGGCACGCTCATAACCGGGCAGTCCATCGAATTCGCACCCCGGACTGCCTCTACCTGTACATTCATTATCTCGGAACCTTTTTGGAAAATCGCTTTACAGACACCGAACTCTTCAAAAACGCCACTGACGTAGGCGCCGGCTTCTACTTTATCGCCATACTGGCCGGCGTACGTTATTGTTGGTTTAACTGATTTTTTGCCGCTGGGCGGGGCTTGCCCTCCAGTTGAGTTTTGCTTGTCCTGAATGATTTTTTCTTTATTTGCTTCGGTGCGTTGTACGTCTTCGGGAGTAGGAGGGTCGAAGTTTATATCTGGCTGTTGCTGGCTCTGGTCAGAATCCTCGGCAGTTTTTTCTGAGTTATTTTGATTACTCAAAAAATAATAGGCTCCCAAAACTAAAATAAGCGCGACTACGGCTACCAAGATTATTACTTTTTTAGTTTTTTTATTTTTGAGCATAACTGTTAATTTACTTTAACAAAAAAGAAGCGTTTTGTATATAGCCAAATAACATAAAATTGTGTTACAGTAGTAGGAGTAGAACAACCAATACAAAAATGAAAAAAATAACTCCAATACTAATATCTATGTTGTTAGTCGCCCTGTCTGTAGTGGCTGTGCCGCCGAAGCCTGTTCATGCTCTGCAACAGCTGGTTTTCCCGGTGCTTGGAGCGGCTCGTTATTCAAACGACTTTTATGTACCGCGCCC
>JBPCJO010000004.1:0-4781 GCA_051005235.1 Saccharimonadales bacterium (SeqCode)
TTGATGTTCATTACTATACCAGCGATTCATTATTTTTTAATGAAACCGAGGCATGGGATGGGTTCATAGTAACGAACTACCCTGTATAGCGATTTCAAATGGTGACATTGCTTGCCACTGGTTAGCAGCTAACGGTATGATGTAGGTAATGTATCTAGCAATTGACATTGGGGGCACAAAAACACTGTTGGCAGTGTTTTCTGGCTCGGGTAAACTGCTCGAGTCGCTACGCTTTGAGACGCCACAGGATTATCCAGAATTTTTGGAGGAGATTAAAAACACCTTTGAAAAGCTAACCCATCGGGCTGGTCTGAAGTTTTGTGTGGCGGGCGCACCTGGCCGGATTGACCGGAAGACACAGTCGGTCATCGCGTTTGGTAATCTCCCTTGGGAAGATGTGGCAATTGGGGCTGCGATTGAAGAGATTTGCGGAATACCGGCAACGCTCGAAAATGACGCGAATTTGGCTGGCCTGTCGGAAGCCATTTTAATCCAGCATGCCTATAAAAAAGTGCTATATGTAACAATTAGTACCGGAATCGGCGGAATTATTATCATAGATGGTGTAATTGAGCCAGAATATGCTGATATGGAGTTTGGGCATATGATGTTTGAGCATGACGGAAAGCTACAACATTGGCAGGATTTTGCCTCTGGTAAGGCTATTTCTAAGAAATATGGCAAACGGGCCAGTGATATTCCGGCCGAAGACAGCGGCACTTGGTATGCTATCAGCCGGAATATCGCGCTTGGACTGACGGGCGTGATTGCTAATTTGACCCCTGAGGTAATCGTTATTGGCGGCGGCGTTGGTACTCATTTTGATAAATACGCCGACCAGTTGCACGAGGAATTAATGTTATTTGGCAGCAAACTGGTATCGGTTCCACCTCTGCGTGAGGCTATACGGGCGGAAGAAGCAGTTATTTATGGATGTTATGAACTTGCCCTCCAGCAACACAAAGCAAAAAAATAGCTTCGCGCAGTTGCTTAAACAGATACAAAATGACTTTACTGATGTTATATTTACATCGTCTGATTCTTTTTACTGGTCTGGCGAATCGCGGACTATCTATTATGATGTGGCGGGGCAAGACCCGGCTTGGTCACTCTTACATGAGCTTGGCCATATGGTTCGCGCGCACAACACCTATAACTCCGATACTCGCTTGGTGCAGATGGAGATGGAGGCATGGGAGACGGCTAAACAATTGGCCCCCCGCTACGGCCTTACCATCAGCGATACGCATATTCAGGACTGCATAGACAGCTACCGGAGCTGGCAACATCTGCGCAGCAAATGCCCCAAGTGCGAGCAGGCGGGCATCGAAAAACAAGGCGGCCGCTACCACTGCATCAACTGCCAACACAACTGGCGCGTCACCGACAAACGCTTTTGCCGCGTCTACCGCATGAAAACCGAACCCAGCTAAGCCATTAGGCTGATGAATCAGTGAGTTACATGGCCGTAGATATGGACAATGAGGCGCGGCATAAATGAGCAGGTTTTAGTGCCTATAAGCGCGTGTTAAAGAACTATATTTATAGGACTTTCGCACTTTTCGGCTGATGCCAGGTTTTTACTGAGTGTGTCGAGAACGTTTAGATTTCTAGAAGGGTAGCTGTAGCTACACTGAAAGAAAGATGAACGGTCGTAGTCGCTCAGTAAGAAGCTGGGGCAACCGAAAAATGCGAAAGTCCTATTTATCAACCATACTAATCGTATATAAAACATATATACTACCCACCCCTGTTAGTGGTATATACTCCGTATATACAAAATATATACGATTAGTTACGACACTTTTATAGGTGTACGAGCCTAACAAGATTACACAAAAGCCCCTCCCGGTTTAACGGTTAGGGCTTTTATTTGGATTAGCTAGACCTGAACTAAGCGTCATGGGCTGGGCCGATTTTGGCCCACCCATAAAGCGGTGTCTGAGCAATGACTAAAAAGACTTAAACGGTCTTTTTACTGCGACGGCTGATACGACCGCCTTTAGCGCCAGCGATTCGGGCTAGGTCGCGGTTGGCGTAAAAACCACCGGTCTTGCCTTTTACACCGCCTGCGGCACCGATTTTTGCGTAAAAATCTGCACCGTACTTGGTTTTGTTAGTTTGAGCGGCTGCTTTGCCGCCGGCTTTTGTTCCTGCCATAGTGTGAGGCTCCCATTACTTAACTTATGTCGAACAAACAAAAAGAGGGCCACTTTTTCAAGTGAACCCTCTCTTGCTTATTCAAGACTAGTCAAATATTAACACACTAGTGCTAATGAGTCAAACTTATTATGGTGTGGTTTCGAAGCTTGGTTGTCCAAACGATTCTGAGCCACCTGCGGCTGGAGCTGTTTGGGCTGGCGCTTTTGGATCACCGATGTTAATTGGGGCTACCTCGATGATTTTGTTGCTGGACGGACGATATAACACTGCTTTTTTGGCTTTGGCGTACATAACTACCCGGTCGTCCTTCTGGGCTTTAGCAAAAAATGGCTGATTGCTGAGCTTATCTGGGTCAACGACGGTAGCGATGGTTGGATCTTCGTCAGCCGGAAGTTCAATCAGCTTGGCAACCTGCTGTTTGATACGTTCTGTTTCGACTTTAGCTGACTCCTGAGGGTTAGATAGACGGCTGATTTCTTGGCGCTGGTTGTCGTAGACACGATAGCCAGCAAAGGCACCGGCGCCTATGACAAGCACTAAAGCCAAGGCTACAATATAACTCTTATTAGATTTTTTGGGGCGTTTTTTAGGCGCAGCGGCAGTGACCCGGGTAGTCGAGGCGACTGGCGTCTTCTTTTCTATAATTTTAGCCACGATTAAACTTCCTTTTTGCTCTTGTTTTTATTCCTTATGCTTACCAGCATATATAAGAGAGACCGAAATATCAAGGTGCTGGGTTTTGAACTGGCGCGGTTGCCACCGGCTGTTCAGCCGAAACAGCCACCCACGAGAAGGTCAGGTCTTCCAGCGACGGCGCGGCCAGCACTATCTCGAACTCTTCTTCGGTAACATTCTTATAGCTGTACTGGGCGAATTTACCGTCACCGAGTGTCAGTGAAATAACCGGTTTGGCGGTCTTTGGTTTGGTAAATTTGACTTTGACACTTGTGTCGCCGGCTTTGATAGTGGCATAGCCAGCAGTATCGCTGTTGAATGTCGTCTGACCCTTCACTGCCACGTTACCGTCGAACTGAGCGTCTTTTTGGAAACGGACCATCTCCTTAAAGGTAGCCGGGCCATTTACCTCTAGCGCACCCTTGACTATAAGGTCGAGGTTGACGGTTAAGCCTTGCGTGTTGGTATAGCCTAGAACGTTAATTTGACCGTCAAACTGAGCGTCTTTTTCGAAGCGGGCCATCTCTTTGAAAGTGGCTGTTCCGTTGACTTCTAGCGTACCGCGGGCAATCAGATTCATGTTCACTGTTAGTCCCTCAACCTCTGTCTGGCCATTTATCGTAACGTTGTCTTCGAATTTTGCTGTGGCTTTAATGGTAGTAGGACCGTTCAAAGTAGTAGTTCCCCCTACAGTAAGGTCTTTGGCTGTCACATTCTCTGATCCTGCCGATGGCTGGCTAGGTGACGACGGAGCCGTCTGCTTCTGCTCGATAGTGCTAACTCGTTGTTCTAGTGATTCAAAGCGGCCGTTATACTCAAGACCCTCTATCCGGTCAGCCCGGATGGTTCCGGCTTTGATGTCACCAACCACGGTTAGGCTATTCGCAGTGACAGCATTTAGAGTTGCATCTCCGTTAGAGTTAAGGTGTTTGGCAATTTCTGATACAGCTTTGAGGGTATAGATCGATAGCCCCTCGTAGTCAGCCCAGTAATAGCCGTTGTCGTATTGGTGGACAAGTTCTGGGAATATTGTGGCGAGTTCTTGAGCTATAACACCAGTTTGGCGCTGAGAGTCGCAATAAATGCCATCGGATTTAGTTGTGTCAAAGATAGAGTTTGAGCAATCAAAGTCAAAGTTTACGGTATTAACATCCTTGATTCTACTTAGGATAGAGTCGTCTAGGCTGACAACATTTTGTTTTAATCTGGCGTCCGATAAAGGCGCTGTGCATCCGTTAGTAGCGGTGACAATTCCATCTGTTACAGTCATACCATTTACAAACTGGCTGTTCGAGCATGACCGGTTAGCTCCATTACCAGCCGTTAGGCTACCTCCTGTTATATTGCCGCTGGCATTAAGAGTAGTTATGCCGCTTAGTGCTCCAGCCGAGGTTGTTTTGAAGCCCGTAGAAGTGATGGTTAACGGTGTCGAAGCGTTACCAATATTTACTGCTGTGGCACCGCTAGTATTGATGTTAGTAGCCCCAGTTATTGTTAGGCCGCCAGTTCCTTGGATCAATCCACTGCCAGCAGTCAAACCAACACTTGTTACTAAACCAGATGCGTTAATGGTGGTAGCACCAGCTATCGAGCCAGTGTTTGTTATACCTCCGTTGTTTATATTTAGTGCCCCGTTAGTAAAGGTGATGCCTGTTATACCACTTAATGCGCCGGAGCTTATAACAAGTCCGTTAATTGTATCTGTGGATGTCGCGCCAGAGATTGCACCAGATAAACCGAGAGTTGAAATATTCTGTAGTGCTCCCCCATTGTTCAGACGGATAATTCCGGCGGTACTGAGACTGCCGTCATTGAGGTTCAACCCTGCCGCTCCTGTGCCGGAGTTATCTAGAACTAGGGTTGTAGCACTAGTAGTTTTTAGGTCAATGGTGTAGTTGCCGGCGGCGATACGTGGGAGGGTGGTGTCATCGGCGGCGATACTG
>JBPCJO010000005.1:0-1166 GCA_051005235.1 Saccharimonadales bacterium (SeqCode)
GGGCCATGGAAAAAACACCAGACGAAAATCAAAACTCTGCTACCGAGACCAACGAACCCGAAGGGGATTCCCTCGAGGCGCTACCTACCACGACCGACGGCAGCCCATCGGCGGTTTCTGAAGACACGCCGGTAGCAGGTAACGACGGAGTACTCGACGCGACTTCGGGCTCTTCGGCTGATACGCCGCAAGATGGTAAAAAAAAGAAGCGCTCCGCCAAAGGCTTTTTAGCAAAATTTAATGTTTATCTGTTGCTGTTTGTTTTTTTGATAGTCATTGCTGGTGTTGTCACGGCTATCAGCGTAATTAAAAGCCGACAGATCAGTAAAACCGAGGACAACCAAGTAAAAACCGAGCCACTCAGCCAAGAAGCTCTGGAGCAACTGCGCCAGACGGACGTTAAGGTGGGTGACCCCAAGCAAATTTTAAGCGTAGAATCGAATGCCATCTTTGCGGGCAGAGTATTAATTAGGGGCGGCCTAGAGGTCGCGGGCGAGATTAAAGCCGGTGCGCCACTCAACATTCCAGGCACTACCGTATCTGGCAATTCTGTCTTTGGTCAAGTGCAGGCCAACGAGTTGCAGGTAGCTGGCAATACTACTATCCAGGGGCAATTAGCTATTCAAAATAACTTGTCGGTTACGGGTTCGGGTACTTTCGGCGGTGCGTTAACTGCTGCCAGCTTAAATATTCAAAACCTTCAAATTAACGGTGACTTACAACTCGCTCGGCATATTGATGCTGGCGGCGGCACACCTGGCAAATCTGACGGCTCTGCGCTAGGAGCGGGCGGCACCAGTTCGGTCAGCGGTACCGACACCGCCGGTACTGTCGCAATCAACACCGGTGGCGGCCCTCCAGCCGGTTGCTTTGTCACAATTAACTTTGCGCAGCGTTTTAATGGCACACCTCACGTAGTTATTACTCCCGTCGGCTCAGTGGCAGGCAGCCTTAACTACTACATTAACCGGACAGGTACCAGCTTTAGTGTCTGTACTGCCAACCCGCCGCCAGCCGGCCAAAGCTTCGCTTTCGACTACATCGCTATCGACTAGTTTGTTAACTTAGAAAAATTTTGGTTCATGAGCATCATAACAAACAGACACTACGACTTTGAGCACACTGTAGAATGTGAACCAATGTGTGCACAACGGTTCACATTCTAC
>JBPCJO010000006.1:0-11943 GCA_051005235.1 Saccharimonadales bacterium (SeqCode)
GGTTTAAGCCATCTGTTTTAGATATTTCGATGACCTTTGGTACCGTAATCGTAACCAACTCTTCAAGCCCGGCTTGGTCCCAAATGCGCGACCGCGGTTTTACCCGAAACCGCAGCTTGGCCAGTACCCACACCTCGGTTGGCTGGTCTTTGTTCCACGGAATCGCTAAAAATAAACCCAATAAAGTCGGCGGCGCAAACACGGTTAACAGAAAAGCTGCTCCCTGCGTCACCGCATACACACCCAGGTACCCAAAAAATATCGCCGAAGCGCCAAAAATGAACTGCTTCAGCGTCAACGGCCCCAGGAACTTATCCTCAGCCTCAATATCTTGAATTACTTTATACGTTGCCATAACTACTTATGGCTATTATATCACTTATGAAAGTCCTATATAGCTAATGCCGTGCCGCGATAGCTTATCGCCTACTTTTCAATCCTACACATGGAATGTGTATCGTTAACTAATCGTAATATGTAGCATATACACATGGAATGTGTAGGATTGAAAAGTAGTGAATTCAAAGGTAGATATACACACAACAGCCAGGCTAGCCCGGTGCGAAAGCTCCGAATAGTAAATCGCTCGTTGCTAGCGTTTCATTAAAATTTAATAGAGCGCCAATAAAAAAATTAAACTCAATTCCCATGTTGCGTGCTCCACGTAACCTTGCAATACTAAATAGCATATGAAACGCAATATAACTATCCAGTTAGATGATTCCCTGACTTATAAGACCCGCATAGTAGCCGCCAGACGGTCGGTATCTATCAGTCGGTTGGTGGCTCAACAGATCGAACGGGCTGCCGCCACAGACGATGACTATGGGCGCGCTAAAACTTTAGCGTTCGCACACCTCTCGAGCTCGTTTCACCTCAGTGACGGCGCTCCTGTTGCCATGCCCAGCCGCAAAAGCCTGCATGAGCGGTGAAAGGAAATGGGACGAGTATTACTTGCCCAGGCTTATAGTTAGTCATACGTTAATTTTACCATATAGAACCATGCGCAAATGACGCTATCACCACGTCTTGGCTTGACGCTTATTTTGCATAAGCTATAATTACAAGTGATGAGTAATTCCCTGGTGTGTGTGGCTCCGTATGGTTCCACTAAATAGCACCCAGGGTTTTATCTTTTTATGGGAATAACGGATTTTCTTCAACAATCTTATCCTTTATGAGGCTGTAGTAGCTGGCATCTCGATGTTCCCATTTTCTGAATATTGCCCAACTTGCCATATCTGCTATCTGTAAACACTTATCCTCGTGCGGTATTTTTATATCAACTTCGAGTTTGAGCTTATGATTTCCTAAGACCTGATTTGAAAGATAGGATTTAAAGTTCTCATTTAAAAACTTATTGGTTTCTCGCCGCGATGCAACCAGCGTAATCTTTTGGTTAGTTGGCACAAGTTTTCGAGTCATAATTCTATCAAGCAAAATGTTCGTAACATAGTTATACAGCACTTGTTTTTCGTCTTGGAGCTTGGTATAGACCTTCTGCTTATCCAAGTACACGACCAATATACTTACTTCTTTTTCTGCCAGACCGGATAATAACTTCTGCCTGGTGCGCGGTGTTTCCTTATGGGCATGAAGCGTACCATGATGGCTACGGATTTGTTGTTTGCTAAAGCGGGAGAATAACTTTTTGACCAGCTTTGCGACTGGTCGTTTATGCTCGACAAACAAAAAAGTTACCATAAAGTAGCGCGAAGTTTTCTTTTTAGTAAAATCAAAGCCTAAATCGCCACTCTCATCAAGAAAAATATAAGACATAAGTCAATTTTAACATTGCGTGGGCTACTTGTGATTTTTCTTCATCGCTTTATCGAACGTAAAAACGTGCTGAACGCGCTTAAGATCATACAGGGCGCGCACCAAGCAATCTACGTAATCAAGCTTAGTATCCTCGTAAATCTGGATCGCGGCTTGGTGCAGCTCATGGTCTAACTTCCAGGCTGGGTGGTCTAGAATAAGACGTAGTCCCTCAATAATTTCGTGCCGGGAGTACGTCAGTTTATCGTGAAACTGCAATACATAGAATAGCTCGCTGACGACAAAGTCTGGCAGGATTACTTGCCCTGGCTCGCATCGGGCCAAGTCCATAATAGCCGTTTGTGTCTGCTGCTTTGGCTGGTTAGTAAACAGGCGCACCAGATAATTTGTGTCGACGACAATCATAAGCTTGCTAGATGTCTTTTTGTTGCCGCGCCCGCCTCGCCGCTTGCTTAATTGAAGCATCTGTAATGGCACCAGTTACCTGCTTGTCTGTCTTGCGCCAGAAAGTCTCGAGTTGGCTGCCAAAGGCAACCTTTTGCAGCTCAAGTTTACCGTTTTTAACATTGGCCTGGAGATAACGCACACCGTCGAGCTGCAGCTGATCCCATAGTTTTTTAGGAATAGTAACTTGCCGCTTACTGGTAATAGTTAGAGTTGTTTTCATAGGCTACAGTGTAACATATTTCCTTACAGGCTTCAAGTTCCTTACTAAGGTTTTTGCAAAGAAAAGTAATTTTTTTACTGCAAGTAGTGTCAGCCGAGATGCTATAGGCAGACATGTACCTATGTTTGATCTGGGTCAGGTGGAGGAGGCTGGTTTGGGTCTGCTGCATTTGCGTTTGCTATCTGTGCTTGGTCTGGTTGTCGTCCGGCTTCGCGTTTGATTCTTGCCAGTGCTGCCTCCGGTCCTTGGAGGCTAGGTTGTTGTATAGGAGGGTTGGTTACTGTTATGGTTGCATTTGGCACACCAGGGTGTGGAATAGTAGTTTGAGCTCCTGGCGTTGGTTGAACCTTTTCTTCGCCGTGGTAGTAGGAGCCTTGTGTATTTGGATCGTTCTTAAAAGCTTCGTATGCTTCGTCAATTTTAGCTTGAGAATTTTTAACTTCCAGTTTGCTGCCTTCATTACCGCCGTAAGGGCTAGCCGCATTGGCTTGCAAACTGGTAAGCATTTGAACGGCAGCCACTTTTTTGCTGCGAAGCGCCTTTGCCTCATCGTCAGTTTGCGGAACGGTAGTATCGTTTATGATTGCGGTTTGTTCAGCGATTACACCCTTAACGCCGTCAACATGGCCTTGTAGAACTTGCCCGGCGGATACTTTTCCTGCTGAGCGGGTTGTATCGTACTCTTGGCCATACAAAGCTCCGGCAAGGTCTGCTCTACCGACTTGCGGAGACGATGCAATCCCTTGAAATGCATTCATTGCCTCTGCTGTTGCCGCACCGCCTCCAAATATACGTTCAGCCTTTTTACGTTCAAGGTTATAGCCGTCCTGACCCTTCTCGGTTGCATATTTTATTCGATCCCCATTTAGATATGCGGCACGTTGGTTTGCTTCGCTGCGCCCAAGACGGTCGGCTATGCTGTGGGCAGTGAGTTTTCGCTCGCTCTCCTTAGCCTTATCATTGTATTGCTCCTGGGTAATTTCGCCTGCCGCTAGCTTTTGTTGGGCAGCAGCCATACCTGACTTAAGACTACCCCGGTCTTCATCTACATCTGCTTTTGTCATAGTCATGCTGTTCATTACATCACTATCCTGCGCATATGATTTCATGCCAAAAGACTGCGCTGCTACGGCGTCAAGTTTTTTCTGACTATGTAATTTTGCAGCAGCCATTCGTGTATCGCGGTTACGTCCTGGTAGGGCTGCACGCACTTGTCTGCCAGTTAGACCGGCATTGACACGCCGTTCAGCTGCTCTAAACTTCGCTTTGCCTAAAACGCTGTCTGGGTCTTTTTCTGAGTCCCGCATCTTTCCACCCAGCCTGCCTCCCCCAATTCGAGCTCCCTTGGTAGCCATATTCCCAATCTGCCCAATAGCTCCACCGGCCATTTTAAACGCAAATGGTATCAAGAAGAGTGGGGCGTACATGATGACAATTACGACGAGGATTTTTAGGGCGTCACCGGTTGGGGCATCTTGGGCGAAGGTAGTGATTTGGGGCAATGTGGTGGCTGGGTTAAGCAGCATGCTGCCACCGCTGCCGCCGGCGGATAGCAAGATTGCTCCCAGAACATTCGACATCGCAAAGATGATTGCGATAATTGGGTATATCAATAGTGTTTTAGTAAACAGGTCCAGCCAAGACTTAAAATACTTTTCGGTACCAGGTAGCACGTAGCAAACAAAGGCTATAGGCGACACAATGATTAAGAAAACCAGTAAGCCCTGCCTAATGACGAGCGTAAATAATACCGCCAGTACGATGAGGGTAATCGTTATGAGCAGCGGGCCGAGTAAACCTATCAAGCCGATCAGGGCTGCACCGGCAAAGGCTGCTAAGCCGAAGATGGTGGTAAGCATACCTTGCAGAAAGCCATCATATCCAAATGCCCCTAAGATACCGCCTACTTCTGGGTCGCTTGCTCCTACCGAGCTAAAACTGTCGGAGTTTACAAAGGGGCCAACCAATAGTTGGTTAATGCCCCGTCCAACAACCTCGGTAATATCTATTAGCGCAATACAAAAGTAAATCGATAAGTTAATGGCGATAACCGCAAATACAATCCGTGGTATTGCTTTGCGAACAGTATAAGCGTCTAACATTACTTACCGCCTTTGGCTTGTGAATAAACAACTACCAACAAAGTACCGACTAGCATAACGTTGGCCAGAATGCGAAAACTGGTCCAGGCTTTATAAGATGGGTCTTTTGGATTGGTGCTCACCGGAACGTCAGCGAGTAACGGTTGGATAATCTTCGTAAACGCGAAATCACTAAACTTGGCCCCCATATCTACAAGCGGACACACAATCCAACTTAACGGCACGCCCTCGGAAGAATCGCAATCTTTGGCACAGGTGCCGCCGCTGCAACCTGCGGCACCACCACCTGCGCCCGCACCGCTACCAGTAGTGGCAATTCCTTTTACTTCGGCTTGCTCGGCCGGTGAAAGTTTGTAGAAATTACGGAGCTTACTCCCCCCTAAATCGCCTCTGCTTAAAGCATTGAAGCAAGCGCTTGATATGTGGTCTTTCGCATCCCCACCGTTACCGTTATGGTCTCCGTCATCTCCTAGCTTAGAAGGATTGAATCTAGAGGTTAGTGTCTCTGAACCTTTAGTAAAAAGGTTACGGTCTGCTTGGCCAGTACCGCCAATTTCGTTAATTTTAGTAATACCTGCGTATAGTTTGTAGTTCGGATCGTTTTGCACGTTATTCCAGTCATTAACGTGGAAGCCTAACGTATAGTCAATTACCTTGTAAGGCTTTGAAGTTGGAGGGGTCAGACTAAGATTATTGCCGCTACAGTAAACTTTCGACGTAGCGTAATAGTTATCGCTGTTAGTCTCCCCACCAACAGCTTTGGCTTTATTCAGCTGTGTGTTAACAGCGGGGTCAAAGCTAAAATTAGATCCTTTATCTCCGAATAGATCACCCTTGGCGGCAATCACCATCTTATTCCCAATTTCCGTTTGTTTTTCGCCGTCATCAAAGATAGCTTTTAAGGCGTTCTTATTCGCATCGTCCCAATAAAGCGTATATTCGGCTGCTTTTGTAGCGGCGTATACGCGCTGTTGCTGTTGCGTTAGTGGCAACACCGCAGCAAACATTAATAAAAGCGCAAAGAAAAAAGCCACCCCTCTTTTGTGTAGACCCGGTGCCCAACTAGTCTGTAGTTTAAATACTTTATTCATAGTGTTTGTTGTAAATGCCGACGGAAATTAGCGATGCTTTACTATCCATAATAGAACATAACACGGTACATTAAAAGCATCTAAACGCCGAGTTACCCGCCTGCCGGTTGAAAAAAAGTCTAATTACATGCATACTTAGCGTAAATTACGTAACAAAAAACCAATGACTATAAAGAGAAATTACCTCAGCACAAAAAACATTCTGTTGGCAGTATTTTGCCTGTTGAGTGTGGTGCTGTGCGTCCAGGCGTTTAGCGGCCACGCCTATGCCGCAGTTAAAAACGAGGCGCAGATTGCCGCGGCAGCCAAAGCCAAATGTGGCGGCGGCGAAGCCGTCGTCCCGCTAAACTGCAGAAAAGGCTACAAGCTTGGTTATGCCAGCGGTAGCGATGTTGGGGATAAGTGTGATGGTGGCTCCAATGCTGCCCAAGATGCTTGTAAAAAAGGCTATGACTATGGGCAGAAGCAACGTACTCTCGATGGGCCGCTCAGTGGCGGCGGTCCGAATGGCGACGGTAGTCCTCCCGGTGGGGGTTCTGGCGCCGACGCCGCCGGTGGCAGCCCAGATGCCCCCGAAGCGTACCTGACGCCCCGCAATGCCAGCGAAGATGGCGGCCAATGTGGTAATTCTCAGGCTGGCGGCGAGGTTAAGACCCGCTTTAACTTTGGCTGTATCGGCAACGATGGCCCGGCAAACATGGGGGCCATCGAAGATATGACCTACGCCTTTATTCGCTTCCTCTCGTACGGTGTTGGGATTATCATTGTGTTCTCTATTATTATGTCGGGTATTCAGTACTCGGCGTCGGAGGGTAATGCCGAGGCCACCCAGGCTGCCAAAGGCCGGATCCAGAATGCTGTCGTCGGCCTGTTCTTTTACCTGTTCTCGTTCGCGCTGGTGCAGTTCCTGGTGCCAGGCGGAGTATTTTCTGCCACTATTATTGTTCCCGACATGATAATTAATAACCTTAGGATCGAATAATTCATGATTACACTTAGCCTAAAAACAAAAATCTTGGCTGCTAGCCTACTTTTTGTGGGTGTCATTGGTTTTGGGTTGGGTGCTCCGACGCCTGCCAGTGCTGCGCTTAAAACCAACGCTCAAGTCGAGGACGCTGCCAGGGCAAACTGTACAAGCGGTAATAGCGACCAAAAGTCAGCCTGCCGTAACGGTTTTCGCCACGGCTATGGGCTTAACGCTGAGACCAAACAGCAAGCCTGCGAAGAAAACCCAAACAACTATAATATCGACGAAAAAGTGAGCTGTAGAAAAGGTTACGATGCTGGTAAAGCTGCCAGGGCTGCCGATGAACCGGCTGCCGCAGCTGGCCCCTCCGCACCGGGTACTGCTAACGCCTGTAATACCAGCTTTTTCGGCTTCCCTAAATGGGATAAATACCTCGAGAAAGTCGAGACCTGCGCCCCTAAACTCAATAGTCTCGGCGATATCTGGCTTATATTACTGGCAATTATTGAGCTGCTCTTGAGGGTTGCCATTTTAGTGGCAATTGCCTTTGTTATGATCGGCGGTTTTAAATATATTACATCGCAAGCCAACCCCGAAAAAACCACCAGGGCTAAAAACACCGTTATCGATGGTTTGGTCGGATTAGTTATTGCGATAATTGCTACCGCGGTTGTAAGCTTTATCGCAGGAAGGTTTCAAGGATGATTACATTACTAACGTCACTATTCGGGCAGGTCCAACAGCGCACCAATTGCGCGTCAGACAAGGCTGGCTCTAAGTGCCTCAGCGTGCTGCCCGAAGTCACAGCTAACGAAGAGCAGCTTAAAAACGGCCTGACCATCGTGTTTGGGGTGCTCGGCGCACTAGCTGTGCTGGTGATAGTGCTGGGTGCGATTAACTACATTACCGCCGACGGCAACCCAGAGGGCATCTCCAAAGCCAAAAAAACCATTATTTACGCGCTCATCGGGCTAATGATCGCCCTCAGCGCCGAAGTCCTTGTCTTAACCCTCATCGGAAAGGTCAGCTCATGATCAAACGCGCAATTATTTTACTATCTTTATTGGTGGCTCCCCTACTGCTTACCGCCCCCGCCACCGTTTGGGCGGTCGATGTATTTAAGCCGTGTGACACTTCTAAAGCAGCCAACAAAGGAGCTGTCTGTGAAGACAAACGTACTACCGAAGATGCCAAGGGTGACACTAACAATCCCCTGTTTGGTTCCAAAGGGATTTTGACTCAAATTATCAACATCTTGTCGATCATCATTGGTATTGTCGCAATAATCATCATAATTTTGGCTGGACTTAAATTTGTTACCTCTGGCAGCAACCCGCAAGATATCACCCAGGCCCGGGAGCGCGTTATCTATGCTGCTGTTGGACTGATGGTCGCGGCGTTGGCGCAAGTCCTTGTAAGGTTTATAATAGGAAAAGTAGGATAAAATATGCGTAAAACAAATATCATCATCTCAGCCTTTATCGCCCTGTTTGTAACGGTTAGCGTTGCCGCGCCAGCCCACGCCCTTTTTGGCGGCGCCCGTAAAGAGGTCTGTAAAGGCGCTAACCTTGACAGCACCGACGGCGCCTGTAAATCCGATGAGGCCGCCAACAGTGTAGAAAAGACCATTGCCAACGTCGTTAACTTGCTGTCGATCATTGTAGGCATCGCGGCGGTAATCCTAATTATCGTCAACGGGCTTAAACTAGTAACCTCCGGTGGCGACTCAAATAGTATTAGTGCGGCTCGCAATGGCATAATTTATGCCATAGTCGGCTTAATAATCGTCGCCCTGGCTCAGGTAATCGTTCGTTTTGTACTGTCAAAGGCGACGCCAGCATGAAAAAACTTCTACTGCTATTTGCCTTGTGCCTCACGTTTAGCGCAGTGAGTTACGCCGATGTGTCGGCTGCCAGCAACGACACTCTTCGTCAAAACGCTTGCAGCGGCGGCGAAATCGATTTAAGCGGCAAAGCAGGCTGTAAAGAGGCCGACTCAGAGAGGCCAACCAAGTCCCTTAATAACTTAGTTGCCCAGATTATTAACGTACTCAGTATTATTGTCGGCGTGGTTGCAGTCATTATGGTAATTATCGGTGGCTTTAAGTTTGTCACCTCTGGCGGCGATAGTGGCAAAGTAGCCTCCGCCAGAAACAACGTCCTGTTTGCGATTATCGGCCTGGTTATTGTGGCTTTGGCACAGTTCTTGATTCGCTTTGTAACCGGTAAGGCTACGTCAGGCAGTGCGTAAAAATATGATTAGCGCTTGTCAAACCATGTAAGTATATGCTATAAATCAAGCATAAGAATATTCAATATAAAGAAGGTAACGAACATATGTTAAAAACAATAAAAACTCTAATAGTAGCCTCGTTTGTAGCGGTAATAGCAGCCCCAGTTGCGGTGCCAGTGCTGGTGCATGCCCAAGGTGAATCTAGCGCCCAAAAATTGCTTTGTAAAAGCCAAGACAAGAGCAACACTAGCGAGTATATACCTAGTGCCACCGGTAATTCTGCAGCAGACGGAAACTGTTCCGAGGTTGACAATGCCGGCGCCGAAAAATTAAATCAATTCATCTCTCAGGTAGTTAATGTAATATCACTGATTGTCGGTATTGCCGCCGTCATCATGATCATCATCGGTGGCTTTAAGTACATTACTTCTGGTGGTGACTCTGGTGCGGTAACCGGTGCCAAAAACACCATTCTCTACGCCATTATTGGTTTGGTAATCGTCGCCCTGGCTCAGTTCATCGTCCGCTTTGTAACCGGTAAAGCTACCACCGGTACTTCATAAAAACGACGCTTAACCTGTAATTTTCTAAAAAATACCGCTCTCACCAGCGGTATTTTTTAGTTTATACAGCATTTACAATAATCTGACTAGACTAGACCTAGTCAATATGCTATACTACAGGCATTATGAAGACAGTCAATATTTACGAAGCCAAGACAAACCTCAGCAAACTGCTCGAGCGTGTCCAAAATGGCGAAGAGATTGTTATTGCCAAAGCCGGTAAGCCAATCGCCAGCCTTAACCCTTACAACGAGCAGACTGCACCGCAACTTGGCATCTGGCAAAGTAATCCTGAAGTTATGATTCCCGATGACTTCGATGACATGGATCCCGAGATAATGAGTCTGTTCTTAGACGGCCAGCTATTCCCAGACGGTAAGGTATAAGTTGTATGAACCCATTTCACATCTCCTTTCCGCTTCAACCCACCTTGGCGGCACCAGCTGCCCGTTTTATTCGTCAGTGTACCTACAGGTACACTTTCTCACAACAACGAACACCTGGCACTCACCAAGCTGACTTTCACTTACGAAAGGAGATGTGAAATGGGTTCAATGTATTTGCTAGATACTCATGTAGTGTTATGGGCACTTAAATACCCTGAGCGGCTAGGGCCAAAAACACTAAATATTATTAAAAATGAACCGCACTTTATCTCTGTGGTATCAGTATGGGAAATTACCATTAAAGCCCGGGCTGGCAAGCTACGTGTACCTCAGCCGTATAAAGATGTCATTACCCTATTAGGTAGTAAAACATTGCCAATCACGCTTGAGCATGTTCATCAGCTAAGCGACATCAAGTTGCCACACAATGATCCGTTTGACGCCATGCTGATTGCTCAGGTCAAGTCAGAAAGGCTGACGCTTATTACCAGCGACCGCCTGTTGCTAGATAGCCCCTACTCGGTCCGTATGGCGTCTTTGTAGCAAAGCACATACGTCTTCTACTAGCGTAGCGCCCCGAGTATGCTCGAGTAATCGTCGGTCCAGAGCCAGACGGCCGTTTTGCCAGAGGTGTTTGGTACATGCTTAAAGCCTACTATACTAATCGTATATAATTCGTATATATCCCCTACCTCTGTCAGCTATATATACTGAGTATGCACGCGGTATATACGAATAATTTGTTAAGAAAACAAACTACATAAAGGCTCAGCCTCAACGTCCAACAATTGAGTAAAATTCACTAAAAGCTAGTTTACAGGACTTGAATCTTTTTAATGGTGTCTTGCTTCATTTTGGTGAAACTGACAGTTAGGACGCCGTCTTTTAGGACAGCCTCGATCTCATCTTCTTTGACAGGAACCGGCAAGGCGATGCTACGGCTGAATTCGCCCCAGTAACACTCTTGAACAAAGTAGTTTTCGACATCTTCTTCGTTACCGGCGCTCAGGGTGCCACGAACACTCAGTGTATTGTCTGAAATACTGACATCAAGATCGTGTTTGTTAACACCTGCAGTGCGGGCTTTTACAACCAGGCGCTCGCGTGTCTCATATACATCAACTGCTAATTGTCCGGGAACAGCATCTTCTTCGTCCCATTCGTCGGCTGCCGCCTGTTGTTGGCCAGCGGCTGCTTTGTCGTCTGTTTGTGCTTGATCAGTGGTGTTAAAGTCGTCGTCACCCAAGAAAGCTGCGGTAAGTTCATCTTCCATAAGTAGATCTTCATCGCGATTTCGTCGCGCCATACTGGTACCCTCCAGGTAGTTTTGTTAGATTGTTTAGCTCACTAGCATTTTTATCTTATAAACAGTATAACCTATGCCTACTCCGGTGCAAGCCAGTAGAATACTTATTTACAACACAATAATTACTACAATCTGTTAATACAATGTTAATAAACACCACGTATGGTTGTTATATGAACATTATAGAAACCGCTATTGCTCTGCTTGCACCGCACACTTGTTTGCAGTGCGGGCGCGAAGGCCCACCCCTGTGCAACACCTGCAGCAATGCGGTTATTGTAGCTCCGCCGCCGCGTTGTTACCGCTGTTACGGTAGTACCTCGGACTTTGCTACCTGCCGCCGATGCCAGCCCAGCACCCCACTAGAACATGTCTGGGTCAGTTCTAATTATGAGGCCGCCACCAAACAACTTCTCACTCTCCTCAAATTTCAGCGCGCTAAGGCCGCCGCCGAGGTTATAGCTAATTGTTTGCACCACCAGCTCCCTGCCCTGCCATCTGGCGTAATAGTTACCGCCGCCCCTACGACCGCCGTACGAGTTCGCCAGCGGGGTTACGACCAAGCACGGTTGATTGCCCGGCACGTGGCTAAAAAACGTAACCTACCCTATCTAGAGACTCTCAGGCGTACCAAGAACACCCGGCAAGTCGGAGCAAATCGCGCCGAACGCTTTATTCAGCTCGAAAATGCTTTTACCGTGCATCGTCCCACGCGCTTAAACGGGAAATATCTATTAGTTATCGATGATGTGCTCACCACCGGCGCAACGCTCGAAGCGGCTGCCCGCACGTTAAAAATGGTCGGTGCCGCTACCGTCGATGCGGCCGTTTTTGCCCACCAACTTAGATT
>JBPCJO010000007.1:0-8698 GCA_051005235.1 Saccharimonadales bacterium (SeqCode)
TCCCTTCGTAAAGAATTAGCCGAAGGTTCGCTTGGTTGAGCGCGATTGGTTTATTTTTGATAAATTATTATCCCAAGCGCGCAGGTAAGCGACCTTGACTATAAAATATTTTCATGCTAGTATTATAGTAATTGTTTCAATGATCCCGATGTTTATAGGCGAATTGCTTTGGTGTCATACAGACAATAATCACAACGACGAGTTGTGAACCTGCAATAACTATAAATAAACAAGAAGGATCATTTTTTATGTCTTATCATTTTAATAAACGCTCTGCTAGCTTTAGCAGACATTCACGTCCAAGCCATAATGGCCGAAGTAACCGCGGGCCAAAAGCCCAGTACATCGACCCGGCTCGATTTGTAAAAGCCGCTACGCTAGTGGAGGCTGAGGTGTATGTTCCCAAGCACAACTTCACTGACTTTGCCATCAGCCAAGGTTTGAAAAATAACTTAACAGCTAAGGGCTACGTCGTACCTTCGCCCATTCAGGATCAAACTATTCCAGCCGCTCTGGAAGGCAAAGATATTCTTGGTATAGCCTCAACTGGAACTGGTAAAACCGCGGCTTTCGCCGTACCGATTTTGCAAAAACTAACTGTCGATAAAAATTCGGCAGCACTAATCATCGCCCCAACCCGCGAGCTAGCCCAGCAAATCGAGCAAGAATGCCGCGAACTAGGCAAAGGCAGCGGACTATCCGGTGCAGTATTAATCGGCGGCTCATCCATGGGTGCGCAACTGCGTGATTTGAAGCACAATCCACGGATTGTTATCGGCACGCCGGGACGCATCAAAGACCACATCGAGCGACGCACATTAAGGCTGCAGCATTTTGATGTTGTAGTACTAGACGAAGTTGACCGCATGCTGGACATGGGCTTTATCAACGATGTTACGACCATATTATCTGAGCTCAGCCAGCCAAGACAATCGATGTTTTTCTCAGCGACTATGGACACCAAAATCCGCAACCTTATCAGCCGCTTCACCGAAGATCCATTTACCGTAACGCTGAAAGCTACTGGCGGCAGCGAAAACGTTCACCAAAACGTCGTCCGCTACGCGGGTAACTCTGACCGAATGGAAAAACTGCACGGAATTTTACTAAAAGACGAAGTTCAGAAAGTCATAGTGTTTGACGAAACTCAACGTAACGTCGAACGTCTGAGCGACGAACTGCTCAAACGAGGCTTTTCAGCCGGAGCGATCCACGGCGGCAAAACCCAAGGCCACCGCGAACGAGCTTTGGCGAAATTCAAGAAAAGCGAAGTCACAATATTGGTTGCGACTGACGTAGCAGCCCGCGGTATCGACGTAGTTGACATCACCCACGTTATCAACTTTTCCGTACCAAAAGCCTACGATGACTACGTGCACCGCATCGGCCGAGCTGGTCGCGCCGGAAAAATCGGCCACGCTCTGACTTTCATAACCAATTAGGCGTTCCCGCCTCTGTAGTGTATAATTATATTTAAAGGAATTAACTTGGCTAAAATAGATTTTTTTGATACCGAAGACGGCGCTGAGATAGAACGCATCTTGATGCTTATGGCAAAGGATGAAACTTATCATACCAGAGCTAGCTATAGCGCTAACGGCGAAATGTATCCTGACCATCAAATATCATTCGTCGAAAAACATAAGCGATATTTGCGCGCACATGCTACTACCAACCCGCGACATTACGTGGCTAACTTGCGCCTAATGACTAGAAAAAACGTCAAAACCAAGTAGCATTTGCTATGATTAACTAATGATATTGAGCGTGCTGGCTATTATTGCCGGATTGGTTATTCTAATTGCCGGCGCAGAAGGCTTGGTTCGCGGCGCGTCGTCCTTAGCTGCCCGGCTAAATGTTTCGCCGTTAGTTATCGGATTGACGATAGTCGCTTTTGGAACTTCAGCGCCTGAGCTAACAGTTAATATTTTGGCAGCTTTTAATGGTTCGCCGGAGCTGGCAATTGGCAATGTTGTCGGTAGCAATACAGCCAACGTGCTGCTTATATTGGGCATCACGGCCATGATTAGCTCGATTAAAGTTAAAAGTTCAACTGTTTGGAAAGAAATCCCGTTAGCTTTATTGGGCGTAAGCTTGTTGTTCGTAATGGGTAACGACGTTTTATTTGACGGCGTAGGGTTCAACGCGCTAACTCGAACCGACGGCATAGCCTTGATGGCCTTGATGGCAATATTTCTCTACTACATTTTTGGTTTGGCAAAATCTGAACACGAACAAACTAAAGCCAAAAGTCAGGATGAGAATATAAAAATTTACTCAACGGCAGTCTCCGCTGGACTAACCCTGGTAGGATTAATCGGCTTGGTGATTGGCGGCAGGTTGTTGGTAACTGGCGCGATCGATATCGCCGCGGCCGCTGGTCTGTCAGAAGCTTTGATCGGGCTAACCATCGTTGCCATCGGCACGTCGCTACCAGAACTAGCCACTTCTGTGGTCGCGGCGCTTAAAGGCCAGTCTGACATTGCGGTTGGTAATATCATCGGCTCGATAATTTTCAATGTATTTTGGGTGCTCGGCCTGACCAGCACAATCACGCCGCTAGCTTTTACCAGCGATATTAATTTTGACGTGCTGGTCTCGATCGGTTCTATGCTGTTACTGTTCGTCTACATGCATATTGCTGGCAAGCGCCAGTTGGTCCGCTGGGAAGGTGCCAGCTTCGTCGCACTTTACATCGCTTATATTGTATTTTTGGTTTATCGCGGCTAATCAAAAACGCTCATTGACCATTATCGCCAATGCCAGCGAAATTCCCAGGCCGAACCCAGCCCGCAGGATGTCTTTTCTGACTAGTTTCAAGGTATGCGAATATGGCTTATCTTTGTGCAGCGTTGCGCGTAAAGCGATTTCTCGCCCGGCTAGTAACCCCAAGAAAACCCAAGTCGTGCTCATGGGAACGTTGTTGAGCATTTTGAAATAGACCAAGATTAGCCCGTAGACGAAATCGATCATGGTGGCTGATTTGACGTAGAGAACGTCAGTTTTTTCTGTGACGACCTTTTGTATCTCACCGCCCCGCCGCTGGAAAATAAACGCCAACGCCGCCAGCATAAACGCCAATATAGCTACTAGTTGCCAGCCAGAAACTTCTCTGGGCAAGTAAACAAGCGAATTCGCCGCGTCCTGAGCCAGCCATGCCGACCACAAAAAACCAGTCGACAACCACTGCAATGTCCGCCATTTTTTCTCTTCGCGCGGACTTAGATTACGATCCATTTTGGTTTTGCGCTTATTGACTATGTAGCCGACCAAGCTCCAAACTATCAGCGCCACCACGAATGCCAAAATGTAGCCAATCAGGGTTTTGCTAAGCATTTTCTCGATCGTCCCAGTAGTAGAAAAAGTCGCCAGGATCAAGAAAGTCGTCGAAACCGGCATGCTGAAGCGTGTCAATATGATCAGCACTATCGGCGCCAGAAGTTGGAAAAACGAGAAGTCTGTCGGCTGTGGGATTTTTTCTAGACGCTGGTAGCTGACATCGCCGCCATTGGTCAGCCAGCTATAATAAAATGTCGCCACCATGATACTACCGATGAAAATCCACAAAATTCTCCAAGAAACCTTGCGGTTAGACGACAGGAATGTGCCAAGGGTCTGAATACTATCGTTGCTAACCGTGGAAAACGCCGCTACCGCGAAGCCGAACCACATAGCTAAAACCGGCTGGTCGAACACAAGTCCGGCTGTCAAAATTAAAGCGGTAATTACAGATACAAAAATAAAGTTATTGCCGAAAAATGTTTGGACTTGCTTCATGTAAAAAACCACGCCACCAGCATAATTGTATAGATAAAATTTCCAACTTCAAGCGGGCTTTTTATAGTTGCTATCAAAAGCCAAAATTAAACCAAATAAGCTATATTTCGGTATCTAAGACTTGCTTGATCCGCTTGCGATGACGCAAGAATAAATATCCGAAGATGGCGCTAAGGGTTGATCCAATCAGGATAGCGATTTTTGCAGCATCTTCTAGCAATGGTTGGCCGACAAATGCCAGATCAGCGATAAATACCGATACGGTAAAGCCAATTCCGGCGATAAAGCCAACGCCAATCACTTGCATCCAGTTAGAATTTTCTGGCAATTTAGCCAGATTTAATTTGACCAATATCCACGATGCCAGACTTATACCGATGACTTTGCCTAGAACCAAGCCTAGTATAATGCCCCATATTAAATACGATGAGCCCGGGGCTTGGACACTATCAAGTGTCAATTTAACGCCTAGGTTGGCAAAAGCAAACAGCGGCACAACCACAAATGTCGAGAACGGCAAAACTAGCCTTTCCAATTTTTCGGCCGTCGAATAATTATTTACTTTTGAAGTTATCGGTGCCAAAAATCCCAGAAAAGCTCCGGCGATACTGGCGTGAATACCCGAATAGTATACTGCCAGCCAAAAACCCAACCCGATTAGCCCGAAAATGGCTGGTGTCATGAACTTGTGAAATCGTAAAAAAAACAAAGTCGCACCGATGACAGCGGCCGCGGCCAAAGCCGGCACCGTAAATCCGTCGCCGTAAAACAGGCCGATTATCAAAATCGCGCCAATATCGTCAACGATAGACAAGGTCAGTAAAAACACTTTCAACGATGAAGATACCCGATTCCCAAGCAGGCTTATAACAGCTAGCGCGAAAGCGATATCGGTAGCAATTGGAATCGCCCAGCCATCTAAATTAGCCGGGTTATTGATGTTAATCATAATGAAAATAGCCGCCGGCACTATCATCCCGCCAATCGCCGCGCTGATCGGTAATAGGGCTGATTTGAAATGGCGCAACTGGCCTTTGACGGCCTCACGCTTTATCTCCAGCCCAACGACTAGGAAAAATAATGCCATCAACCCTTCGCTTACCCAGTGTCGTAAATTCAGATCAACGACTAGATTATTAACACCAATGCTCAAATGTTTTTCCCAAAATTCGTTATACACCCAAGCCAACGGCGAATTAGCAATCAACAGCGCCAAAATTGCCGCCGCCAAAATCAACTTGCCACCAATCGCCTCGTCTTTTAGAAAAACCCTCAGAATTTCCGGCAGGCGGACAATATGAATTATTTTGGTTCTAGCGGCAATCTTTTTTAATTTTTCGTGCAGCTGAGTTCTCCCTCAATGTTTATTTTCTAGATGTCCTTATTCTATCACTGCTGCCAAGTTTCTGGGCTTTCGCTAGCCAATCCTTAAGCTACTCATAGTTTCGGGAATCAAATCTATAAGTTCGTCGACATATAGGCCACTTGAACCTTTTTGTTTGCTCCAAGTCTGTCCGGCTTGGAAATGGATTTGAACGCCTAGACAAGCACAATCAAAAATAGATAACTCTTCTCTATACTGCGCCAACAAACCTCCAATTAGTCCAGCTAGAACATCGCCGGTTCCGCCGGTGGCCAGAGCAGGATTAGACACTTTATTTACCCAAGTTTTTTGCCCGTCGCTAACAGTTGTTTCGTGTCCTTTTAATACTACGTAGCAGCCCAGTTTGTCGGCTAAAGCATGAGCGGTTTTAACCCGCGCCGACTTAGCCAGCCGTTCAAATTCCCCAAGATGAGGTGTCAAAACACACTTGTCGTGAACTGCTTCTAGCAGTTTGGGCTGGCTGGCTAAGATGTTAAGGCCGTCAGCATCAATAACAGTTGGTATTTTGAGGCCTAAAACTTTTTTAATAGCAGCTATACTTTTGTCGGATTGCCCGAATCCTGGCCCGGCTACAACCGCGTCCGATTTAACATTATCTAGGCTTTGGCCGACGGCCTGCGGAACCATTTTGACCAGTTCTATCAGCACGTCTTTTTGGCCAGCAAAATAAACTAGCCCAACTCCAGATCTGATAGCCGACTTGGCAACAAAAGCCGCGCTGCCCAGCATGACTGTATCGTGGCTAATCTGCCCACCGATTACTGCCAAACTTCCAAAAGTTCCCTTGTGTCCATCGGCTGGACGGCTTGGAATATCGAGATTCATTTCTTGTTTTTTAATTTAGCCATCCTAGGAATAATTCCAAAAACTATAATGGTCGCGAGTATGATCGCGAAGCCGCACATGATACTTGGCTTGCCGTCAACAGTTTCCGGCTTGGTAGAATTGACGATCAATGTTGGCAGCAACAGCCCAAGATAGCCGATTGCAAAAAGTATCAGTGATTGTCTAGTCCCTACGAACTTTTTCGAATCCAAAGCTCTGGCAAATTTTAAACATAGGAACGTAGTAACGAACAGCCAGAAATAATAATATACAAAATAATAGCCGCCTAATTTGGGGGCCAGCTGAAAAATTACGTAATTTCCTGCGCATTCATAACCACTAAACGCATTAGCGCCAAATAGAAAAATTCCGGCGAATCCCAGCGCCGAGCCATAAGCCACCGCGATGATATTATTCCAGCTTTTGCCAGCTATAGAATAAACCAGGTGCACTCCGACTGGCGGCAAAAAGGTTATGGCCACAAAGCCAACTCTAGACCAAAAAGCCGCGTTAGCCTCAGTCGCCCCGCAATGTAAATATTCGGCCAGCTGAAAAACCGCCAGTAAAAATATCAATACTATGCTCAGCCTAGCTATTTGATTAATCTTGTAGCGGAAAATTATGTAGCCAATATAGGCTATTTCAATAATAAAAGTCGTCAGCATCACGCCAGGCGAAAAACAATAAAAAGTATTTTGCCCCGGCAATTTTCTCATCGTATTAGTATATAGGATTTTCGCACTTTTCCTTGAATACCAGCGTGCATCCAGGCTGAGCGAAAACTTTCAGATTTATGGAGAGGTAGCCTAGCTACGTCGAGAGAAAGCTGGAAGTTTGTAGCCAATTTGGTGCGGTCTGGTAACTAGGAAAAGTGCGAAAGTCCTATATACCTAGCGGCCAAGCAGAAAGTCTACCCAAGCTTCAAAGTTTTGCTGGTATTTAGGCTTGTCTTCGACCTGTTCTTGCTGTATTTCTTCTGGCGTTTTTGGCAACTTAACCGATTTTTCCAGCGCCACTTCGCGGGGAATCAGATAAAGCTCTTCGCCGGGCGCGGCCTTGTTAAACTGCCGACGTGCCGTTAACTCCAAGTATTCATCAGTTTCAAAATAAGTGTTTTTCAGTTTCAAATTTTGATTCTCAAGTTTTTTATTGATGTTCGTTTGGCGCAAAACCGCCTCCTTTTTTTGCAGCTCATAATTTATCTGTAAGGTTTTCAGGCTGCTCCAAGCCACCAAAACCGCCACCACGCCGAACATCACCAAGCCAATTAGTCGCACATCGCTAAGTTCCTTATAAAGTTTCCGATAATTTAGATTTTTTATTTTATTGATCATATTAAGCTCTATTATATAACACCCGCCAATCTGCTATACTCTATCTGTTGGCGGGGGTGTAGCTCAGTGGTTAGAGCAGTCGGCTCATAACCGATTGGTCCCTGGTTCAAGTCCAGGCACCCCCACCAAGAAATTAGCTTTTTACTTACATGGGGATTTAGCGGGTGCGGGCTAGGCGGCGGTTACGATAGAACATTGTCATTATGCCGCTGGCACACATCAATATTGGGAGTAGCGATAGACTAAATGTCAGAGCTGAATGCAGCCCGGTTAAATCCTGTAAAAGTCGCGACAAACCGTATGCTACGGATGAAACCGCTGCCAGCAGACCGTAACCTGCTAGAACAAACAATTTGCCTCTATTGCCAACCAGCTCCCTGCTTCGAGCTAAAACTTGCCTCATGGTAAGTCCCGGTTCAAACAATGCTACGACCGGAACTAAAGTGTAATATAAAAGCACATATAGAGCACCGGCAATCGCCGCGATAATCGCGTACTGTATTACCTCAAAGGCTTCTGCTAGGGTATCCGCGAAGTGCGACATATACAGGAGCGCTAACAGACTCACGGCAGCAATCGGGATCGCTACAAGGACTACAAACAGCAGCCAATACAGCGTGGTTCGGCTGGTATAGCGCAGAGCTTGGCGCAGGGTAGCGCGTGTCGAGCGGATTTGGTTGCGATTGGCTCCTTGCATGATAGCAATCGATATCGAATTAAGCACAAAACCGGCTAGCCAGGCAAAGGTTACCGCTAGAGAACCAGCAGCGATAGCAGAAATTACGAATATATTAGCACCGCTGGCTTCCGATACCGAAAAGGCCGTCATAAAGAATGTATAAAATATTTCGCTTGCCATAACCACATAAGCGTAGGCTATAGTAATAGCTATCACAGTTATAGCTATAAATATGTCTTCGTTGCGCCGGACAGCAACTCGCATATCACCATAGGCTGCCGCTAGAAAATACTGCCGGCGATACCATGCCAGACTTAAACTCCGGGCTTTACGGATTTTGGACTTTACCAGCCGTCGTATTCTGGTTGTGGCTAACTTTAGTCTGCGCGCGACGTGCTGGCCATCTAATCGGGACAATATTTCTGCCTGCAGCTGGGTTATCATTATTTGTCTATACTCCGCGGAAGCCTATTTGCAGTAGACCAACGCGGCTGCAAATAACCCACCTCTTAAGTTATATATTTGCATTATAGCACAATATATTGAATAGATCAATAGTTTATTCACAACTCATCTACTACTCTTCACCCGAATACGTCCAGATTAATCCATCAAGCAGTAAGTGGCTAAAATAGCCTGAGAATGCTGTAGCGGAGTGCATAACCGATTGGTCGCAGGTTCAAGTCCTGCCCGCCCCAC
>JBPCJO010000008.1:0-3335 GCA_051005235.1 Saccharimonadales bacterium (SeqCode)
GCATGGAGGCATTCTGTTAGGTTGATTTTAGTGTGCGCGACCCACAATTCTGGTTATGACGGCTATGATTACGCAGTCAATGACGAGCGCGATCAAGGCCGTCCAATCAAAAACACTGGTTGCCGCTACACCCGGCCCGGTTACTGTGGCTTCCTGTCCAAAAATACCGGCGAACGGCGTAACCAACGGCGTGCTCCAGCTGTAAATCCAATGCACAAAACTACTGTCGCCATTTGCCCCGAGCAGCCTAAACAGAAATCGCAAACCGATTAATAGCTCAATAAACCCGCCGACGGCGTATAAAATTCCTGCTAACATAATAATTACCTCCCCTAGTTTAGTTTAATGGGTAGACTATTACATCTTTACATATAAATTGCAATGAGGTTTTTTACCAAGCAGTTACTAAACTGATCTAGGTTTTTTATTTTTCTAACCAACCTGCATAGCCGCGGGCGTACCCGGGGGCTCAGGCATAGTATCGTCTTTTTTTCTACTCGCTAAAAGTACAACATTTCCAAATTGATTGGCTTGATCCGCATTAATTTTTGGTTGAACAACCCCTTCATCAGGCAATGAGGTATCACCGGTATATTGATACACGACCGCCTCTATTTGCCTTGAGAGTGTTTGCTCCGCCAAGTAATCAGCCTCAACTTTTGAGGCCAAAGAACCAACTATTTCTTCTGGGTCGCCGTCGAATGGCATACATCCCCAATCGTGCCACTTCCGGCCAAGCTGAATCAGGACATCCTGCATCAAACCAAATGCCGTCTTATCTATAACGGCTTTTGGCAAAGCTTTTTCCGCTAGTTGGCCGAAGTCTTCCCAGCGTTGACGGTGTAATTTAGCCTTATTATTTAGCGAAAACTGATAGGCTTCGACTTTGTCCATCGCATTAACGTAGCGAGATTCCGGTGTCTCATTATTCTCATATTCCTCGAGGATTTTTAAGAGGCCATTACCTTCTAAATCTCTGCTCAAAAGTGTCATCCCAGCTTTTTCGCGCCAAAACTTAGACTCTAGGGCTTCAAGGTCTTCAATAACCGTATCGCCAGCGTAAGCTTCGATGTAATCATGAAAGATAGCCATAATAGAAACCTTTCCAATATCAAGATCATCACGTTCATGCGATGCTTTCCACACTGCACTTCCTGCCAACTTAAATGCGTGCTCGGCAACATTCTGCTGCTTGTCGCCATCTTCATTGTATAGGGCGGCGCGAGCTTCCTTTTGTAGGGCAAGAGATAGATGGTAGCCTGTACTCGCATCAATAAGACCGCCGGCTTCAGGCAACACGCGACCATGAATTTCGGTAAGATATGCTTCGGCGCCAGCTACTGTTGATACGTCGTAACCTTCTGGCGTTACGATCGATTCCATATTACTTGAACCAGTTGGGTCAAAACCTTCGGGCCCTACACCTGTCATATCGACTCCAGTATTCCGTGTAAATTATATATTGCTCTAGTGTTTATTAATAGTATTATATAACTAGTTATCATAGTATGTCAATATTTAATCTGCCATTAAATTGGCGGTGTCAAAGGGTTTAGCATAAGCATTGACAACGTGCGATTTAGCTCATGCCAGCAAAGGAGGTTGAACCCGCCGACGGGTTGAACCCCGGATTGCAAGCATTAAACCAACACTATTAGAGCTTAATTCTGCCAGTGTTAGGGGCACTTCGAAGACAGCAGCTTGTTAGATAATTCACAGACACTCTAATAATACGAAGTTAGAGTTGAGTCAACTAATTAAGAGGAATGGAGTCACGATGAGTAAGCTAGTCGACAAGAAACTAACCCGAGGGGTCATAGTAGCAATATTGATTGCTTTTGTAGGCACAATATCGATTGTGCCGCTTGGCGTATACGCTGCAAGCCACAGAGAGGCGCCGCTCACTAGTGGTGATCCTAAGGTAGATGGCACAGACTTCTACTCATTTGTCAGCCCTGACAAGCCAGACACTGTTACGTTTATCGCGAATTACTCACCGTTCCAGAACCCACCAGGTGGGCCAAATTTCTATTCTTTTGGCGATAACGCCCAATACGACATTAATATTGATAACAACGGCGATGCAAAACCAGATATAACATATAGATATACATTTAAAACAACAGTGGGGGATGGTAATACGTTCCTATACAACACCGGGGCGATAAAATCTCTTGATGATCCAACTTGGAATATTAAGCAAACCTACACATTAACTAAAATCACTGCAGATGGTTCTAAAGTACTTGGGGAGAATATTCCAACTCCACCAAGCAATATTGGACCCACATCAACACCAAATTATGATCAGCTTCAACAACAAGCTATCAAAGATGTTAATGGCGTAACAACCTTTGCCGGTCAAAGTGATGATCCATTCTTCGCTGACCTTGGTGGACTATTCGACTTACTGACTATTCGTAAAGTCCCAGGTAATAATGGTGGCGGGTCTGATGGACTAAAAGGCTTTAGCGTACAAAGTATTGCCTTGCAAGTTCCTATTAAAGACTTAACTAACGGCAACACAGTTCCTACAGATGCTAAAGATCCTGCAGCCGTAGTTGGTAGCTGGACCACTGCTGCACGACAGACTACAAGAGTCCTCGGTGGTGATGGAACCTCAAAGAGCAACGGTAAATTCGTACAAGTTTCACGACTTGGCGCACCACTTGTAAACGAAGTAGTCGCACCACTAGCCGCCAAAGATTTGTTCAACAGCTCAAAGCCTGTTGATGATGCTCAGTTCGCGAACGCAGTAACAAATCCTGAGCTAGGAACACTTCTAAACAAACTATACGACGTTAAAGTACCACCCCAAGGTAAGTTCGGCTCAGCCGAAGCTCGCGATGATCTAGTAGCAATCTACCTTACTGGAATTCCTGATCTTACAGCAGTAAAGGGTGGTGTGCCATCTGAGCAACTTCGCTTGAACGTAGCCGTACCAGTAACGAAGAATCCAAACCGACTCGGTGTACTCGCTGAAGATAACCAAGGTTTCCCAAATGGACGACGCCTAGCAGATGACGTGACGGACATCTCTATTCAAGCTGTCGCTGGAGCCGCATATCCAATCTTCCACCCAGATTTCAAAGCTGATCCACTTGCAACTCAGCTCGGTGACGGTGTAGACAGTAACGACAAGCCGTTCCGTAATAACTTCCCATACCTTGCATTACCTGAAAGCGGCTTTGCAACAACTTCTGGTCTTACCAACCAGCCAGCTGACGAAAATGGAGTCGTCATAGATGATTCAGGCATATCTACTACTACAGCAGTATTGATCGGCCTTGGCGCTCTAGTCCTTGGTATGGCAATAGCAATGGCTGTAGCTAAGC
>JBPCJO010000009.1:0-1851 GCA_051005235.1 Saccharimonadales bacterium (SeqCode)
GCGTCGTGATCGTCAAGAAAGATATTTTTAAGTTACTGGAGGGTATCCATAAAAGCACCACGCCAAATGATTGGATACTTTCAAAAACTAAAGATGATGCGACTTTTCCAAAGATTGCGGCGATGATTAGCCAGTATAGTTTTGAACTCGAGGATAACGCAAAGGAGCAAGGCGTAAAAGCTATTTGCGTAGATAAAAACTTCGATACCCAACTAGAAGAAGCTAAACGCTATTTGATTGGTTAATAATTATATTCAATGTCATTTAGCCGCGGGTATGTGAAGAAACTAACAGCATAACCGTTTTTATAGTTGTAGGCTTTTTGGACTGGCTAATCAAAGCTGGGAATAAATGAAAAGGGGTTTTATATGTTAATAAATAAAATTATAAAGAGAGTCGCGACGGCGTCAGCGGCGGTATCAGTGGGGGTTCTAGGATTGTCAGGCTTGGCTACGGCTCAATCTAGTATTCATCAAACTGGTCCTAATTCGACTAACAGAATTAACTCAAGCTGGAACAGTGATTTTATGTCACGCAATAGCAATAGCGTAGGTGTCTTCAATGGCACGGGTCAATCATCATCAAGCGGCAACGCTCGAGTCAGCGGCAATACATTTGGTGACAGCGCCTCAAGTGGCAGCGCTTCAAACGGTTCGGGCTCAAGTAGTAGCGTTGGCACTCACAATATGGGTTGGTCATTTGACGGAACGTCTTGGTCTAACGGCGGAGGCAGCGGTAGCATCAGCAATACCGGGCCAAACTCTAATAACAGGATATCCAGTTCTTCATCGAACTCGACTAGCATAAGTAATAACAATCACGTGAGTGCCAATAATTTTGCTCACCAGTCTGCTAACACCGGAAGTGCTAACTCCAGCGGTAACACTAGGGGCGGCGGAGCAAACACGGGTTCAGCGAATAATAACGCTAACTCAGGTACTAATGTCTCAGTTTCAAATGGAGGCGGTAGCGTAGGTTCCGGCGGCTCAAGCTCAGGTGGCGGTGGTGGCGGGTCTATCAACACGACTGGTCCCGGCTCGAGTAACAGTATTAGCTCGAATAGCTCAAACAACACTAGTATTAACAACACTAACAATGTCAGCAGTTCTAATACGACTAGCCAAAACGCGTCAAGCGGCAGTGCTAACGTCAGTGGCAACACGATTGCCGGCAGTGCGCACAGCGGTTCAGCTAGCAATAGCTCAACCAACCACAGCTCAGTTAATATCAGCAACTAATATTTAAAAGGATTAATTAAGGAGGCTTATCTAAGGCCTCCTTTTTTAATTACGCCTATTTTTAGAGCTGGATTTTTTGGGGATTTTAGATAGAAATGACGACTGCAGCAGATTCCATACAACCGCGTTAGCTAGAAAAACGATCACTGCATAAAGGGCAATCTTGACCAGTTCGTGCCCGGCGTTGGCGTTAATAAGACTGACTATTCCAGAGCCAAAAACGATAATCACGGCAATCACCAAATAAACATGCTGAAGTTTTTGCCGTTCGGAAGAACTGGCATTCCATGATGTTAAGACCGATTTGATGTTTTCAAACATATCAACTCCTTGATTTCTGTCCTTACTCTATCATCGTATTGCATAAAACGCAATACGAGTATTGCTTATGTTATCAATCAGAAAAATATTTTGGCAACTATCATCTTCACGGTCTTTTATAGTTACTTGACACGCCCTCGCTTCGCAGCAAATAAATACTTATCCAATGCCCAGTCGTCCGGTTTGTGTAGGAAGATTCCGATTCCGAGGGCGATTAATAAGTAGTGCGGCCAAATGTCTTCTTTGAAGAACGTGATTGAAAGCGTTAGAAATATCAGGAAAAATACTGTGT
>JBPCJO010000010.1:0-2026 GCA_051005235.1 Saccharimonadales bacterium (SeqCode)
GCCCCGTACTGTAAAGACTCAGGCGGTGCCGGTAGCCTCAGATCTATCATTCTGGCAAAGATGGTCACTTAAGCGGCGCGAGAAGAAGCTGGCCAGACAAAAAGCTCGTAAGCTTGCGGCGCGACAAGCTAAAGCACTTGACGCAAAACAAAAGCGGGCTGAAGTTCAAGCCCAAAAACAAGCCGTTAAGGCGGCTGCGGTTACTCAAGTAGAACAAGCAGTTGAGAAATCCCACAAACGCCGCAGTCATCCCCTCGCGGTATTGTTCTTATTGACCATGGTAATAGGCTTAGCGGGCACTGCGGTCTGGCTGTATCGTGGTCAGCAGATCACGGTTAAAAATAATGAGATTCGCAGGCTCAAACAAGAGGCAGAAGCTTTTGCCGGCCAACAAGAGGCCACTCAGGCAGCTGAACAAGCCGAAGCTGCCAAGTTCCAAACGGTAACAGTTAAAGGCGTTAGCCTACGCCTGCCAGTATCATGGCATGAACAGCCAACGCAGTTTCCTGGTGATGAAACAATTTTCGGCAACGATGCGATTAGTTTTCAGGTTATTACTAGTTCGAGCCGTAATTCGATTGCCCAATATATACCAAAGGTAGACTATCTGTGGCAAATAGCTCCAGGCACCGATAACTCTGTGGTAGTCAAGAATCAGAGCTTGCAGTGTGACCGCTTTGACACGCTCGACAATAACCTCAGTTCTAAAGTGCGGGAGCACAATGGTTTCCACGTCTATTGCAATACAAATGGCGGTGAGCTGGTAGTCGCTGCCCTATCTAAGCCCGATAACTACGGAGTCGGTGCCCAAAACGTTTACTTTATTATCACCATTAATGACGTCCAGCAAGTCAGCCTCAACGATATAAAAGGTTATATTGAGAGCGCTAAACTATAGTAAACGTGTCGCCATATAATTTCACCATCCAAACTTGCCCTCCCGGCACCAAACTTCCCAAAATTTCTGGTACGTATCGACAGATACGCCCCAAAAATTATTGGAAACTTTGGCACTCGGAATCATCAAGTTTGGATTGGCAGAATTATTTGGCAACACGTTTAGTAGCAATTATTTGCTGACGAGACTATACTTAGCCTATGAATAAGAAGAAACTGTACAGCGTATTATCTGCCGCTACCAGCCTAATAGGGATTGGTATGCTGCTGGGTTATTCACTAGCTAATGGCACAAGCAACACCCCGCTCTGGGTCGGTGGTCTGTTAATATTACTTGGAGCAATAACCTTAGGCATGACAATCACTTCACGCGAGGTGAATGAACTTATCCAAGATTCAAAAAAGTAAACACTCAGATCACTCCGCCAAGAAACCCGTTCACTGCGGTTCGTTATCAGGTTAATGTATCGTCCAGTGGCGTATATCTTTAGGAGACCTTATATATAGGGCCTCTAAGTATTGTTTATGGCGGTCTCGTTTAATTCTTTTCCTGGCTCTGGAGTAGAATTATTTTTCATGACTACGTTATATTTCGAAGCTGTTTTAATAACTTTTTCAATCGTATCTACTTGGTGCTTAAGTTTGACAATAAAAGTGTCTCTATTTACGTGGACTTTCTGGTACTCACCTAATTTTATAGCTATTCTTTCATCACACTCTTCATTTGAACACTCACATTTAAAGTGAAGTAGCACGTCTTCATCTCTAATAAGGTGAGGGTCACCATCTTCAATATGCATCGCATCTAAAGCGCCTAAACCATCACCTACCTTTTCATTCATTCTACGAAATATCATTTCGTTTTCGATCTGGCGTCGTTCGGCGACTGAAATATTCATTAGTTAGTATAAGCATCATCTAATGAATAAAGATGTAAGATTTCTTACATTTGCTTACAGTCTCGTAAAGTGTTTATATTGAACCTATTTCATATCTTTACTCTGTTCTGCGGCCAAAATTGGTGGAAAGCTGACAGGCTTTTACTTCGATCCGTATCGAGAGATACGCCTCGGCGCAAGAAGCCTGCCATCTTCCTCACCAATTTTACCCTCGAATTCCAGAGAAAGAT
>JBPCJO010000011.1:0-6335 GCA_051005235.1 Saccharimonadales bacterium (SeqCode)
GTCTCGGGAGCATTTGCAACATCATCAGCTTTTGTAGATTCACTAGTTGCTTGTTGGCTCGATGGGTTATTGGCTGTTTTGCTATTCTGGCGATTGTAAACGCTGTAACCAACAAAACCAAGTACAGCTACAACGGCAAGTACGACCACTAGTTCAACAGCAGAAAAACCAGATTGGTTAGTCGAGGTGCGCATTATTGATTACCTTCTGTGTTGTTTTCGGTTGATGTTGTTGTGCCTTGGACAGACTTCACGCCGACAATGAGGTTCTTAACCGATGTCTTATAGGCTTTTAGAGCGTCAATCTCTGATTTTAGTGCTACTTTGAAGCTACTAGCAGCACCTTTAGGGTCGGTGCCGTCACATTTGAATTCAATGCTTGTAGACTTAACGGCGTCTACCGCTGTTTGAGCAGCGGCTTTCTGGGTGGCTACATCTGCTACAAGAACGTCGTAATTACTGAGAGTTTTACCTTTATCTGCATAGAATTTCTCGGTTTTTTCAGCAATAGAGCTGAACAAGTCTAATTGCTTTTGGCCACGGTCACTTATGCGAGCCATCTTGTTTGTAATTGCTTTTTCGCGGTTCTGACAAGACTTGAGCTTAGCGTCTGATAGCTTTGTCTGAGCAGCTTCTTTCTTTTCGGCTGCTTTGGCTTGGGCAGTTGTTTTTTTACTTTCGGCTTGGCTTTTTACATCGCTCGGTTGCTCGACTGTTGGTTGGGTTGATTGTGCATTAGCTTGTGGGCTTGGCGCTCCCAAAGCAATTGCAGGTACTCCGACTACTGTCATAGCAAACACACTGAGCGCTATAACTCCTGTTTTGTTCATTTGTATTTTCATCATCTTTTTTTATCCTTATTGGTAAGCATTATTGAGTAATTAAAGTTTATGCTTATTTGGGTATCAAATCAAGGTCTAAGGCTGGGGTATTTGAAGTGGCGTAGTCCTGTTATACTAAGTGTTATATGAAAAAACTATTATCACTATTCACTTTATCAATCTTTGTACTTGCCCTGACGCCTAGTGTCGCATTTGCAGCTAAGCCGACAGAAAACGCCGGTGCGAAGCCGCCTGCCAAAACACCGGAGTTAGTCGGATACGATATATCGTATCCGCAGTGTGACAAGAGGCTACCAACTGACCAATACTTCGGTATTGTTGGCGTCAATGGCGGCACTGCTGCTGTTACAAACCCTTGTCTTGCCGAACAGCTGATATGGGCTAATAAATCAAAAACCGGCTCAAACCAACCAAAGATTCAGCTATATGTAAACACGGCTAATCCGGGCGAGGTTATATCGCAAATCACGACTTGGCCAACCAGTAACACCGATAAAACTGGCTATACACCAGTAAACCCGTATGGTGACTGTACAGGTTTAAATGATCGCGCTTGTTCATGGCAGTACGGCTGGAACCGCTCGGTTGAAGCCAACATAGATCGCTTTACTCCAGCCGCTCGGACTGCTGGAGTAAGCCAATCCGCTTCGGCGTATGTTTGGTGGCTCGACGTAGAAACAATGAATACATGGCAGTCTGGTTCTACCGAAGCACTTATTCGTAATACGGCAACACTAGAAGGCATGACAAGCTACTACAAAGCACAAGGTGCGGTTGTTGGCTTGTATTCTACAGCTGTCCAATGGGGAGAAATAACAGGCAATACAGTAAGCCCTACTAGTAATCTTAATGGTCTTGCGAACTGGCGTCCGAGTGGCGCAAGTTTAGCTAACGCGATTAATAACTGTGGTGTTCCACCACTTACTACAGGTGGTTATATCTCACTTACGCAATATGTGCAGAAAAATCTAGACCATAACCATTCTTGTATCTAACCCTCACCGCCATTGCTTTATCGGCCGGAGTAACGACAATTGCAACAGATAACATTAAAGACTTTCAGGTATTTGAGGGGCTTTCGTTAATTAATCCATTCACAGGAGATTTATATGGCAGAAAAACAACGTAAACCAGAACGCAGTAAATTTTGGCGGAACGTCGCGATTGGCGGTTTGGCACTGCTGGCGGCTGGCGCCATTATTAGTTAACCGACTTTTTTGTTAAAGTTAATTATTATTTAATCTTTGGCTGCTACTCTTTAGAGATCGTGACCACAAACTGCTTATTTTGTTCAAATATATTTACCACCAAACCAAGCTACCCTGCTAGAGGTTTGGGTAAATATTGTAGCATTAGCTGCAATAGCCTTCACAAGCGTAAAGGCCAAGCTTTCCTATGTGGAACGTGTGCTAGAGAAATTTATAGATCACTTAAAGATCAAAGGAAATCAAAAAGTAATAAATTCTTTTGTACCAAAAGATGTCAAACAGTGTGGAGAAATTCAGTTTTATATACTGGGAAAAATCACAAGAATTGGAGAAATGGGATAACAGTTTACAGGGATATCCTTAGCCGAACAAAAGTCCCCTCGCAATGCGCTAAATGTACGACCCTAGACAAACGAATCTTGGCAGTGCATCATAAAGATAAGAACAGAAAGAATAATTCTGTTTCTAATTTGATATGGTTATGTCATAATTGTCATTTCCTAGTACATCACTATCTGGATGAATCAAAGGGTTATTTGGTGCCTGTAGCTCAGTCGGTTAGAGCGCCGGGTTGTGGTTCCGGAGGTCGGGAGTTCAATTCTCCTCAGGCACCCCATAAAAGACAATAATAGAACAAAGGGGCTTTTGAGCCTCTTTTGTTTAGCTACTGCTGTAAATAAATATACAGCCTAACGTTTTGCTTACTGTTAAAGTATTAGATACCTATGCAAGATAGAAAATTATATCGCCGCCGTAACGACAAAGTCCTGATGGGACTGGCTGGCGGCATCGCTGATTATTTTAAAATTGACGCGACGGTAGTGAGGGTTTTATGTATAATTCTCGAGTTTGCCACCGCGGGACTGCTGATTATCGGCTACTTTATTGTAGCTTTGTTTGTACCTAAGGAGCCGGTTACCGCAAACAATGGCTAGAGGTTGGCAATGAACTCTAGCGCTTCGGCGCGTTTAGTAATTGTTTTACGGGCGGCGTTTTCTACCGGGGCCAACAGAGTGTTTAGTACTTGACTGTCAAGCTTAGTGTCAGGCTGGGTAAGCGCGACGCGGGCACTGGCAATATGAGCATTAATCAGATTACAAACGTCGGGCATACAATCTTCCCACATTACAGAGCGTAGCGTAGTCAGCTCTTGTTCTAGGTTAATTGTTATGGGCTTTGTTGCTGTGTAACATCGACGCAGAGCCCTGTTAGCGACCGCGTTAATGTGCCCGGCGGCTAGATCTTCTTCCCAATCATGCGCATCGTCGTTAAGCTGGCGGGCGATTAAATAATGCTTAAAGAATTTGGTTAGTGCCTGCACGGTCGGCGAGTCATGCTCAAAGCCAGCCGCGTATAATACGCCCAGGCCAGAGATTGTGTGACCCAGTGAGCGGTCGGCTAACTGCCAATGATCGTTGTAGTCTGGTAGTTTTTCGATATATAGCTGCCCGGCTGTTACCGTAGCGCGGCAGTGAGCGAGCTCCCAGGCATTCGCGGCGTCTAAGCGATCCATGATGTGCAGCGCATTTGACTGAAAATCGGTGTTGGGTGGCAAGGTAGCGGCGAGTGCGTTAGACAGATATCGCAAACAAAAATTCGCAGCCGGTAGCATAGTTCGATCAGCCTCTCCATCTAAAAAATCGTCATACGTCGTGTAGGCCACCCAGCCCCACAAACTAATTGCCGATAATTGATAGCAGACGTTCAGTTCGACTTTTTTGTCGATGGCTTTTGCAATCACCCACGGCAATAGTGCAACCTGGCCATCACGGTCAAGTTTTTTAATGCGACTAAAGATTGTGCTAAGGCCAGCCTTTAGCTCTGGAGCGGTCACCCTATCAATTACCTGGCTTATCTGGTTTTTCGCGGCAATATAATTTTTGCCAAGCTGCGGATTTTTAGCTATCAAGACAGCTTTTGGTTGATAGTTCCAGTACAGTGCGAGGGCCTCTAAACATAAGGCTGTGGTTAGTGACGCAGAACCGGCGTAGTGTGTCTTGCCATCTTTTGCGGGGTCGATACAAAGTTGGCCTGGTGGCCAAGAGCCGTTCGTCTGCTGGGCTTTTTGCAAGTGAGTAATGGCGGGCTTGAGCTTTGTCTTAGAATAGCCTAGACGTACCAGGGCGCTAATTACTAAAGCTGTCTGCATGGGCGTACGTTGATCTATATCTTTTAAGCCACTAGTAAGAATTTTTATTAGCGCAGGAACTTGAGCGCCACGATACCAGCGAGAGATAAAATAAATAATAGTGTACGGGTCAGAGTAGTACGGCGACGTAATACTGTCACTTTTAATAGCTTTTTCTATAAAGTCCACTACATTAGGCAACTCGATATTCTGCAAGGATAGAAAATAGCCAATATTGGCGTTAACAACCAGATCGTAATCGTGCCAGGTACTATTTTTTGCGTCGTTAGTTACCAGCCAGGTTCGATATGGACCGCCTTCGGTTTTTTCGGTTTCGATAAGCATGTGAGCAATCGATGCCAGTGCTTCGCCAGTGATTAATTTGGGATTAAATTTATATAGTGCCGCTAGGGCGCAAAAGGTATCGTCTAGATCGTCCGGATACGGTTCAGATGTAAAATCTGCGTGGGTACGATCCCAATAATTATATGACCAGTGCTGGCTTTTCTGATTGATTAAAAATTTGGTAATATTATTTTTAATGGCATCGGCGCATGGATGGCTTACTTCACAGAGAGCGCCTAGAATTAAGCTGGGGAAGAATGTGGTTTGTCTTGAATTATCTTTTGTAAATACATTTTTTTGTGTACTGGAATAAGACATAAAGCCGCCATTTTTTAGTTGGGATTTTTGTATGAAGTTTAGGGCAGAGTTTAATGACATTGAACCTACTTGTTTATGGTTGATAAAGTTGTATCGTAACGGTAAAAGAAGTGCCTCTTTTCGACGATTTAACTTTAATAGTTCCGTTAAAGTCTTCTTCGATAATTTGCCGTATGATGGTGAGTCCAATGCCCGCACCGCGGTCGCTGGCCTTAGTTGTAAAAAACGGCTTAAAGATATGTTTAATTTCATGCTCCGGGATTCCGATACCGTTGTCGCTCACGATAATACTTAAACGTTTGCCTACCTGCTTGGAGTGTATTTTTATAGTTTTTAGCCGTTTTTTAGTATCGCCGTTAAAGGAATCTATTGAGTTTGCTAAGAGGTTGGAGATGATCTGATTAAACTTTATGCTGTCACCGTATAAATAAGCATTCTTATCTAATTGGATATGTAGCGCCACGCGTTCATTGCGGGCTTTTGCTAATAGCAGACCATGCACCCGTTCTATCTCTAAGCGGCTGTCGAATACTTTTTCTTCGCTTTCGTGACGAAGCTGACGGCGGGCGGAATGAACATACTGCTCCATGTGACTTACTCCTTCACATATCTGTTCGTGGATCTTTGATTTCTTTCGACCGCCTAATTGCTCTAGGTTAAGCGATACGGCGGTTAACGGATTAGTTATGTCGTGTAGCATTGTTGAACTTAAGCGGCCAAATTCGGCAAAGCGGTACATCTCCATCGTCTTTTCTACTTGAGCACGCTCTAGTTCGCGGGTTCTTTTTGCTACTTTAATTTCTAGCAATTTGCGTTCTTTTAGTAGTTCTTTTTCGGATTGGCGTGCTCGCTTGAGTGATCGTTCTATTTCAATGTTCGACAGGGACGACACTAACAATACTATGCAAAATAACAGTACGAAAATAATTAAGTTTATAACACTCAGTGGATCATGATGCTCGCCTAGGTAAGGTTGGGTAGTTCCGCTTAATTGAAGATAGGCAATGCTCGCTAGCGCGATAATTACTAAAGCTGCCATCGTAAATGAGGCACGTACCGAGATTAGTATTGAGGCCATGACAATTACGAGCATGTAGATGAGAATTGCCGAGGCTAAAACGTAGCCATATTTATATAATCCGACAGTCGCCAGTACCAAGAAAATCTGTAAGAAAATATGAGTATTTATATTCCTGAATTTATATCTGTTGCTCGTATAAAGGCCCAGTAATACCAGCAACGCAATGAGCGTTACCCATGGTGATAAGCCGCGATATTCTTCGGCCTGGATTATACGATTTATCGCAGCAATCAGTAACCCTACGCTTACCAAAGTAATTACGCTAAGCAATAACATATTAAATATAAATTCGCGCCGCTTAATATCTTCGTCAACGGATAGAGGCTTAACGAAGCGATTATAAAAATTAATGATAATGGTATTTATTATTTGCATACTCAACAGTGGCTTTATTTTGGTCTATTCGAATCAGAA
>JBPCJO010000012.1:0-2323 GCA_051005235.1 Saccharimonadales bacterium (SeqCode)
TCACTGAAGTTCTAGAGGGTCGCAAGCCAAAACTCTACGGCACCGGCGAAAACGTCCGCGACTGGATCCATACCGAAGACCACTCCTCGGCCGTACTCACCATCCTCGAAAAGGGCGCCAACGGCGAGACCTACATGATCGGCGCCAACGGCGAAAAGAACAACAAAGAAGTCGTTGAATTAATTTTAGAAAAATTGGGCAAAAACAAAAGCGACTATGACCATGTCAACGACCGCCCCGGCCACGACATGCGCTACGCAATTGACGCCAGCAAATTACATACCGAACTTGGCTGGGAACCAGCCTTCACCGACTTTGAATCGGGTCTAGCAAACACGATTGAGTGGTACAAAGCCAACCCAGACTGGTGGAAACCACAAAAAGCATCTACCGAATCAAAATACCAGGAACTGGGGCGATAAATGGCAAATGAACTGGCAGTCCGCGAAACAACCATACCCGGCTTTTTCGAAGTCGACCTGATAGTTCACGGCGACAACCGCGGCTGGTTTAAAGAAAACTACCAAAAAGAAAAACTGGAAGCCTTGGGCTTACCGGAATTTAATGTAGTGCAAAATAACTTTTCGTATAATGCCGAAAAAGGGATAGCCCGCGGCTTGCACGCCGAACCATGGGAAAAGTTTATCTCGGTTGCTAACGGCCGAGTATTTGGAGCTTGGGTTGATCTGCGGCCGGGCGCTTCGTTTGGCACGGTACTGACCATAGAAATCACTCCGGCTAAGGCCGTATTCGTACCCCGCGGCGTGGCCAACGGCTACCAAACGCTGGAAGAAAACGTTACCTATGCGTACCTGGTTAATGACCATTGGTCGCCAGAAGCCAAGTACACGTTTGTGAACATGCGCGACCCCGATTTACGGATTGAGTGGCCGATTCCAATTAGCGACGGACTTATTTCTGATAAAGATAAAGTTCACCCGTTTCTTAAAGATGTCGGGCCGGTTGGAGCTTAAGCTATGGATTCAAGTAAATTTGTAATTATTGGTGCCCACGGTCAGCTCGGCTTGGCGCTGCAGACACAGTACCCCACTGCCCGCGCCGTTGATAGTGACGCGCTCGACATAACAAGTGAATATGCCGTTAAAGCTTTCGATTGGACCGGCGTCACCCACATTCTTAATGCCGCAGCCTACACCAACGTCGATGGCGCCGAAACCGAAGGTCGCAGCACTGCCTGGGCCGTTAACGCGGCCGCGCTGGCTAACTTAAGTTCAGTAGCCCAAGCCAACAACATCACATTAGTCCATATCTCAACCGACTACGTTTTTGACGGCACCACGCCGCTGCACACCGAAACAGAGCCGCTTAGCCCACTGTCGGTCTACGGTGCCAGCAAAGCAGCCGGTGATTTGCTGGTAAGCCAAACGGCAAAACACTATATTTTACGTACATCATGGGTCATCGGTGATGGTAAGAATTTTGTAAAAACTATGATAAGTTTGGCTGAAAAGAATATTTCCCCAACCGTCGTCCATGACCAGGTTGGCCGGCTGACCTTCACAAGCGAACTCGTCCGTGCCATTTACCACTTAATCTCCACAAATGCGCCATACGGCACCTACAACGTCAGTAACGAAGGCGACTCGGCTAGCTGGTCAGACATAACCCGCGTCATTTTTACAGATTTAGGCCGTGACGACCTGACGGTCAGCAATACGACAACCGAGGAGTATTTTAAGGGCAAAGACGGCATTGCGCCGCGACCGCTGCAGAGCACCTTGGATTTATCTAAAATTCAGTCTACTGGGTTTGAGTCGATTGACTGGCGAGAAGACTTGAAGCAATACGTTTCAAACGAGCTAACAAAGAATGTCTGACTATCCGCTTACACCTGAGGTAATCCAAGATACTGCCGACAAATTATCGCAACTTGAGCCCGGGTTTTTACCATTACCTATCTTTCTTCAGATTACCCGCTTAGCAGTTACTTCGATTGTTGAGGTAGTGCCACTACGCAAAAATGGAGACGCTGTTGAAGTTTTGCTACTCAAAAGACCAGCCGACGACCCGCACTGGCCAAATCAACTCCACACCCCCGGCACAGTTTTGCGCCCAACCGACCGGGAACATAATTATTCCGATGCATTTAAGCGAATTTTAAACGATGAACTCGGGATCACAACTCCCCAAGAGCCAACTTTTGTCACTACTGTTTTTCACCGGGTTAATCGTGGCACCGAGTTAGCGTTGGTTTTCTATCTTGAAATTCCGGGTGAAACCGCATCAGGAGATTTTTATGACAGCGACAAATTACCCTCTGGCGTTGTAGAAACGCAGTTAGAGTTTATTAAAGCGAGCGTTA
>JBPCJO010000013.1:0-25599 GCA_051005235.1 Saccharimonadales bacterium (SeqCode)
GCGCGGCGCCATAGCCAAGAACTAGAAAAGCACGCCCAGGTGGCGGCTGCGATTATGATTAAGCCAGACATGCCGGTTGTAGGTATGCAAATCGAAGGTGAGGCTGTGAGGGTAACGGACCAAGCAGAACTAGAAGTAGGCGTGCGGGTATACGACGACCGTTACCAACACGACCCCGACTTCTACAAAGATTTTACGGCCGGCCGGCGCGAGCATAAACTATATCGTCTTACGCCGCGTTCTATTACGTTGTTTAGCGAGCTGGACTTTCCGGGTACGCCGCAGCAAGTTTGGCAACCTGCTGGCGCACAGTCTCCCTTAGCTTAGTACAACTAAAGGTGTTAATTAACAGGGACCTGTATATGAATATGGTTACAACTGTCTTCAAACTCCGCTACGCCAGCCGGTAGGTTTATCGGCGTGCTTCGGCAGTTATTTTGGCCGATGCCAGACCCGCTTGGCAACATTGGTGCAACGTCTTTAAGTAGCTCAATGTCTTTCGCGTTACCGCCGCTGGCGGCTTGGCCGTCGACTACTGATATGTCTAAGGCATGTCCTCCTTTTTCGCGGTAGTGGTAACTACCATTACCCGAGGCTGTGAGCGTATTGGTGCAAAATCTATTTAATGAACTAATAGTAATTTTATAGGCTTTGGATATTTTGGTTATGATCGATAGTATGGTCGGGTTTACGTAACAATCGCTCTTTCCTTCGGCAAGATTGGTGATTTGGCCGGCATATTTTGGGTCGATACTCACATTACCCGAACTAAGTATTTTTTTGGCGATGTCTTGCTTGGTCAATTTGGCCGGTTTTTTGTTAGTCTCTTCTTTAGCTTCTTTTTTTTGCTGTTTCTTTTCTTGTTCGGCAGCCTCGTTTTTCTCGGCTTTTTCCTGGACTGTGGATATAGCTCTTGTGACGGGGCTTTTATCGATGGCCGGCTCATTACTCGCTATGGCTTTTTCTTGTAGCGCCGACTCAGGCAACCACAACTTTGGTACTTCTGGAGCAGGATTTTGGTTAGCTTCGTCAAGCGCCGATGCTGGCAACCATAATTTTGGTACTTCCTGAGGAGGATTAGGCGTACTAAATGCTCCAGTTACCGATGAAGGTAGCCATAATTTCGGTACTTTTGTAGTAGTATCTTTTTTTGGACTAACAGCGATGTTTGGCTCAGCTGGGACCGGGGCCGTAATAGCGTCAGCAGACTCTTGGTTAAAAGGTTTTTCTTGGGTTAGTGTAGGTGTAGGCGGGGTAACTTTGTCGGGCTTAGGGGTAGACACTGGCTTCTTGGCTGGCTTTGAAGTGGCAGGGATTAAGCGCACAGTTTGACCTGGTTTGATTAAATTTGGGTCATCTTTAAACTTTGGGTTTAGCTTCAAAACCTTAAACAGAGATAGGTTGTTATCGTCAGCAATGACGCTTAAGGAATCGCCTGGGTGGACGCGGTAAGACTTTTTACTGACTGATTCAGCAGACTTAGATTTACGTATGGTTATTTTTTCGCCAACGTGAATGATATTTGGAGTTACGCGTTGTTCTGGATTTTTCTTTAAAAGGTTATCTAAGCTTGTATCGTGATGCTCGGCAATTAAGCTAAGAGAATCACCGGACTGAACAGTATGGGTGTTTGCGGCCTGTGCCTGGTCGGGCGTAGCCAGGGCAAGGCTACCCATAATACCGGCTAATGCAATAACCTTTCGACTGTGTTGCCTGAAGGCTTCGGCAGTCCGATTGATTAAACCGGCTTGTTGTTCGGCTTGGTGTGTTTGTGGGTAAGACTCTATGTTATTCATAATACACTCGATAATAAAGCAAAGATATGTTCTAAGTTATCATAGGTAGTATACTACAAAAAAGTATATAAGTCAATAGTTTTTGTGTTAAGGCAAGTATATTAAATACGTAGTTAGATGTTGTTGCTAAAATTGTTTTAGAATATGAATTTAATAATAGCGCTAGAGCTGCTACAATAGCCGAGTAATATACACCGCATGCCGCGGTGGCGGAATTGGTAGACGCGCTAGTTTCAGAGACTAGTTGGGGCAACTCAGTGGAGGTTCAAGTCCTCTCCGCGGCACCATAAGAAGATAATGAATAGTATAAATTTGCCCGAAGTACGTATTAAAGATGCCTGGTTACTGCGTGAGAACGCGTCCCGTTATTTGCATGAGTTGTGGGAGAAAGACGGCAGGAAACTACCAAACGATAAGTGGATGGGGCAGAAGGTTTTGGGATACCAAAGAGCTTGGCAACCTTTTGAGCAGACCATACTAACGGGTATGTGCGAGACGCTAGGCCTTACCTTTCGCCAAAACACAATCGATGTGTACATCGCGCCCTGGTTTCATGCTTTTAGCGACCCCTTGGTCATTGGTGTTAACCAAAAGCCAGACGTATTTGTGGACATACTGACGCATGAGTTGCTGCATCGTTTGCTGACCGATAATAATAGTATTCCGTTTCAGACCAACCTGTTAAAACCGGAGTGGGACAAATTGTTTGGCTCGTCACATAGCTTTGGGACGCTGGTGCATATCCCGGTCCATGCGGTCCATAAAGCGATTTATTTGGATGTGTTGAAGGCGCCAGAACGCTTGCGGCGCGATGTTGAAGGTGTAGAAGACGAAATAGACTGGGACGCTAGCGATTATGTTAAGGCGTGGGAGTATGTCGAGAAGCACGGCTACAAGGTGATTATTGAGCAGCTTAGGGAGTCGTATGAAAGGCTAGAAAAGGGAACAAAGCCTAAATAATTTTGGAGGCACCTACCGGAATTGAACCGGTGTTTGAGGTTTTGCAGACCCCTGCGTAACCACTCCGCCAAGGTGCCATTTTCGCCAATTGTATTGTTCAGCTGTTCTTATTCTATGACAGTTGGCGCATAAAATGCGACACTTTTTAATTTCGTCGGTGATTAATTGCCAGATTTAATGTTTATTTAATCTTTAATTCGTATGCTTGTACTATGGGAAAAAGAAGATCATGGACAGACGAGAATCTGAGAGATGCTATAAAAGGGTCAACTAGCACTCGTATGGTGATTAAAAAGCTGGGGCTTGTTCCCGCAGGCGGTAATTATCGGCATGTTAACGAAACTATTCAGCATCTAGGTTTGGACACTACCCATTTTCGCGGAAAAGGCTGGAATGTTGGTTGGGCGTTTAATCCCTGCATACCCCCGAAACAACTAACGGAAATTTTAGTAAAAGGCAGATTAACTCAAAGCCATAAACTCAGGTTGCGCCTTATTCGAGAAGGTATAAAAAAGCCACATTGCGAACTTTGTCGTTGGTGCGATGTCTCGCTAGACGGCCGTTTACCACTCGAACTAGATCATATCAACGGTGATCATAAAGACAATCGGTTAGAAAATTTGCGTATACTTTGCCCAAATTGTCATAGTTTACAGTCAACTCACCGTGGAAAAAATAAAGGAATACGGTTAGAATAGACTAATCGTGCGCGGGTGTTGGAATTGGTAGACAATCGACACTTAAAATGTCGTGCCCACAAGGCGTGCGGGTTCAAGTCCCGCCCCGCGCACCAAAATAATCTTATTTTTTAAATATTTCTATGGTAAGCGTTGAACACCCCTCCCTTAATGACTTTTTATGTCATTGCTAGAAATGGTAATGGTTAGCTTCGGCTATTGCTCTCGTGGCGGTCTTTTGCTTGCCGAACTACATATCTATCAGCTAAAATAAGCGTAAGGATATAAAAACATCGAAGAGCAAATACCGCAGCAACCGACGCCAGTTCAGCCAGCCGTAGATCCTAAGCCTCTTCTCGGCTCTGTCGGTACACAGTCATTTGGGCAAAGTATATGCAAATTTAATCAATAACTTATGAATATTAGCTTTAACTCACAGGCGACTAGTCTCAAAGTAAAGAGGCAAACATTTGGCGTATTTTCACTGATTTTCTTGCTTCTGTTTGGTGCGGTATTTGCCGGAGCTGGAATTTTTGCGATTAACAACTCTAAAATTGATTCAGAATGGACAAGAACAACCGGTGAAGTAGTTGATTCTTCAAGCAGCATAAGCGATGGGTCAACCACTTATACGCCGATAGTCCAATATAAAGTAAATGGCCAATCTTACAAGGTTACCAGTAGCACGGGTTCATCTTTTTACCCAAATATTGGCGACACGCGAGAGATTGCCTATAACCCAAACCGTCCGGATCAAGCAAAAGTTGCTGAAGGCGCAGGCTCACAAGCGCTTCTCTGGCTGTTCCCGGCAATTGGAATCGGAGTTTTAGTGCTAGCTCCCATATTGTTCGTACGATCTATGCAGCGATCAAACAAAATCAATTCTTTAATGCAAAGTGGCTACAAGCTCTCGGGTGTTCTCGTCGATATTCAGACGACGAACAGCAACGATACCAATAACACGTACAAGATAGTCGTAGCCGCCACGGATAATGCCGGAGCTGTACAGAACTACGTAAGTGATTCGTTAACCGGCATAGGTGGCTTAGCAATGGCAGATTTTCGTACCACCCCAATACCAATTGACGTTTATATCGATCCGTCTAACGCTCAAAATTATTACGTTGATGTATCCGATATTCCTAATCTGACTCCTCAAAGAATTGGTGAGCTGCTTAAATCTGCTGTCAATGCGAATAAACCTCAGACAATCGTAAATGCGCAGCAACAAACTACTGAAACGGTTGAACCGCCTACACTCACACCTAAGTTTTAGCGTTGTAGTAAATTATGCGTAAGCATAACTGTCAAGCTTTACTGTCTTATCACCGGCGAACAGCCGGTTTTTACTTTGGTCAAACCCATATTCAAACCGCCATATTATTGCTATACTAATAAGTATTAACTAATGGGGATTTATATGACAGGTTTATTTATTGCACTTGGCGCCGTCGCACTGATCGTCGTCGTTGCTATTTTCATCTATAACAGTTTGGTACAAAGTAAAGTTCGCGTCGAAGAGGCCTGGAGCGACATAACGGTTCAACTGAAGCGGCGTTATGACCTGATTCCGAACCTTATTAATACCGTAAAAGGCTACGCCAGCCACGAAAAAGAAACCTTGCAGAATGTAACCGAGGCCCGCACCAACGCCATGAATGCCCAAGGCAATCCAAAGCAGCAGGCCCAAGCTGAAAATGTCTTTCAAGACACTCTTAAAAGCTTGTTTGCCGTCAGCGAAAACTACCCAGACCTAAAGGCTGACCAAAACTTTAAGGCCCTGCAGGACGAATTAGTCGATACCGAAGATAAAATTCAGGCTGCTCGCCGCTTTTATAACGGCTCGGCCCGTGATCTTAACATTAAGATTAAGACCTTTCCAAACATCATTTTTGCTGGCCCACTCGGCTTTAAAGAACGAGAATTCTTTGAAGTTGGCGATGCCGAAACTGCCGCTATTGCCAAACCAACCGAAGTTAAATTTTAGCAGACCAGAAAGTAAGCTACCGCGATGTATTCGAATATTGCCGCCAATAAACGTAAGACAATTTATATATTTATATTCTTCATATTGTTGATTGCTGGGTTGGGGTACCTAGTCGCGGTGTATGTAGGTCACCCGATCATTACGCCATTTGTGCTGGGCGGGGCGTTGATCTATTCAGTTATCACGTACTACGCCGGAGCAAAAATGGCCTTAGCGGTTAATGGTGCCAAAGAAATCCAGAAAAAGGATAACCCGAGGTTGTATCGAATCGTTGAAAACCTAGCAATTACCAATGGTATGCCGATGCCGAAAGTCTATATAATGGACGATCCGGCGCCGAACGCCTTTGCGACTGGTCGCGATCCAAAACACTCAGCCGTCTGTGCAACCACCGGCCTAATGGATATTATGACCGACACCGAACTAGAAGGCGTCATGGCGCACGAACTCGGGCATGTTAAGAACTACGATATTCGGGTGTCGATGTACGCCTTTGCTTTAGTATCGGTCATCTCGATTTTAGCCGATGTTATATTGCATATGACCTTCTTTAGCAACAACGACAGTCGTAGCCCGTACGTGCTAATTTTGGCGATTGCGGCGATTGTAATTGCGCCAATTGCAGCTGGTTTAATTCAAGCTGCTATTTCGCGCCGCCGCGAGTACCTGGCAGATGCTACTGGCGCGCTGACGACCCGCTATCCAGAAGGTTTAGCGTCTGCCCTCGAAAAAATTGGTCAGTACGGCGGTACGCTTAAAAAGCAAAACTCTTCGACGGCGCATTTATTCTTTGCTAATCCGCTTAAAAAAGGCTCGTTTGCGGCAATGTTTAGCACGCACCCGCCGATCGAAGAACGAGTACGCACATTACGAGGTATGGGCACCAACGAGTAAATTGGCTATGACTCCTAAGCCTAAAACCACAAAAACTTTAAAAAAGCCCAGGGTTCGAGAAACGCCAAAGTACCGCAGCTTTCGACTGAGCAAAAAACGGCTTAAGCAACATCAGCCGATTCCGGGTACGATAAAACTGTTTAAGGATTCGCTTCGCGTCATTGGGCGCAACAAGCGCTTATTCATCGGAATCAGCCTGATTAACACCCTGTTGGCGCTGGTGTTTGTACATGGGCTAGGTAGCTCGTTTGACATCGTGGGAGTCAAGCAAGAACTGCAAGATTACTTAGGTAACGAAAGTGATCAATATGGCACCACCTTGGCGCTGTTTGGCTACCTGATTGGTACAGCTGGCTCTACAGCCGGCGATGCGGCCAGTGCCTACCAGATTTTTCTCATGGTCGTGACGAGCTTGGCAGCCATTTGGGCAGTCCGGCAGATCTTAGCAGGCCTGCGGCCTGGCCTGCGCGAAAGTTTTTATAAGGGAATGTACCCATTGATTCCTTTTATGGCGGTTTTGGCCGTGATTGGGTTGCAGCTCACACCGTTTTTGTTTGGGAACTTCATTTTTACGGAAGTGCTTCAAAATGGCATAGCCGAAACAACGCTTGAAAAAGCACTTTGGTTTATATTGTTTATACTCTTGACGCTTTTGTCGGCCTATATGCTTATTTCGTCGGTCTTTGCGCTGTATATATCGACACTGCCCGAAATGACACCGTGGCGGGCGCTCCGCTCGGCCCGTGAGCTTGTCTTGCACCGGCGGTTTGCAATAGCACTTCGGATTGTCGCGTTCCCGCTTGTTGTGTCACTGGCGACTGCCCTTATTTTTATACCGCTTTTGATCGTGTTTACTCCCGTCGTTCAAATATTGTTCATAGCGCTGTCTGCCTTTACGTTGATTTTTATTCATATTTATATGTATTTGTTGTATCGGGCGTTGATATAAAATGAGTACCGTGAAGTTTACTAAACCACAAGCTAAAGCCCGGATTCAAAAATTACGCGAGGTGATTAACGACTATCGGTACCAGTACCACGTCCGCGATAACTCAATAATGAGCGAAGCTGCCGCCGACAGCCTAAAGCACGAGCTGGCTCAGCTCGAAGCCGAGTATCCGGAGCTTATAACACCAGACAGCCCGACGCAGCGCGTGGCCGGAACTCCACTTAAAAAATTTGTTAGTGTTGAGCATAGCCAGCGGATGCTCAGCTTAAATGATGTGTTTGACGAAACGGAAATAACTGCCTGGTTGACACGGATTAATAAACTGGCGAGCGTTAGCGAGCTGTTCGCTGATATTAAAATGGACGGTCTGGCCTGCGCTTTGGTATACGAAGACGGCGTGCTTACCCAGGCAATTACCCGGGGCGATGGCTACATGGGCGAAGACGTTACGATGAATATCCGGACGATTGACGCGGTGCCGTTGCGACTCAATGTTATCGCGCCATTTACAATTGGCCGAACCGAAGTGCGCGGCGAAATTGTGATGTATAAGCAAGATTTTATTGAACTAAATAAACAACGCCAGGCGCAAGATTTGCCGCAATATGCCAACCCGCGAAACTTGGCAGCCGGGACGATTCGGCAGCTCGACCCTAAGCTTGTAGCGGCCCGCAAACTGTATTTTCACGCCTATGACTTACTGCGTAGTAATGGTCGCGAAGTGCCTGCTAATAGTTTTGCCTACGATACGTTGGCAGCACTTGGCTTTCGGGTGAACCAGCAATATGAGATGATTCCTGCGACGGCGACGGACGTACTTACCGTTGCTGCAACGTGGGAAGAGAAGCGTCATGATCTGCCATTCAACAGCGACGGCCTGGTGATAAAAGTTAATGACCGGGCGGTGTTTAATCAGCTGGGCGTGGTTGGTAAGGCCCCACGCGGCGCGGCCGCCTACAAATACGCTGCCGAGCAGGCGACCACTAAAGTGATTGACATTATTATCTCTATTGGACGGACGGGCGCGGCCACACCGACAGCTGTGCTGGAGCCGGTCGTGGTAGCGGGTAGCCGCGTGCAGATGGCGACGCTGCACAACGAGGGCGAAGTGTTACGCAAAGATATAAGAATTGGCGATACGGTTATTATCCATAAAGCCGGCGACATTATTCCAGAGATTATTGAATCACTTCCAAAGTTACGCACCGGCGCCGAAAAACCGTTTGTAATGCCAATTGACTGCCCCGAATGCCAAACAAAACTCGTTAAATTAAAAGTCGCAGAGGCCGTTTGGCGTTGCCCGAATAACCAGTGTCCGTCGCGCGTCCAAAACCGGATACAGCACTATGCCAGTAAGAGCGCGCTGGATATTGAGGGACTCGGTGAAAAGAATGTCATAGCGCTGCTGGCTGCCTGTCTCATTAAAGATACGCCTGATATTTACGGCCTAAAAGCCGAGCAATTACTTGAACTGGACCGTTTCGCAGAGATTTCAGCCAATAAGTTGGTTGATGCCATTCAGGCTAAAAAGTCGCCGACGTTTGAGCGATTTTTGTTTGGGTTGGGCTTACGCCACGTCGGCATTCAGACGGCAGTTGATCTAGCGCGGCATTTTCGGACTTTGGAAGCGCTGGCGCAGACGACCGTTGAGGAGCTGGAGCAAATTGATGGCATTGGCAGCGTGGTCGCCGAGTCGGTGGTCGCTTGGTTTGGCGATCCCGAAAACCAGTTTATTCTGCGCGAGTTTGTCCGGCACGGCGTTGTACCACAAGAAGTTAAGCAGGTTACCGGACCATTAGTGGGCAAGAAATTTGTTATTACCGGCACCCTCGAAGCCATGAGCCGTGAAGCCGCCGCCGAAGAAGTTCGTCAGCGCGGTGGCATCTTTCAAAACGCGGTCAGTAAAGATACGACGTATTTAGTGGCCGGCGGTAACACTGGGGCTTCTAAACGAGCTAAGGCAGAGAAGTACGGCGTTGCGATTATTGACGAGGCGGGTCTGCTGAAGCTAATAGCCTGAACTCGTTCATCTTTTAAAGTCATTCTTGAGTTTTGTGGCCAAAATCAGTGTGCCTAATAGTAAAACCACCGTATTTGTAACCCATATAGCCGGCAAATTGCCAATTAAACCATAAATCACCCACAGTAGAGCACCGGCACTAAGCAATATGAGTGTTGATAACGTTAGCACTCCTGCAATAACACCAATAAACTCCATTTAAATTTGGCTCTTCACTATTCCTATTATGGCGATCAATAACCACACTACGTTTAGTGCAACCGGCTGAAAGTCCTTTTTAGAATAAGATGAGATAATAATGCCTATTGCACCAAATAAGTTCATAAGTCCAAAGGCTATGTTTTCGGGAGCGATAACGCTAAATGTTATCAAGCAATAGGCTAGGAGTATTAGTAGTACGCCTATCCAGCCTGCTATTTCGGGTATCTTCATTATGGAAGTATAGCAAATTGTACATTATTAACTTGAGCTTAAAATCTCGCCTGCAACTTACTATAAACAGACACTACGAGTTTGACACGGATATGTACATATTAGTGTCAAACTCTTAGTGTCTTGCTAGCTAAATCAACTGGAATTTTTTCCAAAATGTAATTATGAAGATGGTCTTTCTCGAATGTTTTTCTATCCCATGGAGCCGGCTTAGATATGGGACTCTTCCAGCAAAATATCTCTGTCATCATCGATGTACCATGAATGATTACCTCGACTTTCCTTAAGTCGTATTCGTTGCCTTCCCAGGCTTGTATAATCCTAAAAGATTCTTTATCAACATCGAATAAAACCAATCCATTCGCGGTTTTACCAAACGATTTAATCAGGGCGGGATAGGCTTTACCGTCAATAGTTACTACGGAATGGTTTTTTAAGCTGGCCGGTGCACATCGAAAATTCTTGCCTACCAAGGCATGCATAATTTCTGGAAAAGTGAGTGTTCCGTATACAAAGAGATTCTTCATACGGTTAGTATAGCTGGCTTTAGGAGGTTTGAAACCAGTTGTGAACGGTTTAATAATATGCCCACGACTTCATATCCAGAGAGACGCCCAAGATAACATTAAAGGTTTCAGCCTCACATTTGCTCGAAGCGTAAGCGAGAGCCCTGGTGTGGCCTTCAATGAGCGTGCGGTCATCGTCTAATGATTTGCTAACCATTATAATTGGTAATACTTCTGCGCTGCTGTTAACTCGCGAGATAATCGATTCAATAATGTCGTTGCTTATTTCTTCGAATTTTACGCCATTTTCAATCTCGCGTATGACTGTACTTACTTTTCTACTTGCTCTATTTGGCCATCTGCTGCTGTTAAGGCGATAGGAAGCCGCAACTTCTGCTTTGGTAAGTCTGCCCAGCGTCCAAGTTGTATTTGCTGGAAAGTTTGTAAACAGTTCTTCGTTTGGCCACCCTCTGGTTAAGTGCAATACTGCCGCGCGTTGTTTATTTTCTTCTTCATCAGTAAAATCTGGCGAATCGATTATTTGCTTACTTACTTTTAACATTTCTAAGGCGCGCAGGCTGCCTTTGCGGAACCTAGAAGATTCAAACTCAGCTTTTAGGAAATTCCATATCATTTCGTCGTCAGTGATGGGTTTGATGATCTGCATTTAGTAATTGTAACGTAATAAATTTTTTGGATACTACTTTTGCATTGGATCAAAAAGCTGTAATTCGTCGATATGTTTAAAATCTTTGGTATTTGCGGTCCAAAGTACGCTGCTGTTTTCTATGGCAGTGGCAGCGACAATTGCATCACCTAGACTCATGCGCTTAAGCTGGCGCAAGGTTACAGCCCGCTCGACGATTAAATCGGTCAACGGTAAATTATAAGACTCGCTAAAAAGTGACTTTAATAGTAGAAGTTCATTGGCAGAGATCTGCCCGTAGCCGAGCGCTTCGATTTTTACAATGCTGGCATGGGCGATATCCTTATTTGCTACAAAATGGGATTCAAGTTTATTTTTTGCCAGATAAATAAAAATATTTGTATCGAGTATAATCATAAGAATTACTATCTGCCGGGAAGTGGTCGGTCTTTACGAATTTCTTGCTGCCATGCTACCGGGTCTTTGATGGATTTGAAGGCGTTAACTTTTTGTAATTGCTTAATAATTTCTTGGATTTTGCGACGATCCTGTTTAATGATGGCCGAAGGCAGCTCAATAGCGGCCTTTTGGCCTATCGAAAGTTGCGCGTCTTCAACATATTTTTTAGGCACTCTCAGCGCGTAAGAATTACCGGTTTTTATAACAGTTGTAATGTATTTACTCATAGTAACTACAATTGTATATACTTATCGTATTTATGTCAATTCATAGTAGTGCAAATATACATATATAGCTTGAGCTCGCCGAAATTGCTGATATCATATATGAGTCGGTTTGGGGCATTGGCGCAGTTGGCTAGCGCGCTTCAATGGCATTGAAGAGGTCATCGGTTCGAATCCGATATGCTCCACCAAATAAATATTTTACCGAGCTGGTATGCATTATTTTTGTATTATGGAATTCTTTAAGGTCTAGTAAATCAAGATCGGCTGTAATGATCAGGTCGGCTTTAGCCTCTAGTGCGCATTCTAGTATCTTATTATCGTCTGGGTCACGCTCTGTTAGTAGGTCTACCTTCTGGCGTGGCCGGATAACTGTTACAGCTTCCTCGATACGACTGAGCCATCTAACGACGTCATCTCGAGGAAATTCAAACTTATTTTCTAGTTTATTTTGCAGTTCTTGTAGTATCTCTGGTGACGTATAAGTACAGAAGTATGCTCCCTCAACTCGAACTGTAGTACAATAGATACTTATGAAACATCCATTCACCAAACCTGGTAAAAAAAGTACGAAAAACACCAAAACTCTAAAGCCAAATAAGTCAATTTCATATAAACAGACAGTCTTTTTAATGCTGTTTGCCAGCATTGGGCTGTTTGGAGCCAGCGGCTGGTATTGGTATCAGAATGTACTGACTAACCCGGAGCGGATATTAAGCGGCATGCTCGATAAGAGCCTTCAGACAACCAGTGTGTCGCGTAATGTAACCCAAGTTGGTGAAGGTAATAACGTTAATCAGTCAGTTTATTTGTCGTTTACACCAGATATAAAGGCTCAAACGATTACGAAACTCTCCGAAAAAACGGCTACTGCAACCACGACGGTTACGACCGAGACGATTGGTACGCCCGATGCTGACTATGTACGATATTCGGCAGTCGATATATCTGGCGGTGATGCTAAACAGAATTTTGATAGCGTCCTTAACACCTGGGGCGCCAATAAAGCCACTGCCACTGGCCAAGCACCGGCATTCTTAAATGACGCGCTGTTTGTGATTGTGCCATTTGGCAATCTTAATTCTAGCCAACGCGTAGCACTAAAAAATGAGATCCGCGACGTAAATCTGTATAAATTCCAAGACAGTAAAATTGATTTTAACAATGGACGTCCATACATTGATTACAATATTGGTCTAACGCCTAAAGCCTTGGTTCAGGTGCTGGCAAAGTATGTTGAAATGACAGGAGTCGGCAATGCCGACGAACTCGTGCCCGAGCGCTACGAAGGCGCACCAGAGATTCAGGTGCAGCTTAGGGTTGATCTGTTGTCGCGGCACGTGCGTACGATCCAGTTTGAAGGTACCGGTCGTCTCGAGACATACACTGGCTATAATACTAAGCGAGAGGTCACTCTTCCGACCGAAACGATTACCATTGATGAGTTACAATCCCGCTTAACAAAAATTGAGCAACAATAATAGTTCGAATGCTCCGCACGGAGCCATGCAGGATTAACTATGCAGATTGTCGTCGATAAACTATTAGCTAATTACTCCACGGTCGGCAACGGGCCGCGCGCAATTTTGTTTTTGCATGGCTGGGCCGATAACTCCCAGTCTTTTCTGCAACTGGCCCAAGAAATTGTTGCGAAAGATAAAACCTACACGGCAGTATTGCTTGATCTACCCGGCTTTGGCAGTACCCAAGCACCTGCTCAGGCTTGGGACCTACCTGATTACGCTCATTTTGTGGCGAAGTTCTTAGAGAAGGCGAAGTTACAGCCCGTCGTTATTTTAGGCCACTCGAACGGCGGCGCAATTGCGATTAACGGGATTGCGAACGGCGTACTACAAACAGAAAAATTGATTTTAATTGGTTCGGCCGGGATCCGGAACACCAGCTTAAAAAAGACAGCCCTGCGGGCATTGGCTAAACCGGCTAAGCTAGCGCTACGGGCTGCGCCGGCGTCTACTCAAAAGCGTGTCAAGCAGAAATTATATTCTGCCATTGGTTCTGACTATTTGGTAGCCGCGCACATGCAAGATACTTTTAAGCATATCGTTGCCTACGATGTCCGCCAAGAGGCAACCCGCATTACTATTCCTGTTTGTTTAATTTACGGAGCGGACGATACGGCTACGCCGCCAGAGTACGGCAAGATTTTAGCAAACAATATACCGGGCTCAAAACTCGAATTTATTCCGCTGGCGGGCCATTTTGTGCATCACGAGCAGCTTTACAAGGTGGCGCGACTGTGCACTAATTTTATAACCGAGGCGCCACAGTCATGAAGCGTTATTTGAATTTTTTTACATTAAAGTTGCCGATTTATTTGGTTTATATGTACCAGCAGGTTGAGTATAATCCGCATAAATTCGTGCGTTGGGTGTGGCGCATTCCCGACATTCGTAAAGTGATGCACCGGCAGTCGGTGGTCTGGACTCCAAAAGCTCGCCTGCTGGTCGCGATAATCGGCTTTTTTTGGGTGTTTTATATTGTCTCGACCATTATTTATCTGATTTTTATGCCTATTTCGGGAATTCTGACCGCACTACTATCGCCGTTCTTGGTGACGCTGATAAGTTATTTAGTTGTTTTAGCCGCCTGGTTATACATTGAAGAGCCACGCCGCAGCGCCTTAATTAAGCGAGCTACCAAGTTGTTTGAGCAGCACCCGGGTACCAAAATTGCCATTTCGGGCAGTTATGGAAAAACAACCATGAAGGAGCTGCTTAATACTGTGTTGTCCGAAGGCCGAACGGTCGCCGCAACGCCTGGTAATAAGAACGTCCCGGTCAGTCACGCTGCCTGGATTAAGCGACTCACCGGCAGCGAAGACATTTTACTCATCGAATACGGCGAAGGCGCACCAGGCGATATTAGAAAACTAGCCCGTCTAACCCAACCAAAATACGGTATTATAACCGGCTTAGCCTCGAACCATCTTGATGAATACAAGACGCTCAACGCCGTCGCCAAAGACCTATTGTCGCTCAAAGATTATGTTGACGACCATCGGCTATTTATCAATACCGAGGCACCGGCTTTCGCAGCCTATGACCTAGCCGGTACCACCTCATATTCGGCCGACGGTGTGCTAGGTTGGGCGACCAGTGGTGTAAAAGTTGAGTACAGCGGAACTTCATTTGTCATGAAGAAAGCTAAGAAAACCATCAACGTGAAGAGTGGGTTGCTCGGTGCCCATCAAGTCGGGCCTTTGGCGTTGAGTGCTGCTTTAGCCGACCGACTTGGCCTGTCAATTGCTCAAATTGAAGCTGGTCTCGCTAAAACCACGCCCTTTGAGCATCGCATGCAAGCTCGGCGACAACATGGCGCCTGGATCATTGATGACACCTACAACGGCAGCCTGGAGGGCATAAGGGCTGGCCTGGCGTTACTAGCTGCCTTACCGGCCAAACGCAAGATTTATGTCACCCCAGGCCTGGTTGACCAAGGCGAAGAGACCGAACGGGTGCACCTCGAAGTCGGTGAACTAATCGGAGGTGCTAATCCTGATCGGGTAGTGTTAATGCAAAATTCGACCACACAGTGGATTATAAAAGGCCTTGAGGCTAGCGAATATCAAGGCGACTTGCATATTGAAGCTGATCCTTTGACTTATTATACGAATCTCGAACATGTGCTGGCCGCCGGTGACTTAATTGTGTTGCAGAACGACTGGACGGATAATTACGCCTAAGCCGGTCTTCCAGGTTACAAGCGAAGTCAATACTATACCTCGACTTCATTAAATTTTAATGAAACGCAGGTATAGTAACAAAACACAATGTAGTGAACCCACTAGCTTGCTATACTAACCATATGCAAACAATCGCCGTTATTTTTGGGGGACGCAGTGCCGAACATGATATTTCAATCGTTACCGCCATCTCCAGTATCATCAAACCACTACAAGTTATTGGCCAGTACAATATCGAAGCGGTCTACATTGCCAAAAATGGCGCCTGGTTTTGGGGCGATAAATTCAAAGATATTAGCCTTTTCGCAGGCGGAGATATTGAAAACTTTATCGATAAAAGCCAACCATGTAGCGTGCAATTTGACGGTGGCCTGAGACTGACAAAACCCGGCGCTGGCATTACTGGCCGTAAAGTTAGTCGCAAAATTGATATTGTTTTTCCAGCCATGCACGGTACCTACGGCGAAGATGGTTCGCTGGCTGGACTGCTAGAAATGGCCGGCGTACCATATGTGGGTTGTGGCCTGGACGCCAGCGTATTAGCGATGGATAAAGTCCTTGCCAAACAAGTTGCTGCGAGCAACGGTATACCGATAGCGAAATATCAGCAAGTAAACCGCGATACATTTACTAAAAATCCCGACCACGTGATAGGCGACCTCGAAGAGTCGCTGATCTATCCGATGTTTGTTAAGCCCACTCACCTCGGCTCAAGTATTGGTATTACCCGCGCCGCTAATCGCGAAGAACTCCAAAACGGCTTAGAAGTCGCCGTACATTATGACGATAAAGTAGTTGTCGAAGAAGAGGTTGCTAACTTAATTGAAGTGACCCTGCCGATTATGGGCAACCATGAGTTGACACCGGCATTATTAGAGCGCCCGCTCAGCTCGGCAGATGACTTTTTTAACTTCGAAACAAAATATATGCAGGGTGGCAAAAAAGGCGGTGCTAAAAAGGGCGGCAGCAAAGGCTCCCAGGGTTATAGTGAAATACCTGCCAAACTACCCAAGAGTTTATATGAAAAAGCCGAACAGACCGCAATAGAGACCTACCGAGCGCTTGGTTGCAGCGGCACTGCCCGCGTAGACCTGTTGATCGACAGTAACACCGAAGAAGTTTATTTTAATGAGGTTAATCCGTTGCCGGGCAGCCTATATGCTCATAACTGGCGAGCTAGCGGCGTTTCGTCGGTGGAGTTGGTGCAGTCTTTGGTGCGATTAGCCATTGAGCGCCACGAAGAGAAAAAAGCAATCAACACCGCTTTTGCTACGAACTTCTTAAAACAGTTTTAATTCTGGTTACGGTTCTTTGGCCATTTGCTAGAAGGTGCTATACTAATTTGCATGAAGCGTGCCACGGCCTTAGTTGCCCTTACCACCCTTATTCTCCTCGCCCAGTAGGGCTATTTTTCGTACAGTAATACTTTATTACAACGCATATGCTACAATACGCGCAGTATTAATTAATATAAAAAAACATATGAATGAACAGTTAACTACTTATATCACCACCAAGCGCGACGCTGGACTAGATGATGATCAAATCCGGGCAAACTTAATTACCTCAGGCTGGGCAGCTGAGATCGTCGATGCCGCGCTCAAGGCAGACCTGTCTGATGATGTGCCGCCTCCACCCCCACCACCACTAGCCCAACCTATAAGTCCCGCTTCGAACTTAAATAATCCAATCGCCGTCATGAACGTATCTACCACCCGCGGCATTGAATATCTAATAATGTTTATCGCCTTATGGATTACTGCCACCGCTATTGCCAGTCTTTTACACCACAGTGTTGAGACCTTGTCGGGGATAGACGGGATTTATTATGGAATTGCCCCGCTCGCTGCTCCTGCCCTTATTGTTTCTTTGCCAATTTTTGGATACTTATTTCTTAGATTAAAAAAAGCAGAAATAGAAGAACCTGAAATCCGCAAAGACCCTTCTCGTAAAAGAGCTATCCAGTTAACACTATTAGTTACTTTTTTGATAGGAATCGGTAAAATAATCGCCTATCTTTTTAGTTTAATTAATGGAGGAGGAGAAGGCGGCGGCATTTTTGAAGACGGTTACGAAACCGAATACGTTATATCTCCTATTTATGATATTTTACATGCCATAATTACATTAGGTATTGCAGGCGGAATATTCGTTTATTATTGGCGCGATATACATAAAAAAGACTTATAAATGATGCGTAAATACTACATTGGAATGTTTGCTCTGGTTATTTTAACGATTGCTTCGTGTGGGCTTAACTACGGCCTCAATGTCAGAGGAGCTAGTGACGTAGAAGCGTTGGATGACATTAGCAGGATCAATGACGAGATAAATAATTACGTAAATGACAAAAAGCAGCTACCTAAGGATCTTACCGAACTAAAACTCGATAAACTTAAAGTTGATAAACGGCTCGATAAATATGCGTATAAAGACCTGGGTGAAGTAAAGAATAGCGAATACGAAACCAGTCTTGCTTACGAGTTATGTGCCACCTTTACGACAAATAAAGCACAAAGAGGTTATGGAACAGGATACGACGAAGACAGTTATGAAGGTGGTATTGATAGCTCATCTAGCCACCCAAAGGGCTATCATTGTTTTAAATTTAAATCGTATTTGCCATTTGAAGATGACACAAGTTCAACTTCATTGTTTAATTCTTCGAACACTCTAAAGCAAGAGCCACAGTGCGGGCCTCTGCAAGAAACCTTATTTGAGAAGCCCGGGGTAGAAATAACAGGTATCCATCTTGAGCCGTCCCAGTTGTACACAAAAGGCTCGAGCGTAAATAGCATAGTAGCTTACCAGTGGTGTTACCCCCTTACTGTAGTCGATAAAAATAACAAAGTATTAACAATCAAGGATCTAACAATAGGCGACATAGTGACAATAAGTGGGGGTGGCACTATGCAAATACAAAAGATTAAGCTGGAAAACCGTTAACCAGCTTCTCTTCGCCGACTAGGCTATTTTTAACGTATACTAGTAACTTAGGTATTCTCATAATTTTCAAAAAAAGACCTGCAATTATATGAAACGCTATAATCCAAAAGAAATCGAACCGAAGTGGCAACAGGAGTGGGAAACCAGCCGTTTATATAACGCTGCCAACGATTCGGCCAAACCAAATAAATACATAATTGATATGTTCCCGTATCCGTCTGGTGTTGCCATGCACGTGGGGCATGTCCGTAACTTTACGATTAGCGATGTACTGAGCCAGTACCACCGTCAAAAGGGCTACGAAGTACTCCACACCATGGGCTGGGATACGTTTGGCTTGCCAGCCGAAAACTTTGCTATTAAAACCGGTGTCGCGCCGGCCGTATCAACCAAACAAAACATTGCTATGTTCAAATCACAACTCAAGCGCCTAGGTATGAGTTATGACTGGAGTCGCGAAATCAACACATCGGATCCAGAGTATTACCGCTGGACTCAGTGGATCTTTTTGCAATTATTTAAGCAAGGCTTGGCGTACCAAAAAGAAAGCGGCCAATGGTGGTGTACCGAGTGTAAGACGGTCCTTGCTAACGAACAGGTGGTAAACGGCTGTTGCTGGCGCCATGAAGACTTGCCCGTCATTAAAAAGAACTTAAAACAATGGTTCTTTAAAATTACTGATTACGCCGATCGCTTGCTCGAGGGGATTGACGCGCTAGATTGGCCAGAAAAGATCAAGACTATGCAGCGCAACTGGATCGGCCGGAGCGAAGGCATTGTGTACAAAAACAAAGTTCGCGACACTGATCACGAAATAGAATCCTTCTCGGCACACTTTGAGGCCTTTACAGCAAACACCTTTGTTGTAATTGCCCCTGACCATCCACGACTTCCTGAACTTCTCGACGGATTAGACAATAAAGAAGATATCATAAAGCAGGCTCACGAGATGTTGGTGCGTCGCGACGCGCTCGGTCAAAAAGGTTCCGAAACGCTAGAAGGGATCTTTACGGGCAGGTACGCGATTGACCAATTTGGTGACGAAGATTTACCGATCTGGATTGCCAGCTACGCATTGGCAGATTATGGAACCGGCATTGTGCTCTGTTCAGCGCACGACGACCGAGACTTCGCCTTTGCCAAAAAGTACGGTATTCGCTTAAAGCCTACGATGGTGCCGCCCGATTCTTCAGAAGCCGATAAAGTGAAAAACTTAGAATACTGCTACAACGATATGCAGCACGGTATTTTAATTGAGCCGCCAGAATTTGTTGGTAAGAATGCCCACGAAAATCGTCAAGCCATTGCGCAGTATATGTTTGATCACGGTTATGCCAGCCCCCAGGTTAGTTATAAGATTCATGATTGGTTGATTAGCCGTCAGCGCTACTGGGGAGCACCGATTCCGATTATCCATTGCCCAGAGCACGGCGCTGTTCCGATTCCAGAAGATAAATTACCGCTTATACTGCCAGAAGTAGAGAATTACCAGCCAACCGGCGGCAGTGTGCTGGCCGATGTGGAGGACTGGGTCAACACGACATGTCCAGTCTGTGGTGGCCCAGCCAAACGCGAAACAGACACCATGGACGGTTATGCCTGTAGTAGCTGGTACTTCTTGCGCTACACCGACCCACACAACCAGGAACAGGCTTGGGATCCGTCGGTGGCTAACCAGTGGATGCCGATTGATTACTACTGCGGAGGTGACCACGCGGTCTCACATTTACTGTATGCCCGATTCTGGTCGTACTTCTTTGTCGACCAGGGTTGGATTGGCGACCACGCCCGTGAACCTGTCAAAAAACTAGTCTACAACGGTTATATCTTAGCGCCGGACGGTAACAAGATGAGTAAAAGTAAGGGCAATGTGGTCAACCCCGACGAAATAATCGACCAGGGTTATGGCGCCGACGCGCTGCGCGTCTATGAAATGTTTATTGCGCCGTACGAACAAGGTACAAGCTGGAATACTACCGGGGTACCAGGCTGTTACCGATTTTTACAGCGTTTATGGACGCTCACCCAAGAATACCTAGAGGCAACCGACGACAGCGGATCAGGTAATCGAGCGGTAATGCAAGCGGCCCATAAAGCTATTAAAAAAGTCAGCACTGACCTAGAAAAGTTGCAGTTTAATACGGTGGTATCTGGATTAATGGAAGCAGTTAATGAGCTTTATAAAATTAAGGCGGCAGATGGTTACAGTGCACGAGAGGATTGGCGTTTTGCCTTGAGTAGCCTCGTACAATTAACCGCGCCATTCGCGCCGCATATTACCGAAGAGCTGTGGCACGACCTCGGGCACGAAGGTTCGGTACACGTCAGTCAGTGGCCAGTTTACGACGAAGCATATTTAGTTTCTGACGAGATGACGATTGTGATTCAAGTTAATGGTAAAGTCCGCGCCAACATCACAGTGGCTGCTGGTACTGAAAAAGAGGCGATTATTGTTGCCGCTCAATCAGATGAAAAAGTTGCTTCGTACTTGCAAGAGGGCATCAAGAAGACAATTTATGTACCCGGGAAACTGATTAATTTTGTCGTCTAGCTTCTCATGTTGATCTATAACAATATTATACCAAATATAATAAGATTTGTCAAGCATATTCCATCGGCAATTCATTGAAAATTAGATAGAAATTTGCTATAATATTCTTTAACTGCGTTAGACAACATAAATGTAAGTACAGAGAGGAAGTATTTGTATGGGTAAACCAAAGAAGCAGACCAGTCACCGCCGGACCGGCGCACGGCGGAGCCATCTGGTGATTAAGCTGGCGAGAACCGTCAATGGTAAGAGTCCGGTCAAGGTGTACACGACGCGCCGCGAATCGGGCGCTAAGAAAGTAGTTGCTAAATAAGCAGCTAAAAGCCTGGCAAGTACGATATACTTTTAAGCAGGACTAGTAACTTTAATACTTAACAATATAGACACATGGCATCAAATCGACACCTTGGACGCATAATAGTACTACAAACGTTGTACGAGTTAACATTCCGTGAGGAGTGTGGCGATACGACGGTTCAGATTAGCGACATAATGAATCGCAACATCGGCCGTTATAAAGCGACAATGAACGACGTTAGTTTTGTTGAGAGCCTTGCTAAAGGGGTGATCAAAGAGGCCAAAAACCTTGATGAAAAGATTCAACCGTTAGCTCCGGAGTGGCCACTACCTCAAATTGCCCGTGTTGATCACCTTACGTTACAAATTGGTGCTTATGAACTCATGTTTAATACCGATGTGCCACCCAAGGTAGTGATAAACGAAGCGGTTGAATTAGCCAAAAGTTTTGGGGGCGATAACTCCTCTAAGTTTGTAAATGGTGTACTAGGGAGCTTATTACGCCAACTGCATCCCGAACAAGCTGCAGTCCTTGATGCTGCACCCGGCGGTAAAACGGCTAAACCTATAGAGAAAGAAGCATAATAATCATGAAAAAACCAAAGCCGATGCAAGGGTTTAAGAAATTTCTTCCCCGCCGTAAACCGACTATCAGCGAAGTAGTCCGCGAGCCAACCAGCGGTGGTATGGTTTTTCGGCGTAATGAAAAATCTAATCAGATTGAAATTCTCTTAATTCAGGACGCGAAAGATCGTTGGACGATTCCTAAAGGCCATATCGAAGAAGGTGAGACCCCTAAGCAAACCGCCGAACGTGAGATTCGCGAAGAAACCGGTTTGCAAGAGATGAACGTGCTGAACTGGCTCGGTAAAATTAACTTTCGTTATCGCCGCGCAACAAGTTTGGTTCTAATGACCACCGAGATATTTCTCGTTCACGCTCAAGGCGACACCGACAAATTGCAGCCCGAGGATTGGATGAACGGTATTAAATGGTTTAGCACCAAAGATGCGCTCGATAAAATCGAATATGAGGATATTGGTAAAATAATTTTGTTAGGCCTCAAGAAAATCCGGCACGCCGGCCTGTAATATATGCAAGACCTTAGTCCATATCAACAATTTGCTAAAGATGTTCTCAAAGTCGAATTCAACGACCTAACGTTACTCGTTACTGCTTTTACACATCGTTCGTATGTGAATGAGCATAAAAAAACCGTCCGCGTTCACAATGAACGCATGGAATTTTTGGGTGACGCGGTGCTTGAGTTAGCGGTTACAGAATACTTATACAGCACCTATAACGAGCCAGAAGGCATTTTGACCAACTGGCGCAGTGCCTTGGTACGAACCGAAAGCATTGGCGCTGCCGCCGTAAAGTATAATTTTGAGCCGTTACTGCGCTTAAGCCGCGGCGAAAAGCGCGGGACTGGCCGCGCCCGTTTGCAAATTTTAGCCAATAGCTACGAGTCGGTCGTCGGTGCACTCTATCTTGACCAAGGTTTTGAGGCTGCCCGTGAATTTATTAAGAATAGTCTGCTGAGTACATTACCGGAAATTTTAGAAACGGGTTCCTGGATGGATCCAAAGAGCCACTTACAAGAACTTGCTCAAAGTTCCGAAGGTTTTACGCCAATTTATAAAGTACTCGAAGAAGATGGACCAGACCACGACAAGATATTTGTCATTGGGGCATTCGTTAATGGTGTGCTGCGCGGTAAAGGCCACGGGCCAAGCAAGCAAATTGGTCAGCAGATGGCTGCCGAAGAGGCGCTCGACTACTATAAATCAGTAGTGCCAACTGAGTGATTTTCTGGTTCGACACATTGTTATTCGTTACTATACCTGCGTTTCATTAAGTTTTAATGAAACGCAGGTATAGTACAGATTTTTAAGTGCTGGAGAGTTAAATAATAAAGAATATTGTTATTTGCCAAGCAGGACTGATTGACAACAGATACGGTTGCACGTTATAATAAGCGCAAATCAATTTAGTATTCTAATACGAGTCATGTATTGGCTTAATAAGAAAGTGAGAGTTATTTATATATGTTAGCTATCCGTATGCAGCGTTTAGGCCGTAAAGGTCACCCTACTTACCGAATTGTTGTTCAAGACGTCCGTCAGACGCCGAGTAGCGGTAAATACGTTGCGTTACTTGGTAGTTACGATCCTCACGCTAAAACCAATACTTTGGTGAAAGATAAGGCTGAGTTTTATTTAACTCACGGCGCGCAGCCGTCCGAACGCGTTGCTCGTTTATTTACTAGCGAAGGGATTACACTGCCATCTTGGGTAAAGCAAGCCAGTACCCACACCCGCACTACTCGTAACGCGGTAAAACTTCGTAAAAACCAGCCAGCAGTAGAAGTACCTGCCGAAGAACCGGCCGCCGAGGTAGAAGCAGCCGAGACCGCCCCAGAAGCTGCTACTGACGCTCCAACTGACTCAGCCGAAACCACTGACGCTCCCGAGGTAACCGCAGAGCCAGAAACCGCCGAAGCAACTGAAGATGACGCCGCGGTCGCGGAAGAACCAGCTGCCGAACCAGTCGAAGTTGCCGAGGCTACACCTAAAGAAGCCGACAAAGAACCCGAAGCCAAAGCTTAGTTATACCGATTATTAAATAAAGATAGGCAGAAAGCGCTTATCTTTTTGTTTTTTGTTTTGTTATAATGAAGGAGCAATACAAATCTGTAACGTATAGAGAGGGAGGAAATCGGTGAGTATCGATCAGCAATTTGTCGAATTTGTTATTAAATCGCTTGTTACAAAACCAGAAGCTGTCCAAATCGAACGCCGCATTGACGAAAAAGGGGTACTCCTCGAATTGACCGTTGATCCGGAAGACCTTGGCCGTGTAATTGGGAAGCGTGGCGCAACCGCGCAAAGTGTCCGCACCTTACTTCGTGCATTGGGTACTAAAAACGATGCCCGTTATAATCTAAAAATTATTGATAATGGTGTTGGCAGCAGTGGGGCTGAGTCTGAAGCTAGCTCGAAAGGTGGCGCATGGGGTGGTGATAGTACTGCCTCGGACACCGATAATGCGGTAACTGCGACCACCACTACCAAATCTGATGACGATGCAGACGCTGATGTCGTCGAAGAAAAAGAAAAAGAAAACACCAGCGACGCTGTTGCCAAAACCCGGCGTGAACTGCATGAACTTGACGACTTAGACGTCTAACACTTGTCAAAACTGGTGCCGTTAGCTATACTATTTTTTAGTCTCCTTGGTTTACGCCAGTTGCAAAAACAAACATAAAAAAGCTCATGCGAGCAATTCAAAATTGAATTGGAGCTTTATGTGATAAAAAGTCCTGAACACATCGTTCGGGATTTTTTATTGCTGAACACTAGTTCTCAATCTGTGAGATAATAGCATTATGCTAATTCAGTTCATTAGTTTATTCCCAGAGATGTTTCCGCCCATGTTCGAAACGAGCATGCTATACAAAGCCAAAGACAAAGGCATTGTTGAGTATCGCTACATCGACTTGCGCCAGTATGGCCTCGGACCGCGTAAGACCGTCGATGATACACCGTATGGGGGCGGTGACGGTATGTTACTGCGCGTTGAACCGCTTTTTGCAGCCATTCGAGAGGCGCGTGAGCGTGACCCGGAAGCAGTTACTTATTATATGTCACCACGGGGCGAACAACTGAAGCAGGCCCGGTCGCAAGCGATCGCCGATGCGAGCAAGGGTATGATCATTGTCTGTGGCCGCTACGAAGGTATTGATGAGCGTGTACTGACTCTCATTGACAGTCAAATTTCCGTTGGAGACTATGTAGTTACAGGAGGTGAACTACCAGCTATGATACTGGCCGATAGCGTGATTCGCTTAATCCCCGGCGTCTTAGGAGGCGAGGCCAGCGCCCTGATCGAGAGCTTTAGCGACGGCGAAACGCTGGAGTTTCCACAGTATACTCGGCCAGAGGAGTTTGAAGGCATGAAAGTGCCGGACGTGTTATTGAGCGGGAACCATGGGCAGATTGCGGCTTGGCGGCAAGAAAATTCACAGAAATCTAATAGCTGAAGTTTATACTCATAACTAACAATAACCAGAACCGGAGGAATACCATGTTCACATTACCAGATTTACCATACGCCTATGATGCGCGTGAGCCTTATATTGACGCACAAACCATGGAACTCCATCACTCTAAACATCACCAGACGTATGTAGATAAACTCAACGGTGCCGTCAAAGAAACGGAGCACGCCAATAAATCAGTCGAAGAACTTATCCAGAATCTTGATGCTTTACCAGAAAACATTCGTACTACGGTTCGTAATAACGGCGGCGGCCACTATAACCACAGTTTTTTCTGGGAAATTATGAGTCCTGACGGTGGCGGTAAGACAGACGGTGCGCTGGCAGAGATGATTAACGTGTCATTCGAGAGTTTTGAATCATTCAAAGAGCAGTTCGCGGCTGCCGCGGTCGCTCGTTTTGGGAGTGGTTGGGTTTGGTTGACGCAAGAAGGTGGCCAGCTTAAAATTTCTAGTTCACCAAACCAAGACTCGCCAATGATGAACGGTGTGC
>JBPCJO010000014.1:0-2833 GCA_051005235.1 Saccharimonadales bacterium (SeqCode)
TAGATACACCATGGAAGTCACGCAGACGAGGTAAGACGATATTAATCAAACGATCCATGAATTCATACATGCGATCACCGCGTAATGTGACTTTAATACCAATCTTGTTACCCTCGCGCAGCTTAAAGCTGGCAATGTTGAGTCGAGAGTAAGTGTTGATTGGCTTTTGGCCGGTAATTTTCTCAATGGTGTTGGTGGCGACTTCAAACAATTTCTTGTCATCTTTAGCACGACCCATACCGATGTTAATGACGATCTTTTCGAGCTTTGGCACATTATGAACATTCTTTACTTTCAGCTCATCTTTGAGTTCGTCAACATACTGTTCGATATACTCTTTACGAAGCCGGGCAGCAGAAGCAGAAATAGCTGGCGCCGCTTTTTTAGCAGTAGGTTTTTTTGGAGCCGGCTTAGCAGCTGGTTTAGTAGTTGTGGCCATTATTTTACTTCCTTTCCGGTTCGCTTAAATATGCGAATCTTTTTACCTGCTTTATCTTCTGAGTAACCAATGCGGCTGGCTTTTTTGCTGGTCGGTTCCTGGAGGGCCACTTTGCTTACCCAAATTGGTTTGGTGATCTCAATGATGCCGCCCTGGGGGTACTGCTTGTTGGGCTTGGTAGCCTTTTTGACGATGTTAATGCCTTCGACAGTCACCTTGTTCTCAGTTGGATGGGTAGCAGTGACTTTGCCGGTCTTGCCTTTATATTTGCCAGCCAAAACGATAACGGTGTCGTCTTTCTTGAGTCGAATTTTGTAAATAGTAGGTTTGATATTCATGAGTTTCATAATTAAAGTACCTCCGGTGCAAGGCTGATAATCTTGGCATAGCCTTGATCTCGCAGTTCACGAGGAACCGGACCAAAGATACGGGTTGCGCGTGGCAGTTTATCTTCACCAATGATAACCGCGGCGTTGTCGTCAAATTTAATAGTTGAGCCGTCTTTGCGGCGAATCGTGTTTTTAGTACGAACAACCACTGCGCGAACGACAGATTTCTTTTTAACGGTGCCGTTTGGATTGGCTTGTTTAACAGTTGCGGTAATAACATCGCCAACATGAGCGTAACGGCGGCGGCTGCCTCCGAGCACGCGAATGCAGAGGATTTCTTTGGCGCCGCTGTTGTCGCAGACAATCAAGCGTGATTCTTGTTGGATCATTACTTGGCTTCCTCCGCTTCAGGCGACTGGGCGCTGGTTTCGATAGCGTCTTTATCTTCTTTAGTTAGCACGGCACGTTGAATAACACTATGTAGAGTGTGGCGCTTACGGGCCGATAGTGGCCGAGTTTCAATGATCGAAACTTTGTCACCCACCTTACAGTCGTTATTTTCGTCGTGCGCCATATATTTTGATGACACGGTATATTGCTTCTTGTAGATTGGGTGCGTTTTGCGTGTATGGATCGTGATGACAATTGTCTTGTTTGGAGCCACCGACGAAACGGTACCAATGAGTGTTTTAGCCATTTAATTGGTCTCCTTTGCGAGGTTTTCGCTCATAATTGTCAAAAGTCGGGCCAGGTCTTTACGCTTGCTACGCAGCACACGGACATTTTGGGTTTCACCCATATGGATTCGTCGGCGCAGCTCAGAAATTTCTTCGCGCATCGTCGTAACGCTGGTAGCGATTTCGGCGGTCGGCATTTTTCTAATCTCGGTGGTTTTCATTATTCAACCTCCCGCATAATAAACTTAGTCTTAATCGGTAGCTTGTGGCCAGCCAGTCGCATTGCTTCGCGGGCAACTTCTTCGCTAACGCCTTGCATTTCAAACAAAACGGTGCCCGGTCGGACTTTAGCGACAAAAAATTCTGGCGAGCCTTTACCGCCACCCATTTTGAGGCCAAGCGCCTTACGGGTTACCGGCGTATGAGGGAAGATGCGGATCCAGATTTTACCGCCACGTTTGATGTAACGGGTCATCGCCTGACGGGAAGATTCGATCTGGCGAGAAGTAATGCGTTCTGACCCCATTGACTGTAGCGCATAATCACCAAAAGCGATTGTGTTACCGCTGGTTGCAGGGCCTTTGATGCGACCCTTCATGACGCGGCGGTATTTAGTTTTATTAGGGATTAACATTAGAATGCCTCTCCTTTATAAATCCATACCTTTACGCCAATGATACCAGCCGGTGTTTTAGCGCGGGCAGCATGGTAGTCGATATTGGCGCGGATGGTGTGAAGTGGCACCGAACCGGCAACTTCTTTTTCGGTGCGGGACATTTCTGCTCCATTAAGTCGACCGGCGACCTGAATACGGATACCCAAGGCACCAGCCCGCATAGTAGCAGCTGAAGATTGCTTGATCGCACGGCGAAACGAAATGCGTCGTTCGAGCTGGTGAGCAATGTTTTCGGCAACTAGTTTAGCGTACAGTTCTGATTTCTTAATTTCTTCGATGTTGACACGGGTTTGTACGCCGTAAATCTTTTCGATCGCGGCTTTGAGTTCTTGGGCACCTGAGCCACCACGTCCGATAACAACACCAGCCTTAGCGGTAGAGACAGTAACGGTCACGATATTTGGTGAGCGCTCGATATCAATCTTATTGATAGCAGCTCGAGAACCAAGCTTGTCGGCAATCATACGACGAACTTTAAGATCTTGCGTCAAGTAAGCAGCATAGTCCTTCTTTGATGCAAACCAGCGACTGCGCCAATCTTTGTTGACCTGAAGGCGCATGCTAATTGGATTAACTTTCTGTCCCATTATTGTGCCTTTCCTGTGGTTTTAACGACTGCTGCCGGTTTCTTTGGTACGCGTACTTCGCCTTCTACCTGTACAAAAATATGGCTGGTTTTGCGTTGAAATGGTAAGGCGCGGCCATGCGAGGC
>JBPCJO010000015.1:0-23180 GCA_051005235.1 Saccharimonadales bacterium (SeqCode)
GGCCTGAAAGGCGTCGGCAAATTCGGTGGGATTTTTACCACTTAACTGGATATACAACGCCAATGCTAAGCCGGCCACAACCTGCGAGCCAACGTACGCCAGTGCCGTCACCGCCAAAGCCGAACCCGGGCCAAAACGGCCGGTTGGCTTATCGGCTGGTTTCTCCGGGTCGGGTGGGCGGGTAAAGTGGGAGTGTTCCATAGAACTGGTGTTTTTTAAAAGAATCTCTGGACGTCAACAATGGTGATTAAAACAAACAGTCCCATCAGCGCCACAAAGCCGGCGCCATGGATTGCCTCTTCGCGCGATTTCGTAAGTGGCTTTTTGAGTGCCTTAAATAACAGCAATACGAATAGACGGCCGCCGTCGAGTGCCGGGATAGGCAAGACATTTATAATTGCCAGCGACAGCGAAAGAATAGCGATAATAAACAGCACAAAGTTAATGCCGATTTTACTACCTTCGTTTAAAATTACTGCGATGCCAACTGGTCCGGCGACTTGTTCTTTAGCGGTCTTAGTGTCGCCCTTAAACAGGCTGCTAAAGGCTGTGCCGATACCCTTAAAGGTCAGCCCGGTGAGCTGTTTGGTCAAGCCAACCGCTACCACCGGCGCCGACCAAGTGCTTTTTTGCAGTTGAATGCCCTCGCGGCCGGGTACTACGCCTACAAAACCATTACCGGTGTTCTCGGCGTTAATCGTAACCTGAACCTCACGCTGCTGGCCATCGTGCCGAACAACAAACGGAATCGTTTTACCGGCGTTGTCGCGCGCTATCGAACCAATTTGGGTGGGATTGGTTAGCTTGGTTCCATCAATGGATATGAGCTGGTCACCGTTTTGGATGCCGGCACGGCCGGCCGGTTGGTTGCTATCGACTTCGGCAGCCAAAACGGTGACCTCGCGGGTGACTTTGGTATCACTGGCAACCGTAAATTGATTGTCGACGAGCTTGGGCATACCCATCAGCGCCAGCAGCGTAAACAAGGCCAGCGCGGCAACGAAGTTCATGACTACACCAGCCAACATAATCTTAACTTTTGTGCCCAGCGGAGCAGCCCCAAAGCTGCCCTTTTGGGTGGCAGCATCACTTTCGCCTTTTAAGCGGACAAAGCCGCCAAGCGGCAGCGCGTTAACCGTGAATAAGAATTTACTATTTTTCGTTTTTACCTTTTTAGACCAAACACGTGGCGGAAAGCCAATTCCAAACTCTTCGACCTCGACGCCACCGCGCCGGGCAGCAACAAAATGCCCAAATTCATGGATCACCACCAAGCCAATAAACATGACTACACTCAATATCAAAAGGAAAACCGACATTATTACTATTTTAGCACGTTACGAGGCGTCTGACTCGGCTAATTCAGCCTGTAATAACGTTCGGGCGTGGATATGTAGTGTGCGCGCTGTTATACCCTGTAAAAATAAGTTAAATAATTCTCGGTGATCGCTGGGTTCAAGGTCAGGATATCGGACGGTCAAATCAACTTTAGTCATAATAGGCCTTAGCTGCGTATTCAGTACTCCCGAAGCCTGTTCGGCAAACATTCTAGCACAATGGCCGAGTCTACGAACCGTAGTAATTTCGGGGCTGGACGGAACTACTTTTTTATTCGAAGCCGTTGCGATATACATAATCCTATCGCTGACCTGAGCCTGCGCCTCATAGGTAGTTTTGGTAATTTCATTAAGATCAGATAAGTTATAACTCTGTAAGCCAGAGCGAGGATGATTTTGAAATATGTTCATAAACTTAAATAGTTTCTCAAAATCAACCGGACACTTTTTATTATCTGTGGTTACACCCGCTAATACATGATGTACGGTTGAAGCCTCGGTAAATTCAGGCTGTGTTGTCTGAAGTTCCACTGCCCGGACAAGTAACTGATGGCTTATGCGTGAAAAAGATTCTGATGAACCAATACGTAATTTATTAGTAGTGAGCAAATCTTCTAATTTCGTGGCAAGCGGCTGAATTTGAGCTATATCACTTTGATAAATGCGCTTAACCAGCCAGTCTTGGGGCTGAACGTAAAAATGCAGTTTACGCGCAATTGAACTTTTATCAGCTTCCTGGCTTCTGCTTGCCTCTATCAATCCCCGGACAATACCATTGGCAACTTGGTCGCGTACGAACAAGTCGCTGTTTTGTTCGGTATTTAACTCTGTTAAATCGTGAAAATTGGCTTGAAGACTAAAGCCAATGGCTGACCCATCGGCTGGCTTATTGTGGACAAACTGAACAAGCTGGTGGGCAATTCCAGCGCCGTAGCCATACATATCACTTACGTTAGAGTTAATTGTGCGCTTTCTACCACGTAGCGAGGCGTTTGGCAGCCGGTCAATAGTATGTCCGTCGAGTGCTACGCCTAAACAATATTTAGCATTTTCTAAGTCCGGCGCTTGGGCGATCGCACTTCCCTCTCTGCTAAACGTATCGATGAATAACTGTGCTCCGCTGTCGATGCCACCGGCCTGGAAGTTCATGTCGGCTAAGACGTCCCTGTCATCATGGGGATTATAGGCAGCCATGCTATATTCCACTCTCGGAACACCAGGTTCCCTGTTTGCCTTTTGCTCAAAACTCATTATTTACTATTATATCATGCTTGTCAAAATGCTTATACCTGATCTGTGAAGCCGGGCGTTTTGTAGTGAGTTTTGAAACCAGTTGTACATGCCTAAAAGCTAACATAATCATCGTATATAATTTATATATACTGGGTATATATAGCTAACAGAGGTAGGGAGTATATACGAATTATATACGATTAGGTGTGTCGCGTATTAACAATTTTAGATAAAGCTATCTAAACCGTCATGATCTCGGTTTCTTTGGATTTTGCCAGCTGGTCTACAGTCGTTTTGTGCTTAGCCATGGCTTCATCAACTTGGTTACTATATCGTTTGTGGTCGTCCTCGCCAATATCTTTATCTTTTTTAGCTTGGTCGAATTCGCTTAGGCTGTCGCGGCGGACTCCGCGCATAGCAATCAGACAATCTTCGACTTTTTCACCCAATTGCTTAACAATCTGCTGGCGTCGTTCGGTCGTTAGCGGAGGGATCGGCACACGAACAACTCGCCCATCATCGCTTGGGTTCATGCCTAGGCTATGGTTGTCGCGGATAGCAGTGTTAATTGCCTGTAAATTAGCCGGATCAAAGGGAGTAATCTGTAAGAGCTGCGCTTCGGGCGTACTAACAGAAGCCAGCTGGATTAACGGCATCGGCTGGCCGTAGGCCTCTACCACCACGCTCTCGAGCATGCTCGGGTGAGCCCGACCCGTCCGGAGTTTTTTAATTTCGGCTTCAAAACGCACAACGGCGGCATGAAACTTAGTATTGGCTTGGGTAACGACTTCTTGTGGACTCATGCAGGTATTCTACTACTCTTTTAAGAATTGCGCGATTCGTCTGAGCCGTCAAAATGATGCTGATAGCTATCGGCAACCGCTTCTTTTGCAACAATCAAAGCGGCACCAGTACGAATAGTTGCCATAAAAGCCTTCTCCATCGACAGCGCTAACGTGCGTTCAAGAGCTAAGCCGCCAAGGTTTCGTAAAGACTGAGACACATTAGCTGCAGGTGCACTGTTATGGCGATACAGGGAGTTAGGCTGGTTCATACGCCTATACTCTTTATATTGTGCGCTATTTGACTGGCGCACCAGCCTAAAGCACGTTGCATTCGAGTGCGTTGTTCGACTGTGTTGGGATTTGTAAAAAACAAGTCTTCTTGGGCGACTTGCTGCCGAGTTGCTTTAAGGGCGAGTCGGTATTCTATGTCGAGCTGTTCATCTATTAGAGCAAACCGCTCATCGTCTGACAGATGGCCGTTTGCCTGGCTTAACATTGCTTCACGGGATTGCTTAACGTCGGCGCGAATAGCAAGCGCCTCAAATGCAACCTCTGATTGGTTAATTTCAAAACTCATAATTACTTATTGTATCACAAATATATGTTTGTGTCTAGTTTTTTATTCAACTTCGCCTATGGCGATGCGGCTAAAGCGGCGGACGACGATGTTTTCGCCCAGCTTGGCGATGCCCTCTTCTTTGATGTACTGTCCAACGGTCTGGTCTGGGTTCTTGATAAACGGTTGGTCGAGTAAACAGCGTTCGGCGTAATACTTTTTGATCATGCCACCGACGATCTGCTCGAGCATGTTGGCGGGCTTGCCTTCGGCTTTGGCTTTTTCGGTAAATTCCTGAGTCATTTTAGCTTGTTCCTCTTCTGGAACCTGGTCGACGCTCACGTAACTCGGATTACTCGCCGCAATATGCATGGCGATATCTTTAACCAGCGCGGTAAATTGGTCATTGCGGGCCGCAAAGTCAGTTTCGGCATTAACTTCAACCACTACGCCAATGCGGTTATCGTGGTTATAGGTGCTTACAACGCCGGCTCGCGCTTCGCGCTCCCCTCGTTTTTCGGCCTTTGTCAGGCCTTTTTTACGCATTGCCTGCAATGCTTTGTCAAAGTCGCCTTCGGCTTCGACTAGCGCTTTTTTAGCATCGGTAATACCAACGCCAGTCAGGCTGCGCAGCCGTTTAATTTCTTCGATCGAGATGGGGTTTTCTGCCATAGTTTGTATCCTTATATTAGTTTACTAGGGGTGTTTTTAGTACATATTCTTGTTTCATTACTATTTAATGAAACGTGATTATGCAACCTTTAGGCGTAACCTTGCGGCCTTAAGAAACACCAGCGGTAACAGGGGCTTGTGGGGCTGCTGCAGGAGCTGCGGCAGCCGCAGGAGCTTCGTCTTTGTCAGGTGCCGGCGCTTTTTTAGCTTGTTCGGCCCGGCCAGCGTTAATCGCGCTGACGAAATAACTAACAATTAAGTCGATGGTTTTAATGGCGTCGTCGTTGGCCGGAATGACGTAGTCGATCAGGCGCGGATCGGCGTTACTGTCGACAAGAGCGATAACCGGAACACCCAGTTTGCGAGCTTCGCGGATGGCGTTCATTTCGGTAATCACATCGACTACAAAGACAGCGCCGAGCTTAGCTGACATATCTTTAATGCCACCGTATTGGTGGTTCATTAGGTCAATTTCTTCTTGGTAGCGCTGAACTTCGAGCTTGTTGTACTTGGCTTCGAGTGCACCAGAAGCCATTTTAGTTTCGAGGTCTTTAAGGTGCTTAATACGGCCATTTATGGTCGCTGTATTGGTGAGCATACCGCCGATCCAACGTTCTACCACAAACGGCATCTGCGTATCTTCGGCCGCTTTGCGGACAATATCTTTTGCCTGGCGCTTGGTACCAACCAGCAAGATCTGCTTGCCACTGGCAGTAGTTTTATTGGCAAATGCCAACGCTTCTTCGAGCCCCTCAACCGTTTTAGTTAGGTCAATGATATGACTACCGGCCCGTTTGCTATGGATATACGGTGCCATCTTAGGGTGCCAACGGCTAGTTTTATGGCCAAAGTGCGCTCCGGCCTCTAATAGTTGTTTAATGTCTACATCAACAGTAGCCATAGTGTGTATCCTTTCTCTTCGCCAAGGGGGCCTTTGCGTTCTCTGCACGAGATTCGCATCGGAGGAATGTTTCCCAAAGCTGCTTAATTAACAGTGAGTTTATTGTAACAGATTACTTGATTATTTACTACTGTTAGCGTATAGTTGTTGCTATCAGAACATAAAATTACGTCCGGAACTATCGACTGCGAGCCAGTAGCTCACCTCGCTAACCGACCGGAACAATTAAGAGCTGGAGAACCCCACATGAAGAAAGATATCCACCCAAAAAACTATCGTCCTGTTATATTTCAAGACCTGTCAGAAGGCACCACTTTTTTGATGATGTCGACTGTTAAAACCGACGACAAAATCAAGCACACCGACGGTAACGAATATCCACTCGTCAAAGTACACATTAGCAGCGCCTCCCACCCATTCTTCACCGGACAAGAAAAGCTCGTCGACATCGAAGGCCGCGTCGACAAGTTTAAAGCCCGCTCCGCCGCCGCCGCCAAAAAGCGCGAAGAAGCCGCCGCCCGTGGTGGTAAAAACCGCAAAGAACAAGCCGCGCCAACCACGTTGGCTGACGCGAAAAGCGCGAATTAATTACGCTAACAAAGAAAAAGGCCCGGGATCTACCGGCCTTTTGTTATGATTAAGAAAGATTATGGAACAAAAAGAACAAGCCCTGCGCGCCGAACTCGCGGAACTTCAGAAACAACTGGAAGATCCGGCTATTTATGGCGACCCAGTGTACCCTAAGCTGGCGCGGCGGCAAAAGTATCTGGAAGATACGGTTAACCTGATTACCGAGCTAAAGCAAGTCGATAAAGAACTGCAGTCTACCCGCGAAATGATTGAGTCTGGCGGAGAACTGGGCGAACTGGCTGACCTAGAGCTAGGAGGCTTGCAGGCCAAAAAAGAAGAGACGGCCACGGCGCTCGAAGAAGCTCTAACACCCAAAGATCCAAACGACGAACGCAACGCCGTCGTCGAGATTCGAGCGGCCGCCGGTGGCGACGAAGCCAGCTTGTTTGCCGGCGAATTGTATCGTATGTATGCCCGCTGGGCCGAAACGAACGGTTATAAAACAGAGCATATTAGCGAAAGCGCCTCCGAGGCGGGTGGTTTTAAAGAAGTCGTTTTTGAAATCGGTGGCGACTTTGCCTATAAAAACCTCAAATTTGAGGCCGGCGTGCACCGAGTACAGCGCATCCCGACCACCGAGTCGCAGGGGCGCGTCCATACCAGTACTGTAACGGTCGCTGTTATGCCAGAAGCCGAAGAAACCGATATTGAGATTCGGGCGCAGGATTTGCGGATTGATGTGTACCGCGCCGGCGGCCACGGTGGTCAGAGCGTCAACACGACGGACTCCGCCGTGCGCATCACCCACTTGCCCACCGGGTTAGTTGTTTCTAATCAAGACGAAAAGTCACAGATCAAGAATAAAGAAAAAGCTATGAGCGTCCTGCGTAGCCGCTTGCTGCAAGCCAAGATCGATGCCGAGCAAAAAGAGCTATCTGACTCCCGTAAAAAACTGATCGGCTCCGGCGACCGATCTGAAAAAATCCGTACCTACAACTTCCCGCAAGACCGGATTACCGATCACCGAATTGGTTACTCGCGCAGCAATATTCCGGCGGCGCTAGCAGGCGACATCGGTGATTTGATTGAAAAATTACAGGCGTTCGAACGCGAACTAATCAATCAAGAATAATCTTTGATGACGATTGCTAACTGGCTAATAGATTCAATGATACGTTTGCAGCAAGCTGATATACCTAATGGGCGCACCGACGCCTTGGTATTGCTGGCTGACTTGTTTGGCAAGGACAAGTCGTGGGTGCACACGCACCCAGAGCACGTACTGGACGATTTACAGATACGAGAATTAGAGTACAAACTAACAAAACGCCTAAGCCATACTCCCCTCGCCTACATTAGGGGGTTTAAGGATTTTTACGGGCGGCGGTTTATGGTGAATTCACGGGTGCTAGTACCACGGCCAGAGTCAGAAAGTTTTATCGAGTTGGTAAAAACAACCGACCTAGAGATGCCACGGATCGCCGATATCGGCACCGGCTCTGGCTGCCTAGGGGTTACCGTGGCGCTAGAAATACCGGAGGCGACTGTTCATCTGTACGATATTGACGCCGACGCGCTGGGCGTCGCCAACCATAACGCCGAACAATACGGTTTACGTTTAGAGTATTATCTGTCGGATTTGCTTACAGATTTAGCTGGTGGTCCCTATCAGATTTTACTCGCTAATTTGCCGTACGTGCCACAAAACCTGGTTACTAGCCCCGAGATTGAACAAGAACCGGCACTGGCGCTATTTTCGGGACTGGACGGGTTAAACCACTATCGCATTTTTTGGAAACAAGTGCGGGCGCTTCGGCCTAAGCCGCGATATGTCTTGACCGAGTCACTTGAGAAACAGCATGGCTCTGTGGAAACATTGGCTAAAAATGCCGGTTATAAGTTAATGCGGAGCGATGTATTAGTGCAACTTTACACCATAAACAAAGGCCGAACCCCTTAGAACTGCTGTGTTCTGGATATCTGTTATTGTCTACTTTTGAGAGTATGCATTACGTTCATACTCTCAACTAGTCAAAGTATGTATAGGAGGCATACTTAGGTCATACTTTCAAAAAGTGGTGTTTTAAGCTTAGACACAAACCACTCATTCTTTTTTGGGTCAGGCTCTTAGTTTTGAGGGGCTGCTTCGAGCGTCGCGTCGACTGGCTGGTCTTTACCGTCGCGGATAATGGTAAGTGTTACTTTGTCGCCGACTGAGTGGCGGCCCAATAATGATACAAGGCTGTTCATCTCGTTGATTGAATCGTTATTTACCTTGGTAATGATGTCACCTTCGCGGATACCGGCTTTGGCGGCTGGGCTATTGGGGATAATCGACGGTGAGCCGCCCTCCCCCGGGGCAACGTAGGCGCCTCGTTTGGTCTCAAGACTGTATTCAAACGCCGCGTCGTCGTTTAGGGTGACGTAACGAACACCCAGATATGGCCGCAGTAGCTTGCCGTCACGTAGGACGCTAGTAATCAAACCCTTAACGTCATTTATAGGAATGGCGAAGCCGACGTTTTGGGCACCATCGCCGGCAATCGCCGTATTGATACCAATGACTTCACCATTTAGATTTACCAATGGGCCGCCTGAATTACCCTCATTAATTGCCGCATCAGTCTGAAAGAGGTTTTGTAGGCTTTCACTGGCACCGCCCTCTAACCCTCCGGCTTTGACGCTGCGGCCGTAGCCAGAAATAATGCCGGAGGTTACGGTGTTTTGGAACTGACCGAGAGCGTTACCGATAGCAACGACGTCTTGGCCGACTTCTACTTTTGAGGAGTCGCCGATTTTGGCAGGCTTTAGCTCTTTGCCTTTTTTATCGGTGATTTTTAAAAATGCTATGTCAAGAGTGTCGTTGTCATTAGTGCGGCCAAGCACTTCAACATTATCAAGTTGGGTGCCATCGGATAATGTAATGCTGACGGCGGATGCACCAGCGGGTATAACGTGCCTATTGGTAATAATGGTACCGTTTGTGTCAATAATAATGCCGGTGCCGGCGCTGCGTTGTTCGACGGCGCGGTTGCCCGAAAAGGTTCGCCGAACGCCTTGGCTGGTCACGTCAATCGAGACGACACTTGGCCCGACTTCTTTGACTAACTGGGTGATTAACTCACTTTGGCTACTAACTGTTCGCCGCTCCGAGGTGCCGGTTAAGCCACCCGTTTTTTGGGCACGGTCACCAAAGTAACCGCCTAAAAACCCAAAACTCGTGCTAAAAATGATAATCAGCGCGAGCGCCATAATACGTTGTTTTGAGGTGTTATCGGTGTGCTTAGGTTGTTGCTCGGGCTGCTTTTGGATGGGCGGTAATGTGTCTGGGTTCATATCTAAATTATATAGTACTTGTTCCCCAATTGGAAAGGAGAAGAATTATACCGATGACCGTGATCATAACAAATATAAGCTGGCGCTGAACGAGTTTTGACAGCCTGTCTGTCTCTGACAAATAGTAGAGTCCGGCGAAGCCATAGCCTAAAACTGCTAATATTACGGCCGGCTGGGCGATTGGGCCGTAAAATAGTAGCCAATGGCCAAGTAACCACGTTAAGCAGGCACCGAATAACGCCCAAGTCCAACTATAAGCATTAAAGTTTTTTTCGTCGAAACTGGCGAAGAAGTGGCGGCTACAAAAATATAATATTGCCGCGGTAGCTGCGATATATATTGTTAAATCAATTTTTTCAACGGTAACAAAGAATAACGCAATTAAGCCGAAGAGCTGGGCTAGTAACGCTTGTATCGAGACCATAAGCGGACTAGACCTTGGCTTTATATAGAGTACCCATACTTCAAATATGACAAGCCAGATTAATTGCCAGCTCATAGATGTGGTGCTCACCATAAATGCTAAAATTGAAACGCTAAAAATAATGTCGACGGCATTGGTCCGAAAATGCGCCAGCCAGTGGCGGGGACGGACTGCGAAAATGCGCCATTTACTTAGTAAAATAACCGCAAGCGCGACAGTAAACAGGTCAATCCTAACAAAAATAAATACCAATATAGGCAAAATAACTATAAGACCAAGGTGAAAAAAGTGTGCGAAACCTCGGGTCGGCCGCAGTTTTCCCGGTAGAACGTTAACCATTATCGCTGAGCTTCAGATTGATCACTACCAAGTATTATAACAAAGTCAGCCGTTCCGGGAACAATTGTCGCATCGGGCAAGGTGCTCGTTACGTTAACATCGAAGCGTTTCTCTAGGTAATTCTTGGTGTATTTCTTTGCCCCACCGCGCAGGTCAACAATTGTAGTTTTGGTGTAACTACGGGTCGGGGCGTTATCCACTGCCGTAATATTATAACCAAATGACTTAAGTTCATCAGCTTTTTGGGTTGCCAGTCCGGATTTGCTAGTACCGTTAAGTACCGCGATGCTGGCATTTTCGTCACGTATAAAGCTATCTTTAAGCTGATTACGGAGGTACCCTTTGATTTCGTTAAAATTGCCAACACCAGACCGAGGCACAACGACTGATTGGCCGCCAATATTGTCGGTAGTAACAAAATTATTAGGAGGGTCAGACAAGCCAATCGATGTGATTTTAGACTGGTCGATCTCGTTACCAAGTTGATAGATCCGTGTTAAGTCTTGAATTGTAAAGTTAGTCTGTACTCGATCACCGAGCGTATCGAGTAAGCCCGAAATCTTTGCCGGATTTGAGAAGGTGCCGGCCGATAGAACCTTCGCTTTGAGAGCAATTATGATCGATCGCTGGCGTTCGGAACGGTCGAAGTCGCCCCGCGCGCTTGTGTGGCGTGAGCGTGTGTACGCCAGGGCTTTAAAACCATCCATTTGCTGAACACCAGGCTTAACATCTAGCTTGTAGTTCTTACCGTCAATACGCATGTTTTCGGTTACCGAAGATGGGACGTTCACGGTTACACCGCCCACCGTATCGACTGCCTGTTTAAAGCCGGTGAAATCAATAATTTCCCGGTAATGGATTGGCACGCCTAAGTTCTTTTCTATGGTTTGCTCCAGCAGGCTAAAACCGGCTTCGTCAGCTTGTTTCTTGATTTCATCAGTTTGTTTTTGGCGTGAAGTTTTTGCGAGTGCGGCGTTTTTACCAGTTACGTAGACGGCATTGAGCTTCATAGATCCGTTGCCGCCGCCAACAGGTACGTATAAGTCACGCGGCAAGCTAACCAGCGACGCTTCTTTGGCAATCGGGTCAATACTGGCTACGATAACTGTATCCGTTAAATCGGGTGCCTCGTGGCCTTCACCACCTCTTCCGAGCAGTAAAATATTGACCCTGCCGTCTCCTTCACCACGGAGTTTTGAAGGGTCGACATTGGATTCGAGCGCCGCCGCGCCGCCGCCACCTTTAAGTACCTTGTTAATATTGATGTAACCTTTAAAGGCCAAGAAGCCAACGGTCAGCAATAACAACGTCAGTATTGCCACGACCGTTAATGTGACCCGGCGGCGGCGAGACATTTTTACTTTTTTACCGGTAGCATCACGGCGTCCGATGCCTAAAAACCCGCGACGGCCTATTTTTGAGGTTTTTTTGGCGATTAGCAGTGGTTCATCGGCAAATGATGGTTTTGGCTGGAGTGCCGGTGCCTGGACGGTTCGATTTTGATTGGCGGGTGTTAGGCCGCCACGAGCCGAAAAATCACCGATCTGGCGATGATTGGGACCATTTGCAAGTGGCGTGCGATTAGCGCCCGGCCGTGGCTGTCTAAAACCGTCAATCGAGTTACGACTGGGTTTGTTTTTACCAAATTGTTTGTTTCTAAAATCGTTCATAACATAAAATAACACGTATGTGCTGGTGCTTAATACCCAGAGCCGAAGATTTAGGCATGATGAGGTACTAAGTAAATAATTATACAGGACTTTTGTGCTTTTGGGCAGGCGATAAATTCATATTTGTGGTAAGCTCTTGTATGTATATGAACGAAGATGTAACAGATTTTACAACACCCGACAGAAAAGCTAAAAATGATGGTAGCAACAGGTGGAAAGATACTCTTTCCACCTTACTCATTATTATCTTGGCGCCTATTGTTGCACTTTTTCTGGTTAATTTTGTTTTTCAGTCGTATCAGGTAGACGGGCCCAGCATGGAAACAACGCTTCAGAACGGTGATCGCCTAATTGTTACCAAAACTGGCAAAACCTGGTCAAAAATTACGGGCAAGGACTATGTACCAAAACGCTACGAAATAATTATCTTCAACTTAAAAGGCGATATTAACTCTGGGGCAGCTAATGAAAAGCAGCTTGTTAAACGAGTCATCGGCTTACCCGGCGACCGAGTAGTAGTAAAAGACGGTGTGGTTACTGTTTTTAATTCAGAATTCCCTGACGGCCATTTAATTGATCAGGACGGTCCAGAAAAATTTGCTATTACCACTACTACCGGGGAGATTGATGAAGTCGTCCCGATTGGTAGTGTGTATGTTATGGGCGATAATCGCAATAACTCACTAGACTCTCGCGCCTTTGGCCCAGTGCCGTCACATGATATCGTTGGCATGCTCAAATTTCGGATATACCCGTTTGATAAAGTCGATAAGTATTAACGCGGACTTTGTTTTTCTAGAAACTCGATGAAGGCCTCGAGTTGCTTGCGACTTGTAAAATTCATTGCAATTTTACCACCCTTACCTTTATGGGCAACGGTGACTTTAAAACCCCATTTTGTACTCAGCTGTTTGCTGGTTTCTTCGTTTACGATTGTCTTGTTTGCCTTCTCTTCAGGTGTTGTTGGGCTGTTTTCTTCTTTAACTTCGTTTACAAACTGCTCAGCTCGGCGAACAGACCAATTAAATTGTTCAATATTGGTAACCAACTTTTGCTGATGCTTGGCGTCTTTTAAGGCAAGTACCGAGCGGGCATGGCCTTCACTAATTACGCCGTTTGTCAGCGCATCTTTGGCAAAGTCTGGTAACTGCAATAGACGTACCGTATTGATGATCGTGGTGTTGGCTTTGCCGAGCCGAGCGGCAATATCTTTTTGTGAAACGTTAAATTGCTCGGTCAACCGGGCAATTGACAAGGCTTGTTCGAGTGGAGATAAATCGACCCGCTGCATATTTTCGATGAGACCAATTTCTAGGCGTTCCAGTTCTTTAGTCGTTCGCACTAATGCCGGCAAATGGGTCAAACCTGCTTTTTTGGCGGCATGATAGCGACGTTCTCCCGCCACAATAACGTAGGCACCATCAATTTCGGTTAAAACAATCGGTTGCAAAATACCATACTGATTAATCGAAGCAGCCAGTTCGTTAATTGCCTCTAAATTTATGGTCTGCCGTGGTTGGTCTGGATTAGGTGTTATATCTTGTATTAGTATCTTTTGCACCCGATCTTGCTTATCGAGTAACATCGATTGGTCAAAATTATCAGGTAATAAGCTACCGAAGCCTTTACCAAGTCCTGTTTTTGCCATAATTATGCCTTCCCTTTTATGCGTGTATCAATTTCGCTGGCCAAACTTTTATATGCCCGGGCACCCTTACTCCAACGGTCGTAGTCTGCAATTGGTTTGCCGTGGCTTGGTGCTTCGGCTAACCGGACGTTCCGTGGTATAACCGTGTTCAGTAATTTCTCGCCAAAATGCTTTTTTACCTCGGAGTAGACTTGCTCTGATAATGATGTTCGTTTGTCATACATAGTCATAACGACACCCAGCAACTCGAGATCAGGATTAAAGTTCGCTTGGACTTGGCGCATGACCTGCAATAATTGGCTCAACCCTTCGAGCGCATAATATTCGGCTTGCACCGGTATTAATATTTGATCGGCGGCGGTTAGGGCGTTGATGGTAAGCAAACCAAGGGCTGGTGGGCAGTCGATCAAAACATAATCGTAATCGGTGGCTGCTGCCAAAGCCTTTTTCAGTTGTTGCTCTCTGTTAGCCACCGTAGCAAGATCAAGTTCAACACTGGCTAATCGGGCGTTTGTCGGCACAATATCGATATTATCAAAATTAGTCGTCAGCAGTACTTTAGTTAGGTTTGCCGCAGAAACTAGTACGTCGCACAATGTTAGTTCGAGTTGAGTTTTATTGACGCCCACTCCGCTGGTGGCATTGCCCTGCGGATCAGCATCAACTATTAAAACTCGGCGTTTTTGTTTTGCCAGATAGGCGGCAACGTTAATCGTGGTGGTAGTTTTACCAACCCCGCCCTTTTGATTAAGTACCGCAATAATTGTTTGTTTCTTTTCCACGTTTCCTGACCCTTTAACTCCCTTTAGCGTACCATAAAAGGGCTGTTACGATAAGCGCCTACTGGCCATTAAATAGACTAGCCGGATCGTACTATCTTGATCATTATGAGTTTTTGACAGTTTAAAATAGTTTTCCACAGGACATGCTACCCACTGTATTAGTGCTATAATTTGGTAATGGCTATACTGTTTCACTACTTATATTGAACCCTTTTTGGGATCTTGCCGTCTCGTCAGCGAAAGCCAACTTGGTGAGTACCGATGAATTGGTTGACCTAATACGTCTCGTTCGACTTCTATACCTGGCATTCATTAAAATGTAATGAAAGTCCTATACGGTAAGCTACTCAATTAAGTAGGATCGGTTAGTTTTTTTATAAATCCGGATTAATTAACTATCGACTCAATAAATTAAGGTAAATAAAAACAGACAAGTCGGTGTTTGCGGGAAACCATCGACTTGTCTGTAGTTTTGTTTTGAGGTTTTTATTTTTGTTTGCTATTTAGTTTTTGTTAAAAAATTAAATAGCTGGTTTTTAGTATGACTGGTCTGAACAATTCTTGCAAGAACTTTTTATGGTTAATTGCAATTTTGAGTATAAAAAGTGTTCAATTTGTATTTTTAACCTGTTAGCAAAATAAAAAATAACTGCTACTGTGCAGTCATTTTATATAAGGCCGATCCAGATGAAACAATTTGTATTATTTAATTGAATCAATTTTGAGGGTCGTCAAACGCTGGCGATGGCCACGGACGGTGCGTACGCGCTTCTTAGCCTTGTAGCGGATCGAGGTGACTTTGTCTTGCTTTACGTCGGCCTCAACGATAGTAGCTGCGACTGTGACGCCGGCAACAGAAGGTGCGCCGACGCTAGTTTTTGCACCATCTATCACCAACAATGGCTCAAAGTTGAGCTTTGGTTTATCGCTTTTGACGAGTTCGACATCGATTGTCTCGCCTTCGGCCACAAGATACTGGTGGCCGCCAGTTACAATAACTGCTTTTTTCATCTAGTTAACCTCTTAAAAATTGCATTATTTTTTGAAAAGACTCTACTGATATTAACAGATTGAGCTTTCTCTGTCAAAGGTGGGCTAGCAACCGGTCATTAACCCATGATTACAAAAAAGCTGTTGTATTTTTACCTAACGTTAATAAAAATTTAATAATTGATTGCTAATGTAGTCATATGGAACCTTTTCAAGGGGATTCAAACATATTATTTAAAGTGTTAAGGGGTATACTAAGTAGCATGAAAGACTATGTCACAAAGCAAGAACTGCAAAAAGAACTGCAAAAAGAACTGCAAAGCCTAAAAAATGATCTCGGGAAAGACTTGCGCAACGACTGGCGAGAAGATATCCATAACAGCATTGATAAAGCGACAACTACCATCGTTGCCGACATTGGTCAGGCCATACAAGAACTTGGGACTATGATGAGCCAGAGATTCGACCGCCTAGATGGACGGCTTAATAAGCATGCCGTTGCGATAGACGAACATGAGGGTGAGATATCTTTACTGCACAAAAAGTATGACAGTTTGGCGGATGCCGCTAATCACCGCCCTGCCTAACATTCCGTTTCCCGTTAGCTAGCTTTTAGCGAAATCTGTAGCAGAACGCCGTCAACGCTCAGGTCGGTGACAAAATCGTATGTATCCCCGTACGTTACGGTGGCAGCCAGTGTTTCGGCAGCAATTATGTCTTCGTACATGGTTATCGATTCACGTAATTCTCCGGTTGCCTCAAAAGACAACATTATCCGGTCGTCAACCTGTAAACCGGCCTGCTTGCGGGCATTCTGGACATGGCGAACTACTTCACGCATTAAACCTTCCCGCTTTAGTTCTGGGCTCATGTTTAAATTCATAACTACCGGTGAGGCCTCAGTGTGGGTATGGGTGAACACCTCTTTAACATTCAGCTCTTCTAGTATAATCTCTTGGAGCTCGGGAGTCAGTATCTGTTTTTCATCAAGCACGCTGACCGACTGGAGGGGTTGGCGGACTTTTATCTTAGCCTTAGCACGTTGCGACAAGCCGTCGTTGATGATTTCGCGGACGAACGCCATATCGCGGACGAGCAAGTCATTAACATGCCCAGAAGCGGGCCAATCGAGTAAGTGTACACTCTCGCCTCCTGTGAGCTTGCGGTAGAGCTCCTCTGCTATAAAAGGTGAAAACGGTGCTAATATCATACTTAATCTCACCAGAACGTAGTGTAGTGTGCCATAAGCTGCTTGTTTATCGGCGCTGTCATTACCACTCTTCCAGAAGCGGCGGCGCGAACGGCGGACATACCAGTTCGATGCGTCTTCGATAAACGGCAGGATTGGCTTTACAGCATTTGGAATGTCATAAGCCTCCATGTGTTTTTCAACTTCTTGGGTTAGTTGATGGATCCGACCGATAATCCATTGGTCGAGTAGGTTTTCTGAAGTAATACTGGGGTCTTTTAGATCACCACCCCACTCCCAATCATCGACTTCGGCGTACATGGTAAAGAAGTCGTACATATTCCAAACCATACTTAGCTTTCGTGCCACATCGCCGACATCTTTATCTTGTAGCTTAAAATCTTCGCCATTCAACAAAGGGCTTTGTAGCATAAGATAACGGTATGAATCTACTGAGTATTGATCCATTAGCTCCATTGGGTCAATGTAATTACCTAATTTTTTGCTGAGCTTTTTGCCATCAGCGCCATTTATAAATCCGGTACATATCAAGTTCTTAAATGGTGATTTATCGAATAAGGCAACATTAACTGCGGTCAGCGCGTAAAACCAGCCCCGGGTTTGGTCAATTGCTTCGATAATAAAATCAGCCGGAAAGCTTAGCTCGAACGTCTGCTTGTTTTCAAATGGATAGTGAAACTGGGCAAACGGCATACTGCCGCTCTCAAACCAACAATCTAACACTTTACCAATGTGCTTTAAGGTTACGCCGTCAACCTTAAAGGTCACATTCATAACATTCGGTAAATGGTAATCATCTAGTTTTTTACCCGTTAATTGCTCAAATTCTTGGTAAGAACCAATCACCTTTATAACTTCTGTACCATCATCGCGCAGCCCACGCCATACCGGTATAGGCGTTGCCCAGTAACGATCCCGCGACAGGTTCCAGTCCGGCGCTGACTCTAAAATATGTTTGAACCTGCCATTCTTCATGTGGGACGGCATCCAGTTGGTTGTCTCGTTAGCAGTTAGCATATTGGTTTTTTGGGCCTGTATATCCATAAACCAGCTGGGGTGAGCTCGATACATAAGCTTTGTATTACAGCGGTGACAATGAGGATATTCGTGTTTTATATAGTCAACTTTAAGGGCTTTGTCTTCTGCTACCAACGTTTTGGCAATCTCTTTATTCACTTCCCAGATATTCTGGCCCTGCCAGCGGCCTTGCGTATAGTTACCGTTCTCGTCAACGATCGAAACAATCGGCACGCCGTGAGACTCGCATAGATCGAAGTCCTCTTCGCCGTAAGCTGGAGCTTCGTGCACGATGCCGGTACCGTCCTCGGCTGTTACAAAATCGGCACTGAGGATACGGTGGGCAGCCGAACCGTGGTTCTCAAACAACGGATGATACTTCTTCCCTACCAGTTTCTTACCTTTAACCTTCTTTACAATCTTATAGTTGAGCGGCTGATGTTTTTCGTCAGTAAATACTTTTTCTACTGCCAACGAGGCGACATACATTTTCTTACCCTTATATTCTACGAGGCTGTAGTCGAGGCTTTCGTTAACGGCTATGGCTACGTTGGCAGGCAATGTCCAAGGCGTAGTTGTCCAGGTCAAGACATACTCATTTGAGCCTTCGAGCTGAAAATATACAAATACACTCGGATCGGTATCCATCTGATAACTGTTCTCCATCGCAACTTCGGACTTAGAGATAGGCGTGGCATCTTTGGTGCAGTACAGAAGAACTTTCTCGCCTTCGTAGATCTTACCTTTTTCGTACAATTCTTTGAATGCCCACCAAACTGATTCCATATAATCTGGATCCATGGTTTTATAAGCGCCTTTAAATTCCACCCAGCGCCCCAGCCGTTCAATAGTGTCTTCCCACTCTGTGCCAGTCTGAACCATTGCCTCTCGGCAGGCTTTAACATAATCAGCAATGCTAATTTTAGTGCCAATTTCTTTTTTGTTGGCAATACCCAGTTTCTTTTCCACAAACACTTCAGCGGGCAGTCCGTGACAATCCCATCCCCAACGGCGTTCGACTCGCTTGCCCTTCATGGTTTGATAACGTGCCACGCTGTCTTTGACGGCAGAAATGAGCAAATGCCCATGGTGCGGCTTGCCGGTTAAAAACGGCGGTCCATCGTAAAACACAAAGGCGTTGTCTTCTGGCCGCTGTTGGACTGATTTCTCGAAGGTTTTATGCTTCTTCCAATACTGAACCAGATCTTTTTCGTAATCGATGGCCTTGCGTCGTGTACCCTGTTTGAATTTCATGACCGTTACTCCTTAAAATATATAAAAGCACCTTGCTTGGCTGTCAGAATCCCTTTTACGTAAAGGACGGTACCATCTGACTTCCAAACAAGATGCTCTGGCATCTATGTTTAGCGCTTACTTATGCGATTTACGGACCAGACCGTCAGGATTTACTAACAAAACGCGTTCTCCCTGCTACATTCGTGGGTGATAGCCACTCATCCGCTTGTGTAAGCGAAATGTATGTACTGACATTATACCAGACTAAGCCCGCTTGTATCTACGCCCGAGTATAGTAGGCAACTTCGCTTCGGAGCGGCAGCATAGTGCCTTGCCACTCTTTAATAAGCTGTCCGTCTGTACCTAGCACTAGCACAGCCGGATATTGTACAACACCGTATAAACTGGCGGTTGACGCGCCATCGCGCGTATCCAAATTAACCAAATCAATCTTGGCCTGATACTCACGCTCCAGCTCATGCGCAAACTCCTCTACCGACCGGGCGGTTTCCGAGTTTGGTCGATACAGCACCATAACTTTCATATGTTTTAAGTATATAGGACTTTCACACTTTTGTGCAGATGCCAGGGTTTAGCTGAGACGAGCGAGAGCTTTTAGATTTCTGGAGGGGTAGCTGTAGCTACACCGAGAGAAAGATGAAAGGTCGTAGCCGCTCAGGTAGAGCCTGGGGCTGTAGAAAAGTGTGAAAGTCCTATTTAGCAGTTTTAATCTTTTCGTAATAAGTTCCTGCTACATTAGGTTCTCAGGTAGTCCTTTTTTAGACACTACACATTTGACACCAAAATGTACATATTCGTGTCAAATGTGTAGTCATTAAAAACAAACTATTGAAAGGAGGCGATATGAACCCGAATGCAGACAAAATAACCTCTCTGCGCTTTAATATTAACGCTCAGCTTAAAGAAGAGGCGCAGCAGCTGGCTGACGATATTGGAGTGCCACTTAGCACGGTTATTATGGTGCAGTTAAAAGATTTTGTACGTAGCCGGCAGCTTACTATCTCTAGTTTGCCGCGCTTGAATGAAGCGCTGGAGCAAGAAGTTCTGCGGGCTGTCGAAGATTACGACAATAAAAAGGATATTTCGAGAGTACTGCGTAACCGAAGTGCTATCGCCAGTTATTTGCGAGGTTTGCGATGATTATTGTGTTTCACCGGTCTTTTGAGGACTACTTCCGGCAGCTTGCCTGGAGGGAAAAGATCCTTCCCCAGCAGCAAATCTGTTATTTTTCGGTGAATCCCTTAGGACCAGGCTTTGCGAGACGACCGATTTATGTGCCAACGACGACCGGTCGGGGCAGCTACATGATATGTTTAGGGCAAAATTATAGAGCGGTCTATCACCTGGTTGATGACGAGACCGCTCTTTTTACACATCTATTGCCTACTGAGAGCAGTGATGACTATGAGCAGCCGGTGGTGCTGCCGCAGGAGGTGCAGACGTAACAGCTGCCGGAGCGCTGGGTCTGGTTGCCGCAGTTGTAGCACATTGGTGCGGTGTCATCTTTTTTGACGGTGACCGGTTCTTTTTTAGCCGGTGCTAGCTCTTCAAATTCGAGCACAACGGGTACTGCTTGCTCGTCAACAACCGCGTTGGCTTGGGCGGTGGTTTGGGGAGCATCCAGCAAGCTCGTCTGCTGTTCTGGCATATCGTCGAACGAGGCGAGGCCGAGTTCGAGTCGGTCGTCGAACGACAGATACGAGAGTGCCAGGCGGCGGAACAGGTAGTCTATGAGCGATGAAGCTGTCCGAATCTCGGGGTCATCAGTGATACCTGAAGGCGCAAAGCTAGTGCTCTTAAAGGTGTTAACGTAGGTTTTGAGTGGTACGCCGTACTGGAGGCCGTGGCTAACGGCGATTGCAAAGGCGTCCATAATACCACGCAGCGTTGAACCGTGTTTTGCAAAGTGGATAAACAACTCGCCGGGCGTGCCGTCTTCGTACTCACCTACTGTCGCATAACCTTTGGAGTCGGCGACTTTGAAGGAAAAGGTCTTTGAAGAGCGGATCTTTGGCAGTTCGCGGCGGACAGCACCGGTAACGATAAACTTGTCGGCTAGATCAGCGACACTGATGACTGGTGCTGAGGCTGCTGCTTCGATGACGGCTTTTTTGGCCATAGCCAAAGGCTGGGCGACTTTGCAGTTATCACGGTAGACGGCGACGGCTTTGAGGCCGAGCTTCCAGGAGTCGATGTGGATTTGCTCGATATCTTCAACGGTGGCATCTTCGGGCATGTTGACCGTTTTACTGATGGCGCCAGAGATGAATGGCTGTACGGCAGACATCATCTTGACGTGGCCAAGGTAATGGATCGAGTTGTCGCCCATCGAGCAGGCAAACACGTTCTTGTGCTCGGCTTTGAGGTGTGGCGCGCCGATGATTGTTTTTTCGGTGTCAATGTAGGCGACAATATCTTCGACTTGGCTCTTGTTGTAACCGAGAGCTTTGAGGGCGCGCGGTACGGTTTGGTTGACGATATGCATGGTGCCGCCACCGACGAGTTTTTTGACTTTGACAAGGCCGAGGTCTGGTTCGATACCGGTGGTGTCGCAGTCCATCATCAAGCCGATGGTGCCAGTTGGCGCCAAGACGCTGGCTTGTGAGTTACGGACGCCGTAAAGCTCGGATAGTTCAACTGCATTATCCCACGCGCTGGCGGCAGCGCTGAGTAGTTGTTCTGATACCAGACTGGCGTCGACGTCGTTGATTGCGGCACGGTGTTGTTTAAGGATTTTGATCATGCCTTCGCGGTCTTTATGGAAGCCGGCGAACGGCCCGATCTTGCGGGCAATTTTGGCGCTGGTAGCGTAGGCGTGTCCGGTCATCAGTGCCGTAATGGCAGCTGCTTGGGCGCGGCCTTCTTCGGAGTCGTATGGCAAACCTTGAGCCATTAACAGTGCACCGAGGTTGGCGTAACCGATGCCCAGTTCGCGGAAGGCACGGGCGTTCTTAGTAATGCTTTCGGTTGGGTATTCACTGTAGCCGACCAAGATTTCTTGGGCGGTGAAGATCAGTTCGACGGTGTGTTTAAAGGCTTCGATGTCAAAACTAAAGTCGTCGCGCAGGTATTTAAGCAAGTTGATAGATGCTAAGTTACAAGCCGAGTTGTCTAGGTGCATGTACTCTGAGCACGGGTTAGAGCCGTTAATACGGCCAGCGTTTGGCGTGGTGTGCCAGTGGTTGATGGTCGTGTCGAATTGCATGCCGGGGTCGGCACAGGCCCAGGTGGCTTCGGCGAACTGGCGCATCAGCTGGCGGGCTTTCATAGTTTTGACTGGCTTGCGGGTAGTGACAGACAGCAAGTTCCAGTCGTCATCGTTTTCGACGGCTTGCATGAACTCGTCGGTGACCCGGACGGAGTTGTTAGCATTTTGGTATTGGACGGAGAATGAATCTTTACCGTTGAGGCTCATATCGAAACCGGCTGCCTGCAAGGCACGGGCTTTGCGCTCTTCGATCTCTTTGGCCCAGATGAATTCTTCGATATCGGGGTGATCGACGTTAAGGATGACCATCTTGGCTGCCCGGCGGGTTTTGCCACCGCTCTTAATGGCACCAGCTGAGGCGTCGGCGCCGCGCATAAAGCTGAGCGGGCCGGAGGCAGTACCGGCTGATTTACCAAGCGGTTCCACCGACGAGCGAATACCACTCATGTTGATTCCGGAGCCAGAGCCTCCTTTAAAGATCATGCCTTCTTCTTTGTACCAGTTTAAAATGGCTGGCATGGTGTCTTCGATACCAAGAATAAAACAGGCGCTGGCCTGCTGGGCGCGGTCGGGCGCACCGATGTTAAACCAAACTGGCGAGTTAAAGGCTGCTCGCTGTGTGGCTAAGATGTATTTTAGTTCCTCGCGAAAATCTTCGGCTTCGGCGTCGGTGTCAAAGTACTTCTCTTGTTTACCGTGGCTAGTAACTGTATCGACGACACGGTTAATTAAGTCTTTGAGTGAGGCTTCGCGGTCGTCGTCACCGGGTGTACCTGTAAAATATTTCTGCGCTACAATGTTGATCGAATTAAGTGACCAATTGTCGGGAAACTCGACGTCAAATTGCTCGAAAACATTCTTTTTGGTCATCGGATTACTGATGATCGAATCGCGTTTGACCCAAGTTAATTGGTCGTAAGCCTTAGCTTTTGAGTCGGTGAAAAGACGACCCAACGTTAGATTGGTTGTTTGTTGCCCCATAAGAGTACCCTCACTTTATATGGATTTAAATGGTTTTTTAATGTTTGTTACATAGAACTTTCGTCCTATGGAGTCTCTAAACTCTCCTCGACCTTTAATGCCCACGTGTGTTTCATTAAATGGCAGGGAGAGCTGTCGAAGCGTAGCTGGTTTTACCAGACTAGGCCTCGACCGGCTCTTTGGTCTCGATCTCTGTTTTGCGACGGCGGATATCTGACAGTTCTTGTTCAAAGCTGGCTATATCCTTAAATCGTCGGTAGACAC
>JBPCJO010000016.1:0-6811 GCA_051005235.1 Saccharimonadales bacterium (SeqCode)
GTGTCATAGTTACCTATGACGTAAAGGTAGTAGAAGAGATTAAGACAACACCTCCACCTGCTACTACGACACCTCCGGTGACTACGCCTCCAGCTACACCAACCGAAGCACCAAAGCCACAAGAAACGCCAGCTGCGTTGCCAGCCACTGGCCCTGCCGGTGTAGCCGCGATTGTTGCAGCCGTAACGGTTGCCGGTTCGGTAGCTTACTACATCGTTTTGCGACGCAAAGCAATTGTTTAACAGTTAAAGAACGATCCGTGGCCGAGCGCCTTGTGGATAACTGTCTAGCCAAAAACACAATTTTGTGCTAACATGCAGTCAGTTCTAAGTATTCAGAGCACTGACTGACCGCTCAACTAAACTAAACACAAACATACGAAACACTAAAAGGGTAAAAACCCCGGGGTCCGCTATGGCTCGGGGTTTTTGCTTGCCCCTGTTACATGGTATAATTTGTAACATTGTAAAACTGTTTGCGGTCTCATCGTCTAACGGTTAGGACACCAGGTTTTCATCCTGGCAATCCGGGTTCGATTCCCGGTGAGATCACCATATAAAAAAGATCATCCGCTGGATGGTCTTTTTTATATGTATGTCATAGGACCGAACCCGGATTGCCGTAACCGCTGAAAGCGGTTGTCAAGACGGGGACGATAATCAAAGCCACGCGCAGGAGTCAAAACTCCGAGCATGGCTGCAGATTTCCCCAAAGGAGCGCCAGCGACGACGGATTCCCGGTGAGATCACCATGAAGACAGCTCAGCCTCGGCTGGGCTTTTTTCATGCATGTTAACTGACGGTATTGATCTATACTGTTACTAAATGAAGCGCTTTAAATTCTTGGTCTACGCGCAGCAGCTTGGCGGCAATTTGTTTACAATAGTCACCGCCTTAGCTTTGTTTTTTTACTGGCCGCAGTCGATGGCGCGCCGTGCCCGCAAGGTATAATGAAGTTATGCTCCCGCAATCATTTTTTACGCAAGACGCGGTCACGTTAGCAAAGGCGCTGCTGGGCTGTGAACTTGTCAACCGGACGGCTGAAGGTCTCACTGCCGGCATGATCGTTGAGACCGAGGCCTATAGCCAAGAAGACGCTGCCAGCCATAGTTGTCGCGGCGAAACGGCTCGTACTAAGGTGATGTTTGGACCGGGCGGCCATGCTTACGTGTATTTTACGTACGGCATGCATTATTGCTTTAACGTGGTGAGCGGGTCAGCCGGGCACGGGCAAGCAGTACTGGTTCGAGCGCTTGAGCCGCGCGCTGGAATTAAAATAATGCAACAACGTCGCAATAGAATAAACGAAAAAGACCTCTGTAGTGGACCGGCCAAGCTGGTGCAAGCCATGGGTATTACTAAAGCCGATTACGGAAAACCGCTCTACCAAGGAAATTTGTTCATTAAAAAATCATTAAACGGAGGTATAGTGCCAAGCAACATAGTAAGCGGGCCGCGCATTGGCATTAAGCAGGCAATTGACACACCGTGGCGCTTCTATATTAAAGATAGTCCGTTTGTGTCACGATAACGTTACCTGGCACAGATAAGCATAACCAGTTACAATATAGGTAAGATGGCAAGTAATACTAAAAAAGTTCCAAATGTGCCGATTGGTAGTTTTAAACGTACTAAAATTATTGCGACGGTCGGCCCAGTCACAAATTCCTACGAAGGGATTCTGGCGTTAATTAAGTCGGGCGCCAACGGATTGCGGCTCAATTTTAGCCATGGCTCACACGAGGAGCGAGACCAACAGATCGCGTGGATACGCAAAGCCGCCGCCGAATATGGCAAGCCGGTGGCAATTATCCAGGATCTACAGGGTCCCAAGATTCGCTTAGATGATTTTGATGGTATTGTTACGGTCAATCGCGGTCAGAGCTTAACGTTTGGCTATAAGGCAGATTATGAGCGTTCTGGTTTTTTGCCGACGCAGTATGACCTTTCTAAAAAAATGAAGCGTGGTGAACGGTTATATTTATATGACGGCAAAGTTAAGACAACCGTAACCAGCGTTAAAGATGGGTTAGTACATGCTCGAGCCGAAAACAGCGGTATTTTGGTTAAGCGCAAAGGCATTAATATCCCCGATACCGACTTTGGCGGCGATATTATTACCGTCAAAGATAAAAAAGATATTACTTACGGCTCCACTAAAGACATCGATTACGTGGCGCTTAGTTTTATCCAGACCGCCGACGATATTGTGAAGCTCCGCCGAATGCTCAGTAATCTGGGTTCGACCGCCAACATTATTGCCAAAATCGAAACCGTTATCGCGACGCAGCATTTAGAGGCTATTATCCAAGAAGCAGATGTGGTGATGGTAGCCCGCGGCGACCTGGCAATTGAGGCCTCGCCAGAGTCGGTGCCAATTATCCAACGGCAAATCATTGAACTCGGTATGAAGCACGCCAAACCGACAATTGTAGCTACCCAAATGTTAGCTAGCATGACCGAAACTCCAGAGCCAACCCGCGCCGAGGTGTCAGATGTGGCTACGGCTACCTTGTTGGGCACCGACGCCGTGATGTTAAGTGACGAGACAGCTAACGGGCAATATCCAATCGAATCGGTTCAGGTGATGAAGCGAGTCGTTAACTATACCCAGTCGCATGCTCTGCATTCGCCGGCACTGATAAATGTTGATGAAATTATTTCTAAAAGTAAGGCAATTGCCACAGCGATTATTAACTTAGCCAGCGCCGTAAAAGCAGTCGCGATTGTAGCCGAGACCAAGTCTGGCGCGACAGCACTGCAGATTGCCGCCCGCCGACCCGACGTGCCGATTATTGCGGTTACGTCCGTCGTGCGTTCGGCTCAGCAGCTAGCAATTGTGTATGGCACCAAGAGTTATATTCGTCCCGACGGTCGCATGCAGGCCACCCGCCTAACCAACTGGTTAAACCGCTCTAAAGTGTTAAATAAAGGTGACATTATCATAACCGCAAGTGGGCATTACCCAGGGGTAGTTGGCACGACCGACACCATTAAAGTACGGGTTTTATAAGTGATACGTAAAAAAACAATTAAAGATATTGATATGCAGGGTAAGATCGTCCTAGTTCGAGCCGACTACAACGTACCTCTTAAAGACGGTGTTATCACTGACGATTATCGAATCGAAAAATCTTTGCCAACCCTTCAGTATTTACTAGACCAAAACTGCAAAGTGGTGGTGTGCTCGCATTTAGGCCGGCCGGCCGGGCCCGAAGATACAGCTAACTCATTAAAGCCGGTGGCCACTCGTTTAAATGAGCTGCTCGACCGCGAAGTTTGGTTTACCAATGATTGTATTGGCGATCATTCACGCCAGATGATCCATGATTTGCCGCATGGCAACGTACTACTGCTTGAAAACCTGCGATATTATAAAGAAGAAGAATCTAACGACGACGGTTTTGCGGCCAAGCTAGCCCAAGACATTGATATATTCGTGCAGGACGGCTTTGGCGTGGTGCATCGGGCGCACGCCAGCACCGACGCGATTACCCGGCACCTAACGAGTGTAGCCGGCTTGCTAGTCGAAACCGAGGTGGACACTATCACCGGTGTCATGGAGAATCCGGAGCGGCCATTATTTGCGCTGATCGGTGGTGCTAAGATAAGTGACAAAATTGATATGCTACACCGCTTTATTGATATCGCAGACGTTGTGGCGGTTGGCGGAGCAATGGCTAACACTTTTTTACTGGCCGAAGGCACAAAAATTGGCAAGAGTCTGGCCGATGAAGAAGATGTGCCACTAGCCAAAGAGATTTTAGCCAAAGCCCGCGCCAAGGCAGCCGAAGGCCGGTTTGTCTTTTATCTGCCGCAAGACGGTGTGGTGGCACATGATATTGATTCTAACCAGCCAACTCGAATTGTTGACTGGGGCACCAATGCCATCGCCGAAATCGAGAGCTATCCAAAGTTTCCACCAAAAGAGAGCAGCGTGGTCGGTGAGGACGAAAGCATTTTAGACATTGGGCCCTTTTCGGGAGCTTTTATCGCTGGCAGTATGCAACTGGCCAACACGGTAATTTGGAACGGTGCCATGGGCGTCACCGAGGTAGCGGCACTGCAATCTAAGACGGGGCCATTTTCGCACGGTACCGAACTGGTTGTCGAAGCGATGCTCGGGCAGTTTGGGCATAAACCGCATACGGTGGTAGGTGGCGGTGACACGGTTGGTTACATTGAACATCAAAAATTGACTTCACTTTTTGGCCATGTTTCTACTGGTGGCGGGGCGAGTATGGAACTCATGAGCGGTAAGCCACTACCGGGCATAGAAGCATTAGCGGATAAAGAATAGTATACTAATTATGATGAATATTAACCATCGAAGAACACTGATCGTCGGCAACTGGAAAGAACATGAGAACGTTGCTCAGGCTGGATTGCTAGCCGCGCGTTTACATAAACATATTACGGGGCACCGAGACATCGAAGTAGTACTGGCTCCGAGTATGTTGGCGCTTCAGCCGCTCAGCCTACAAATCGACCGCCGTCGCTTTAGGCTGGCCTCTCAAAACGCCAATGCCAAAGACGAAGGCGCGCTTACCGGCGAAGTGTCGTTCGCTATGTTGCGCGGCTTGGTGCACTACGGCATTGTTGGTCACTCCGAACGGCGCATTTACTTTGGCGAAACCCTCGAAGACGTCCGCGACAAAGTGGCCGCCAGTATACGTAACAGCATCATGCCTATTATGTGCGTTGGTGAGACCGCCCAAGAACGCCATGCCGAAGAAGCAAAGCAAGTCTTGCACGACCAAGTTGTATCGGGATTAAGCAACCTGACAGCTGAAGAAGTTAAACACGTTGTTATTGCCTATGAGCCAGTCTGGGCTATTAGTAACTTTGGTGGCGAATTAGCCAAACCAGATGTTGTGGCCAGCAATATGAAATTTATTCGCAACCAGGTTCGCGAGCTTTATGGTGCAGCGGCCGCTAAAGACCTTCGTATTTTATATGGTGGCAGTGTCGACGATCATATTGCCGGCGGGTACTTAGCGCTCGACGACTGTGACGGCCTGCTGGTGGGCAGCGCGAGCTTGAATTACCGTAAGTTTACCGGTATCGTTGCCGCGGCATATCGTAACAATCGAAAAGAACCGGCATAATGGCAGAAAAAGATAAACTATTTGATGTCGCCCGACCTGGCAAGACTCCAGCTGGCGCAACGTCACGTCCAATCATAGTTGGACATGCCAGTACCATGAAGCGTGACCCGATGGTAATGGGGGAGGTATCTGACGAAACAAAACCAACCGAAGCCGAAGCAACCAGAACACCTATACTGGTGTTAGAAGTACCAACAGACTCTAAAACAGACGAAGCAAAGTCAGACGAGACTCAAACGGATACTCCTTTTAAAGATGAGGCCGAGGAATCGCCAGCGGAGGAGCAACCTGTCGAAGTCGCCAAAGAAACAACCTCTAGCCCGGTTGTCGACACTCTGGTTGAAGAAGTCAGTGCCAAGCAAGAAGACAAACGCCGCGCCCAAGCCCAAGAAGCTCAGAGTACCGAAATTGAAAACAGTATTGCCGCCAAAGAATTTTTTGTACCAATTGGCGTAGAAAGCCGGCGACGTTCTGATTTGCGTATTATTATTGTTTCGCTGCTACTGATTATTGTTACATTTGCCGGTCTTAATTTTGGCTTAGACGCCGAACTGTTAGATATTGGAGTTAAGCCACTCACAGACGTATTGTAATGTTAATTACGAAACCAAATATCTTGTGCCTGTGCCACTACCCCGCCGTCTTTATTCCGCTCCACACTCAGATAAACCAGTCTAACTAATCGTATATAATTTATATATACGCGGTATATACGAATTATATACGATTAGTATGTTGGCATTAGACATGTACTAACAGCTGATTGCAAAATTCGCTTCAGCTATAAGTTAAGCATAAACATTTTTAGAAAATTATAGGTTTAAGTATTTTTTACTTAGAATCGTTGCTAATTTATTGATAAAATAAATAGATGCCCCAAAGTGATCCCGAAGTTTTTTTAACTGGTTTAAATAGCGAGCAGCGCCGCGCGGTAGTCACTACCGAGGGCTCGTTGTTAATTCAAGCCGGCGCCGGTAGCGGCAAAACCAAGACCTTAACCCATCGGATTGCCTATATCATTGGTACCGGTCGGGCGACGCCGTTCAATATCTTAGCGGTCACCTTTACCAATAAAGCCGCCCGCGAGATGCGTGAGCGGCTGGCTGAGCTGCTTGGTCAACGCGCCGACGACCGAGCCTTTTTACCATACATGGGCACTTTTCACAGCATTTGCGTAAAACTGCTGCGCCGCGACGGCAGTTACGTTGGCGTGCCGACGAATTTTATTATTTTCGACGAAGGCGACCGGCTGGCGACGATTAAGCAAGCCTGCCGCCGGCTCTCGATAGACGAAAAGAGCTACCCGCCGCGCCAAATAGCCAGTCTCATAAGTAATGCCAAGAATGAAATGATTTCTGCGGCAGACTACCAAACTCGAGCCAGTAGCCCACTAGAACGAATTGCGGCTGACGTGTTTCCACTCTACGAAAAAGCTCTTAAAGAGGCCGGCGCACTAGATTTTGATGATCTCATCGGTAAAACCGTCAGCATGTTACAAAATACTCCAGAAATACGAGCAAAATGGCAACAGCAGTTTAACTACATTATGATTGACGAGTACCAAGATACTAATGCGGCCCAGTACCATCTCATAAAGTTATTGGCGGGCGACCAGCAAAATATTGCCGTAGTTGGTGACGATTGGCAGTCGATATATTCTTGGCGCGGCGCCGACTTTCGTAACATTCTGCGTTTTGAAAAAGA
>JBPCJO010000017.1:0-4867 GCA_051005235.1 Saccharimonadales bacterium (SeqCode)
GCGCCAGTCGGCGTAGGCCCAGTACCACTCCAAAGCAATGTGCTCGGGCAAATGTTCGTCCGAATAATTTTCGTTGCGGAAGCGCGGGCCAATATCGAACACTTTTTCGTAGCCGCCGCCCAGCAAACGCTTTAAGGGCAGTTCGTGGCTAATGCGTAAGTAAAAATCTTGGTCAAGCGCGTCCATGTGCGTCACAAACGGATTGGCGTCGGCGCCACCGGCCAAACTTTCCAGAACAGGGATATTTATCTCTATAAAACCTTCATCTATAAGAAACTCGCGGGCCGCTTGCCAGAATTTACTGCGACGAATGTATCGCTCGTACACATCTTTGTTCACATTGGTATCGATGTAGCGGCGGCGCAGCCTTTCCTCTTTATTTGTGAAGCCGTCTTGTTCGGTTGGCAGCGGCCGTAATGATTTTGTGAGCAACTTGAGTGACTGTACTTCGACCGAAATTTCGTCAGTTTGCGTTTTTATAACCGGGCCAGTAGCTTGAATAAAATCGCCACTATCGAGCAGCGGCAAGTTTTCGATACCAATAACGTTTTCGACGGCGTTGGTTTCGGCTACTACCCCGCTCTTTAGAAATAACTGGACGCTTCCAGAAGCATCTTTGAGTACAATAAAGGCAATCTTGCCGAACTTACGGATACCGGTTATACGGCCCGCCAGAGTAACGGTTTGGCCTTGCAGCTCCTCAAAGTCGGTGGTGATCTGGGCGGCCTGGTGCGTTCGGGTGGCTTTGGCCGGGTATGGGTTAACGGCAAGTGCTTTTAAATCATCTAATTTTCGTAGCCGCTCATCGCGGAGTTCTTGTAGTGAAGACATTTATTTCCTTGCGTCGATTACTTTTAAATTATCGTACTTCATGACCAATAAACGTTTATCTGATGTAACGAGCGGTAGCTGCAGCTGTATAGCTGTGGCTACAATGAGTAAATCAAACGGATCACGGTGTGGTTCTTGGTTAAGCAAAATATAGGCTTGAAGCTGTGCGTCTGTTACCGCAAGTCGTGTAATACGCTGTTCTTTGATTTGAATAATTAATTCGTCAAACAAGTTACCTAGTTTGCCAAGCCGTTGTTTAATGGCGACTTCGTGTAACGAGGCGACATGTACCGCAAGCGTGTCAGCCCGCTCCAGTGTGCGTAACGTAGTCTTACCTATTTTTGAGCGATCGGTAAAGAGCCAGATTAAAATATTTGTATCAAGCAACATTAATCGTCCAGATGTATGCTTTCGTAGATTTCTTTATCTAGTTTTTCGCTAAATGCGTCTGGTGAGAGATATATTTTGCCACTGCGCACCTTCGCTTCAAGTGTTCCAAGCTGGCGAACCGGTGTTTGCTTTTGGTTTGAGGCAAGCACCTTGAGCATAACGTCTGGTTTACCGTATGCGCCAATGGCAATAGATTCGCCACGCTTCGCGGCGGCAATATATTTGCTCAAGTTCGTCTTGGCATCGTGAATTGAAACTGTTTTCATATTACTTAGCTTAGCTAAGTAATATATACATGTCAATAGATGCTAGCGACTTCGTAGGTCGTGGTGTCGGCCGGAGTCACAATCTCGACTGCTTCGCCGAGCTTTTTACCCATCAGGGCGAGGCCGATTGGCGACTCGTCGGAGATTTTACCGTTTAGGGGGTCGGCTTCAACCGTCCCGACAACTTGGAACTGCTTAGTCTTACCAGAAGTACTTTTGAGTGCAACGCTAGAACCAAGTTGGACGGCGCCAGCCGCTTTAGGCTTAGCGATAACTTCTACATTAGCCAGAATGTACTCAATCTCGGCAATGCGGGCTTCCATAGTCTGTTGCTCGTCTTTAGCGGCATGATATTCGGCATTTTCGCTGAGGTCACCTTGCTCACGGGCAGTCTTAATAGCATCCGCTACTTCGCTGCGGCGAGAAACAAGCCCATCAAGCTCAGTTTTGAATTCGTCGATGCCTAATTGTGTTAAGCGAAATTGTTTTTTCATGGTTCCCCTCTTCTGGCTACTTTCCACTAGACTGCTGTACGTATTGCACGGCAGTTAGTTTCTGGATAGTTGCCTCGATTATATCAGATAGATTTTATTATGCTGTTAATTTATTAATTATGTCGTCAATCGGGACTAATTCTGCTTCGTCCGCGGTGCGCTGCTTGAGTTCGACAGCGGACTGCTCGAGAGTCTTTTTACTAACCACCACACGATATGGTGTCCCTAGTAAATCAGCGTCAGCGAATTTTTCGCCAGCTCGCAGGTCTCGGTCGTCATAGATTACACTAATTTGCGCATTAGCAAAAGCCTGAAAAAGCTTTTCGGCAGTTTCGACGACTGTTGGATCGTCTCCCAAAGGAATAAGCTGGACGCGGGCCGGCGCTATTGCCTCGGGCCAAACAAGACCTTTATCGTCGGCGAACTTCTCTGCAATAACACCTATGAGACGGGTCACCCCGATGCCATACGAACCAAGATGGACATACTGCTTTTCGCCAGCTTCGTTCGTAAATCCAAAGTCCATCTGTTCACTCTTATGGGTACCGAAGTTAAAGATATTGCCCACTTCGGCGCTTTTTACTTTTTCGAGTTCGTCGCGATTAATACCAAGATTGGTCAGGCTTTCGTCAGTCATCACTTCTTCGTTGACGGCGATATTTTTAGCTCGGTGCAGATAAATAATATCTTCTCCCGCCTCGCAAACGGTCTGAAATTCGTGGCTGAACTCAGTAAAAGCGCCGCCGCTTGCGAAAGTCACATAGGTATCATCGCCCAGGCCCAACCGCTCAAAAACTTTAGTATAAGCTTCGATAGCTTGGTTATATATTTTTTCGTGCTGGTCGCTGTTAATACTACATGAGTACATGTCTTTCATAACGAATTCGCGGCCGCGCATTACGCCACTTTTAGCACGAAGCTCGTTGCGCATCTTTGTTTGAAACTGATATACGCTGACCGGCAAGTCCTTATAGCTCGAGACGTGTTGTTTCATCATTTCGATAATGGCTTCTTCGTGCGACCAACCAAAACCAACCTCAGTGCCGTCTTTGAGGTGTGACTTGAACCAGACATCAACGACTTTATCGTCCCATCGCCCGGTAACTTCCCAAGTTTCGCGGCGCTGCAAACTGCTCATGATGAGTTCTTGGCCACCAATACCGTTCATCTCTTCACGAATAATCTGCTTAATATTTTCTAATACCCGCATGCCGAGTGGCGTGTAGCCGTATACTCCGGCCATAACCTTGTACACAAAACCTGCCTGAATCAGCAACTGGGCATTGCGAGCTGTTTCGTCGGCTGGAACACTCTTACTGGTTTTGGTGAAAAGATGAGAGAGTTTTACTTGATACATAATGATGCCTATTGTATCACCTGCGTGCCGACCCGGCCGCTTAATACGTCATTGTAGTCCGCCTCGGCGTGCGCAATAAACGAACGGACGCCGCCACGGGAGGCGTCGGCGGCCGCGATCAACTTACTTTTAATGCTGCCGGTTCCCTCGCTGTTCGTGACGTCAAAATGCACGTCAAGCGACTCGATAGTGCTGGCTTTAACGGTTTTCTGAACTGTATTATCTATTAAGAATCCTTCGACACTTGTTAGTAGTAAAAGCGCGTCGGCGTGCATGGCCACGGCAAGATGTGAGGCTAAGCCGTCATTATCGCCACCGTAGGCTATTTTCTTGAGTTCTTCTTGGCTCAAGACGTCATTTTCGTTAACTACTGATACAACTCCGCTATTCATATTTTCATGCAACGCCTGCTGCAAGACCGGTCCTTCGTTAGCAGTATCAATTTCGTAATGCGTCACCAGTACTTGGCCAGCTAGTACATTTTGCGCCATAAAAGCCTGTTCCCATGCTAAGGCGGCACCGGCGCTACCCAGCGAGGCATGTGTCCGGTTGCTGAGCGCTTTAGCTGTAACCCCGGCTGCGCCGCAGCGTCGTTTACCGGCAGCCACCGACCCCGAACTCACGACGATAATATTGTACCTCCCGCGCAGTTGGGCAAGTTTTTGGGCATACAGGTTGATGCGTTCATGGTCGAGTCCGTCGCCGTTTACCAGGCATTTGGAGCCGTACTTCACGACAATCGTTTTTTTGTTATCCATAATTAGTTCCTTGTTCTTTAAGCTTTACTTTTTAAATAAAAAATCCCTCTTTTGAAAGAGGGGTAACTACATTTTTCGCAAAATTAAATTATACCCCTATTGGGGCACCGGGAAGATAAAAGTAAGGTTGCGATGCATAACCATACAATAAATATACCATAAATTACCTGACATTGAGTACAAAAAGCGCCAAGAAAGCCAAGCCGTTTTTCATAGCATGGACGATCATGCCCGACCACAGGCTGCCGGTTTTTTCGCGCAAGGCCACCAGCACCATCGATAGTACGAAAGTATCGATAGCCGCCACATACAGCAGTGGCGCACCACTGGCAAACTGCAGATGGGCAACGCCAAACAGAACACTGGCTACCAAGGCGGCGGTAATTTTAGTGAGTTTTCGGCGCAAGCCGCTATACAAAAAGCCTCGAATCATGATTTCTTCGACGATCGGCGGCAAAACAACCAGGCTGACAAAGATCATTACCAGTGAAACAGTGCCGCTGGCGGACTCAAACCCCAATTGTTGCTCTTGCTCTAAGTTGATACTCGGCAGAAACTTCTCTACTGCCGTAAAGGCTATTGCCAGTGCAATAAAATAGCCGACAAAACAGAGTAGTGCGTAACCAAAGTCACTCCCCTTTGGGCCGCGTCCTAGGCCAATCTCGCGCAGCGTAATATTTCGCCGGCGTACAAACCAATAAATAATAGCCAACATGGCTGCCTGTACTAAGACGAGTGAAATAAACTGGCCAGTGGTAGAGGCCTGAAAGG
>JBPCJO010000018.1:0-17172 GCA_051005235.1 Saccharimonadales bacterium (SeqCode)
GCCTGTAAGTAGCCTTTTTTATCCCATGATCTAAGGGTATTTGAGTGACAATTTAGCATTTCACATACTTCTCGGATCTTGAGTAAAGGTAGCTCATTTTTGTTTGCTTGCGGCATATCATTAACTATACATCACTTACTATAACCTACATGAAAAGTTGGGCGTATATAGACAAAAAGTATGAAGATAATATGCTGCGAGCAACTTTGCCCAAAATTGAGCGGAAAGAGTTTGAAAATACTATCTCTCAATTAGGCAACAAACTCAAAGCGGCAAATGTGGTTCAAGAAGATATTATTACCAGTAATTTGTTTTTGAACCTTCATTTTGATCATCAAAAAATGACGCACTACACCCTAAAGAAGCCATTTGCGTAATTAGTTGAGTTAAATGCAATCCAGAATAGTGGAATGGTTGGAATAAGCCCTGACGGGTTTGCGCTCTGCAGCCATGCTCGAAGCAAGCTTCTGCGCGTGACTTTGATCTTCGAACCATTTTTGCTGGCGCAAAAATCTGGTTCGCTTCCAACTCACCGTGCAAAAAACTAAAAACCACTCTAGCGAGTGGCATTTACTTTTCTGGTGGGGGTGGTTGGAATCGAACCAACTACCAAGTGGTTATGAGCCGCCTGCTCTAACCGATGAGCTACACCCCCGTATAACCGATTGGTTAACAGATTGAGTATACCAGAAAATGTAACTTAATTGGTATACTAAGCTCTGAGTACATGGTTATGACACAAAATAAAAATATAATTCTTAAAAAACTACAGGTTTTAACCGATACGCGGGCGTTGGGCTTGCTGGCTTTTGGCGTGGTTGCCTTGCTGGTTACCTGGAGTGGTATTAAAGTGGTACAGACTAATTATGAACTCGAGAAAAAGATATCGGTTGCCCGCCAGCAAAACGCGATTAATCAACTCGAAAACGAAAACCTCAAGCTGAAGAATAAATATTACGAAAGTCCGCAGTACTTAGAGTTAACGACGCGGCGGCAATTTGGTAAAGCGGCGGTGGGCGAAAAACTCTATACAGTTCCCGAAAGTGTGGCGTTGTCGAAGACGGTTGAAAGCCAGGCGACCACCCAAGCTGTCGCGGAGCAAGCTAGTGCTAAGCCAAAATACCAACAGAACTTTGATGACTGGATGAAATTTTTGTTTAGTAAGACTCAGGGTTAATGTTTTGTTAATATCGGGGGGTTAAAATAAAGTTATGAACCCATTTATATCTCCTTTCCGCTTCAAGCCACCTTGGCGGCACCAGCTGCCCGTTTTATTCGTCAGCGTACCTACAGGTACACTTCCTCACAACAACGAACACCTGGCACTCACCAAACTGGCTTTCACTTTCGAAAGGAGATATAAATGGGTTCAGTGAATCTACGTAAGCGGCGGCTCGTTTTTTTGATACTGTCGGTGGCTGTTATGGCTGCGGGCGCGCTGTACGAAGCTATTCAAACTCCGCCGGTTAGTGATTCGGCTGTTCAATCTGCCGTAACTGTTGGTAATGTTGCGCAGTCACCGGCGATTGATGCGCTTAACGGGTTGCCAATAAAAGGTAAAGCACCTAAAACTGGTTACTCGCGGACGCAGTTTTCGGACGGTTGGGGTGACGCTGGCGATTGTGATGTCCGTAACTTTATCCTTAAACGCGACATGACCGGTGTAATTACTACGTCTGTTACCGATTGTACGGTTATGCAGGGGACGCTACTCGATCCGTATACCAATAAAACAATTTCGTTTGTGCGTGGTAAAGACAGTAGCGCCGACGTACAAATTGACCATGTCGTAGCTTTGTCGAATGCCTGGCAAACTGGCGCTCAACAGATTTCTGTCGTACAACGATACAATTTAGCCAATGACCAACTTAATTTATTGGCAGTTGATGGCCCAGCTAACCAAAAAAAGAGTGACTCCGATGCTGCAAGTTGGCTGCCTCCGAATAAAGGTTATCGATGCCAATATGTTGCCCGCCAAATAGCCGTAAAGCAAAAATATCAACTCTGGCTAGTTCAAGCCGAAGCCGATGCGATGCAGAAAGTCTTATCGAATTGTCCCGACCAGATTTTACCAATCGTTAGTTAATAAATAGATAATCTATCGCGCCTATAGTTACCAGGCATGAAGCTACATGCATCGTGGTTTATTGGTTGGGGCTGCTTGGGTTTTTTGGTTGGCGTTGGCTTATGCGCGTTCACCTCTAGCGATTGGTTTAGTAAACCTATCTGCCTGGCGGTTGCCGTTTTACTTGCAACCTCAAGTGTCTGGTTCAGATTTCGTTGGTTGGTGTTAGTTATGTGTATCGCTGGCTGTTTAGCTGGCGTCTGGCGGGGGAGCCAGTTACAAGCAGAACTGAGCGTCTATCAACCATATTACGAAACTGTTGTGACGCTTCAAGGTCACGTAGCGCAAGACCCTTCAACTGGGTCTACGGGCGATCTGCGGCTCAATCTTAAACATGTAATTATTAAAGGAGAGAACTTACAGGGCGAGGTGTGGGTGAGTGTGCCTCGGTCGGACATTAAACGGGGCGATCGGGTGACGGTGCACGGCAAGCTGGGTGAAGGTTTTGGTAGCCTTTCAGCCACGATGTATCGGGCGCAGGTTATCGAAGTTATTAGGCCGAATCCGGGAGACATAGCTCGCCGGGTGCGTGATTGGTTTGCGGCTGGTGTGCGGGTTGGTATCCCAGACACTCAAGCTAGTTTGGGGTTAGGTTATTTAGTTGGCCAAAAAACTGCTTTGCCGGAGCAGCTTGAACAAGATATTAAGGCCACGGGGCTCACTCACGTGGTAGTCGCTAGCGGCTATAATTTGACCATTCTAGTCGTTTTTTCGCGCCGGATATTTTTGCGAGCCTCCAAGTATCTGGCGACGCTTATGAGCACACTAATGGTATTGGCATTTATGTTGGTTACTGGCTTTAGCCCGTCAATGTCGCGGGCGGGCTTGGTCGCCATTTTGGGTTTGATGGTGTGGTACTACGGTCGTAAAATGCACCCGTTTGTGTTGCTTTCGTTTGCGGCAGCCGTAACGGTTTGGCTACAGCCTTCATATCTTTGGGGAGACCTTGGATGGTACCTATCGTTTACGTCTTTTATTGGTGTGATTGTGCTAGCACCGCTGTTACACCATTACTACTGGGGAATCGAAAAAAAGCCCGGTTTGTTTCGAGAACTCATAATTAGTACGCTGGCTGCGCAGATCGTTACTACGCCAGTAATCTTGCTTACGTTTAACTTGTTCGCCGTATATGCCTTGCTGGCGAACTTGTTGGTCTTGCCGTTGGTGCCGCTGGCCATGCTCTGTACCTTTATTGCTGGACTGGCAGGGTTAATCGTGCCTGGTTTGGCAGCGTTCTTGGCGCTTCCAGCTGTGTTGATACTGACGTATTCAACCAGTGTCATTCAATACATAGCAGGTTTGCCAAATGCCCAAATTGAGCTGGTTTTTAATAGTTTGTTAATGATTGGCAGCTACATTGGGTTAGGGATTGTAATAACTTATTTAAAAAGGAGAACTCATCATGATTTTCGTGACCCGGATTCAGCAAACGATACATATTAGTGTGGCGGTAATCGTCTTAACGATTGGGTTAGCTATATCGGCTTCGGCCGAGGCAACGGCCGTTAATAGTCCGCTCGTTATTTATCAGGTACAAACTGGTACGCCTAGTTCTGCATCACAGGAATATGTAGCCGTCTACAACAATACCGATCAAGCGGTTGATATCACTAACTGGTGTGTAGTGTATGCCAGTTCTAGCGATGTGTCTCAGTCACAACTTAGTTGCCTCAAGCCACCAGTAATGTCGGTCAAACTTTTTCTAAAAGCTCACAGCTCTTTGCTGTTGGCAACATCAGAATTTGTACAGTCACAGCCTGGGTTTACGCCCGACGCGGTGTTTACGGCTGGTATCGCGGCCACGTCCGGGCATATTAAATTGCTCGATGCCTCTAAGCGTCTTATGGATACTGTGGGTTGGGGGGCTGCCACCAAACCAGAAGGTTCTGCCATTGCCGCGCCTGCCGCTGGCAAAATTCTGCAGCGGCACCAGCTCCCGATGAACCAACTACAAGATACCAACAATAATGCTGCCGACTTTTTTCAAACCGACCGCTTATTGGTTGTCGGTGGAAACATATATGAAGAGGTGATACTAACTGTAGACGCTCCGTCACCAATACTCTCAGAGATTCTGCCCAACGCAGCTGGTGCCGATAGCGGCAACGAATTTATCGAGCTATATAACCCAACCAATGAAACAATTAATTTGGCAGGCTATCTGTTACAACTTGGTCCGGCGTTTACGAAAACATATGTTTTACCTGCTACGTTGCTTGAACCAGGCGCATACCTGTCACTTAGTGATACTCAAACCGGTATAACCCTGCCCAATACTGCTGCATCAGTCAGGTTAGTAAGTCCAAACGGCATTTCGGTCAGCGAAGTTGCCTATGCCGACCTACAAGAAGCCGTCAGCTTTGCCTATAGCGAGGGCAGTTGGCAGGCTACCTACCTACCAACGCCCGGCTCCGAGAATATCATCCTAGCTAGCAAGCCATGTCCCGCAGGCCAGCTCAGAAGCGAAGAAACCGGCCAATGTAAAAACGTTACACCTGTGGCAAGTGTGCTACCGTGCAAAGAAGGGCAGACTCGCAACATCGAGACCGGCCGCTGCCGCAATATTGTAGCTGTAGCTGCGGTAACGACGTGTAAGGTTGGGCAAGAAAAGAACCCGGCAACCGGCCGCTGCCGTAACATAGCAGTCGTGGCGCCGACAAAACCATGTCCCGCAGGCCAAGAACGTAACCCCAACTCGGGAAGATGCAAAAAGATCAGCGCTATTGTTGCCTCGGGCACCAACAGTGTCAAAGACGTCCCATCTCCGGTGGTGTCTAGTAACATGAAACTATTGATTGCCGGTGTTGCAGCGCTGTCTACAGTTGGCTACGCGCTTTACGAGTGGCGGCACGAAGTATGTGCTTTATTTGGTCGGCTTAAGAGTAAAATAACTACCTCAAGCCTACCAACATAAGCGAAACTGTACTTGTAGTACGCTTATGTTTTATTATAAGAGTTAATTATGCCAGCACATTTTGAATTAGATCCTGATTACGCCAATATTGTAGTGACTTGCCCTATGCCGGGTAAAGAAGATTTGCCATCACAAACACTAGAGCAGTTTATGCAAACCGAAGTTGGCCAAAGAATTATTGGTGAAGCGCTCAAGAATGCTGATACGCTTCAAGATAGTGGAATCGATAAAGAGACGGCTATTGCAATTGCCCTTGGCCCTGCAGCCGTCAAAGATGATGAGGGTATGCTTGTGAGACTGCCTCGTGAAGAGGATACCTCTTCTTCTATAGAGCCAGAAACTCCAAAAAAAAAACTGAACTGACCCCCGAAGCTAGCAATCAGTTTAAAGTTACGGCTAGTAAAACCCCAAAACCAATTAAGCCTACTGTCAAAGTTGAAGACGAACAGAAACCCTTAGAAAAAACGGTAGTCAGTAAACCAGAAACGGTGACTCGTACCGACAAGCCATCTATACAAAACTCAGCAAAAAGTCAGCAGATAGCTGAACCAGTACTGGTTCCCGAAGAAATTAAACAACGTCTTATTGAACCAACTAGAGCTGTTGAAAAGCCTAAGCCACACCTAACTATAGTAAAGGCCTCACCAAAACAGTTACCCGTAATAAAAAAAGTTACCGAGAAACCAGCTTCAATTCTTGAAACTGTGCAAACAGAACCAGTACCGAGGAAGATATCGGTTAATCAGAAATTAGCAGTACAAAAAGTAAATATACCTCCAGAGCGTCAAGTATTTAATCTGTCTGAAGTAAATCCGGCCGTCGCCGAAAATCAGATAATACTAACAGAGGCCGAGGTTTCGCCGCCAATCGTACAACATAACAACGACAGCGAAGACATCGGCATATTAGACGAGTCACTCATTTTTGAACCGCTCGTCGAGATAAGCAGCGATGACCAGACTATACTAGAGTCTGAATTAGAATCACTTGAACCGGTTAAGAGTGAAGTTTTTGAGCATGAAATAGTCAACGAAGTTGCTAGCGAGTCAGCAATTATCGAGCTATTTGATGAAACGCACCAAAAGCTCGAAGAACTTAATCACGAGCAGGTTCCCAAGCTTGAAGAGTTGTTGCAAGAAGCATTTGCTGTGCTGTCACAGTCAGAAATTGTAGAAACTTCAATTGAAGATTCTACTCCAGATGAAGTACGAGTGACGATGGAACATCCAGTGGTGATTGAACAACAACCAGAGACTCTGGAGCAGCTTACAGTAATTGTTGGCGAGATCTTTCAAACCCTTGGTCTTGAAGCGACTAGACCACAGGTAAAGAAAGTGGTTCGTATGTTGATTGAACGGAAAGAAGTGCTTGATCAGTTAATACATCAGGAGCCAGAAGACAGAGGCACCCATGAAGTTCTTCAATCGGTAACGGCTATCATAAGCAGCCTTAAAGCTATGCTAGAACCACTCCATAGAATACTAGGACGTGTAGTGCTGTCAAACGGCTACAATCCAGCCTATAGCCTTAGCCAAGCAACTGCTTAACGACTGTAACAAGCTGGGTGGGGGCGGCAGACGCCTTGAGAATGTACTTGCTGGCACCTAACTTTTCAACCTGAGTACGGGTTTTTGGGTCGGATAGGTTGCTTAGTACCAGTACTTTAACACCGGGATAATTTTTTTGTATATCGACTGCTTCGAGGAACTCGATTCCGCCCATCACGGGCATCAGGACATCAAGGATAATCAGGTCGGGCTTAACAGCCTTAAGTTGTTTAATAGCCACGAGGCCATTGTGGGCTTGGTGAACCTCAAATTTCTCCATGCTAAACAACATCACATAGACTTCGCGCAGGGCTGTCTCGTCTTCGACTATTAGTATTTTTTTCATGCGTTGTGGTCTCTGGGGATTGTTACGGTGAACGTAGTCCCCTGATTAACTTTTGAATCAATCGTAACGGTACCGCCATGTAAGTCTATCAGTTTTTTGGCCCAGTATAACCCTAATCCGGTACCGCTAGCCGACGATAAGGGGTTATGGATACGTGAAAACTTGTGAAATAAGCGTGGCAGATCGGCAGCGGCAATACCGATGCCGGTATCAGAAACTCGTACGATGATTTGAGTCGGCGAGGCCTCTAGTACCACATTAACCTTGCCCTTGTCTGGGCTATATTTTCGGGCGTTACTGAGTAGATTTTCGAATACCATGCGCATGTGGAGTGGATCCATCACACACATGACCGAAGTTGGATTTGAGGTAAACGTAAGCGTCAATTGGTGCTCATCATAACTGGACTTTTCGCTGGCAATAACTTCTTTTAGGAGGGTAACAAAATCAGTTTCTTTACGGACAGCTGTAATTTTATTGGCGTCGGCTTGGGCTACTTTGAGCAGATCGCTGATGATATGCAGTTGCGTGTCGTTGTATTCATAGGCTTTAGCTAACATATCGGTTTGTTCGCTCGACAACTTGCCAACGTAGCCGTCGATGAGCATCCCCATATACTGCTTAACAACCGTAGCTGGCGTGCGCAGTTGATGTGAAGCAATCGAGATAAATTCGTCTTTGCTATTTTCCAGTTCAACTTCTTTCGTAATGTCACGAAAGACGCCGATTGCTCCCACCGGTTCATCATCGATAATAATAGGAGAAATCGTCAAGGCAATCGGCACCCGAGTGCTATTCTTGCGCCGATAAAAAACTCGTTTAAAAACCGGCTTGCCTGTTAAAAAGGCTTCGGTAATCGGCAGTTCTATGTTTGCGATTGGGCGTCCGTTTTGGTCTTCGGCAATGAATGTGTCTGGGTACCATTTTCCGATTACGTCCTGAACTTCATATCCTAAGATCTCTAAGGCAACATTGTTGATGCGCGTAATATTACCAAGTTCGTCGGTTGCGATTGCACCCTCACCAATACTAAAAAAGAGAGCCTCAGCCTCTGCTCTTTCTCGGCTCACCAGCACCTTAGCGCTCTTTTTGGAGGGTTTTTGTTTTGTCACGTTAACGTTAACCGTTTTTTGTAGATGATAAAGAGAGTAGGTCGTTGGAGAAAGCCCGGACGTCTTGCGAATCATTTGTTAACATCGCAAAGGCTATACTCGACCAATTAACCAATTTTGGCATATTCCGTTTGGCTAATAATTCAGGCTCAATATTTAAGTGGGTACTAATTTGCCTGCGAATAAAACGCTCACCGGCTGGGCCAAGGTATTCTTCGCAAACGCGCACCGTTTCATTGTACAGAGTAGAATTGCCGGTCATAATGTTAGGCTTCCTCGATCTGTTTTAATTTTTTTGCGCCTCTAGCTACCAACCCATAACCAAGCGCGTACAGGGCAACAAGTACATACGCGATGAGTAAGAGCGGCGTAAGGTCGAGTCGATTCACCTGGCCCGAAAGAGCCATAAATAGCTGTAAAAAGATTGATAGCGCAATAATAACCATAATGCCTTGAGCTAAATAGTCGATAGCACGCTTGTATAGCAAACCCCTTACGTGAGATCTATACACGTATAGATTGTAGGCTGCCTGCATGCCTTTACACCAAATATAGACGAATGGTATTGCTATAGTTAGAATGACAATTATATTTGGCAAATAGTAGGTCGATCGAGTTGCTTCGTCATGTGGCTGGGTGGTAATCAGCCAGGTGAATATGCTCGCTAGGACAATTGGCCCAAGTAGTGCCAGCAGGGGGCGAGGAGGAGCTGGCTGTTTGTTCTTTAGAGTTGATAGCAGTCCTTGTGCGCCGCGTACGATGTACCAAAACGCAACCAATTGGAAGGCGAGGCTAGAGTAGTTGCGTAAAATTGTGGCTATCGGGAGCAAATCTGTATGCTGAAAGCGTAAGTAATTTATGACCAAACCAATGATTGAGCCAACCGGAAGGCTGAATGCCAAAACCGCTAACCCCGTCGAAAGTAGTAGCAGGGGTTTGCCTTCTCGGCTTTTTTTTATGCTCAGGGCATACGATCGAAAACGCTGGAAGCCATAAAACGCTACAAAGTAAACAATAAATATCGGTACGACAATTGTTAGGTTTAACCAGCGGCTTTGGGTTTGCGAAATTTCATATTTTTTTAGGATCGCTGGGTCGCTGGGGAGCATAAGCACTAACGTTATATATATGGCCATCAGTAAAACAAAAGCCCAGAAATAACGATGCTTTATAACATGCCCTTTTTGCTTGAAGTTTTCTAGGTAGTTAATGGCTGAATTATAAACTTCTTTTTTGTTTAAAGGAATACTTAACATTCACTATAAATACCAAGAATCAGCATTATATTAAGTTAAATATAATACAGACAATTCTTATTATGCTTGACCAAAAAATAGTACGGGTTTGACAGATAAAACTTACAACGAAATAAACAGATTGAAATTTCTAGTCGGCACGTCACATACTTGACATTATTTATGAGTTTAGTATGATTAGAACTTGTGTTTTTCTATGTGAGGTGGAGAAGCACAAAACCCGGCTTACGTATCAAAGAACAACTCTAATATTTAATCCCAATTTAATTATTGGTGGATACAGTATTGCTTAGGGGTAGGAGGTTACTATCCGTATACACGCACTAATAGCGGCGCTGTCAGTCGTGACAGTTTTTGTTGCCCTTGACGGGCAATCAGCGCACGCCCAAACACCAGAAGAAACAACAACAAAACCAGCCATAAACGTGGTTGTACGACCAGGCGATAGCCTGACTAAAATTGCCACCGCACACGCGACAACATATGTTCGTCTGTACGATGCTAACGCGCAGATTGTGCACCCCGATGTTATTCATCCGGGCGAAAATCTTCGTGTGCCAGCAGCCGATGAAGCGCTGCCAACCCGGCCGTTGCCCGCAGCACCGCAACCGGTAGCTGCCGCACCGGCGCAATCTACTAAGGCAGCAAAGCAGCAGCCAAGGGCGCAGCGCCAGGCTGCAGCGCCAGCCCCAACCGGTAGTACGAACGCGGGCGTCTGGGATCGCTTAGCCCAATGTGAATCGGGCGGTAACTGGTCTATAAATACCGGTAACGGCTACTCCGGTGGCCTACAGTTTTCGCAGTCCAGTTGGCGAGGCGTAGGCGGTAGTGGACTTGCCAGCCAAGCCAGCAAAGAAGAACAAATAGCTCGTGCCCAAATGCTTCAAAGCCGCCAAGGCTGGGGTGCATGGCCAGCCTGTACGGCGAAGCTCGGTATTCGCTAAGTATAAAATATAGGCTTGTTTTAACAGATCCTATAACCCAACAAATAACTGAAAAACCTCGCCCTCACGTTCGGGGTTTTTCAGTTTTGTGTGGTTTGTAAACAAAATCTATTGTAAATAGCCTGACCGAGGCGTATATTGTTAATTAAGTTAAGTATAATGCTTATCGTGTAATCTAAACAAAGGAGTAATATATGTTAAAGAAAGCTGCATTAGCTCTCGGAGCTTTTTTTGTAATTGCCGGTGTGGGTGGTTTTATTCCAGCCTTGTCACCAGAAAGTAACGGAGTGCCACTCTTGTTTGGTATTTTTGCTGTTGGCGTATTGCAAAACATCATTCACTTGGCATCAGGAGCGGCTGCGCTCATTGCTAGCAAAACTGACGAATGGTCCCGTCTGTACTTTCAAGTCTTCGGCGTTGTTTACGCGATTGTAACTGTTGTTGGATTCGTCCAAGGTGATACAGTACTTGGCCTGTTTACAGTCAACTTAGCAGAAAATCTGTTGCATCTTCTCATTACGGCTGGTGCGCTGACCCTCGGTTTTGGTTCGTTTGGCTCTGCTAAACCACGTTCTGCATAGTTCGTATTAAACTATAAAGATATAAGGAGCTCACATCGGTGAGCTCCTTTAATGTACGGTTTGGTGTACTGATGGATTTTGTTGGTGCCCACCGCCATGGTGGGATTTGCCGGTAACCAGCGGAAGATAAACGCTGATATAAAGAATTAGCATTACGACAGCGGTGAGCATTGCGTAAAATAGGTAGTCGGCCGTAGTTTTATTCTTCATAGCCTAAGAACCGTCTTTGGTTAAGGGATGCTCGCGTAGTATCTTTTTTTGACCAGTTTTAAGTTGGGCCAGTAGATCCGAGACATCGACATTTTGTTTAGCAGCTATACGCTCAAGCATAGTAATCACAATATCAATTTCGACGCCCGACTCAAGATCGGTAATGTAATCTAATTCAGCCCGAATGTCTGACTCTTTTGACTGGCGATTTTGAGTTATTAATACGAAAACCGCCAGTATAATCGCCTCTAGTGAAACCGCGGTTGTCAGTAAGCCAAATGGATATTCGTCGAACACTAAACGTTGGCCAAACTGGCCAGTATTAATCAGTATCCAGCCTGCAAAAATTACGGCGTTTAGTACTAAGAATGAAGTAGAGCCGGCGGCAGCCGTTATTTTTGCCGATACGGTGTCACCAAGCGTGCGGAGCTTTTGTAGCAGCTCATTTTTATTAATAGCCTTAATGTTTTCGGCTACGTTTCTTTGATTAGGCATTATGAGGTGATTATATAGGACTTTCGCACTTTTGTGCAGCCCCAAGCTCTACCTGAGCATGTGCATAAAAGTGCGAAAGTCCTATACCAAAAATTAGCGAATCTTAAGCATAAGTCGGAGGTTTGCCAAATAATGCATTGGGTCGACTTGTGGATGTGTCTTAAGATAGTTAAGATGTGATTCGACAAATGGTACCAAATTATCGGGATAGGTTTCGGTGTCGATACTATAGCCGGGTTTGATGTGGTACGAAGCGTCTTCCATCATTCTTTGGAGTTCGTCGGTAATCTCGGACTCTTTTATATAGCCTCGCATTTTGGACTTCATGTAAGCTGACGGCACTGATTTATCCCTTCGAAGCCTGTTTTGGCTTTTTGACTTCTTTTCTGCCTCGGTCTTTTGACATATGAGTGTCCTTCTGTCGATTATCAATCATTGAGTTGACTAGTTATATACCATTATACGCTTATTTGCACTAGTAGCCTAATTAGTAGAAAGCTAGATAGCTAACTATTGTCTAAATTTGTCGTGTGTAGCGTATCGACATGATCTGGAGGTGTAATATATTTCTCGACTACTAGATAATTGCTTTCTGTGCGCACGACACGCTCAATTTTAGGAGTATGATGGCCACTTAGGACTAAAAAATGGCTACGTTTTTTGTGAAGCTGCTGGTATGCCTCTGACTTGAGTTTTATCCGTTTTCGGCAATTCTCGTCGGAGCATTCGCAGTAAAACTTAATTTCAGGATCTGCATCGGGCAACCATTTTGTGTGGCCTTGTGATTCTGCTAGCTCTTTAAGTTCTACAAAGCCCTTTGCTATCTTTTCATTAGACTGCCGAAAAAATACCTCATTTTCGGCTAGACGGCGATCTGACATTGATTGGTTCATACTTTCATAGTAACAGCGTATGCTTTGGTATCCAACCGGTCGAAGACAGCTTTAGCTATACCTTTACGGTTGGGTACTACGTCCATTAAGATCTGAAACCTTGGGCTATCGTTATTACGACACTATAGAATTGGCACCAATGTGTACATAACGGTGCCAATTCTATAGTGTAGGTTTCGAGACCAGATTTTTAATATACCTTTTTTGGGCAACTTCTTCGCGTTGCTGCAAAGGCAAAGGCCGCCCAAGACCAGCGACGATAGCGGCATCGATTTTATGGCGGGCTTGCCAAGGAGTGTCGCCGAGCGCGGATAAACCGACCACTCGTGAGGAACCAACAGTACGGTACTGGTTATCATTTATCTGTTCGGCGGCCGCAAAACGTAATCGGCACTCCGCGTCGCTAACAGCCTGCGCATCAATCGTAAAGTCGTAGGTCGGCCCCTGGCGGTAACCATAGTCTGGCGAAACTAAGTACAGCATTGCTGACGCCAGTTTTTTATAACGGACACTGTCTTCGCGTAATTCACCGAGCGCAATTAATTTGAGTACTTCTCCAAAATCGACATCATCTTCCATTAAATCGAGGATATTAATCAGCTCTGGGTCACCGCCGCGGGCATTAATTTCAACAATTTTTAACCCATCTTGAGTTTTAAAAAAAGTCGGGTAAAGAACGCCTTTGTAATCGAGGCCACGATCTTTTAGTTCTTGGAGAACACGTTCCATAAGGCTGGCTGCTTCGTCGTAGTCGGCTTGAGACATAAAGGGTAATTGTTCGCCGTGGGGCATGGTGAATGTTCCCATGCCGCCTGTTCCTGGACCGCTATCGCCATCTTCGCGGTATGGGTAATCGTACGTAACGGGAGGTTTGATCATCGTTACGCCATCGGTAAAAAGTTGCAACGTAAATTCATGGCCTTCAATTTTTTCTTGGATCTCGACGCCGGTTTGATTATCTGCATTTAATATGTGCAAGGCGTAACTCAGGGCTTCCTTAAAAGTATCGAGATGCTTGTCCATTACTTTTACGCCTTTGCCGCCGGTTAGATTACGCGGCTTGATAGCGACTGGCAAGCCCTCTGATTCAAAGAAAGATATTGCCGCGCCCGCCGCGCTTGAATCTTGCACCATAAAATTAATTGGATTGTAGCCAGGGTCGATTTTGTCTATAATTTCTCGCAAGTAAAACTTGTCCCACTCTATTCGGGCGGTTGCCTTGTCTGGGCAGGGCAGCAGCAAGTCTGGCATTTGTTTGTCGGCCACCCGCTGCTTAATCACGTCTACAACGCCGGCGGCCAGGGCGTCATCAAAGTTCGTGATAAACATATCGGGCTTTAGAGCTTGGGCCAGGTCGGCAATGTGCTCAACATCTGTTATGCTGTCGACCAGATGGATCTGGCCGCCACTAGCTTTGGCTTTTTCGACTAATCCTGGATTTTGCCACTGACCTACAACGTGCAGTGTATGCTCGGGCAAGCGGTCAGCCAGAGCCTCGTCCCGCCCCATATGACCAAGCAGCATTATTTCCATTACGTCCGGTCGATAGCGTCGAGTGGATGGTTGGGTTTGCGGCGGACCACATTATATCCGGCAATTACAATTATCATGCTTAAAACCCATAGGCCGACGAGTGTTTTGCTAATCCAACTAATTTGATGTTCGGTGTCTTTGAGGGAGCGGCCACCAAGTACGTAATAATCACCACCCTGAACGCTGACTGAAGCGATGCGTACACCTTGCTTAGGCTCCCAAGTCACACGGTTTATTTTATGGTCTTTAGCGGCAGATAGTACACCAATTGGCACTTGCGGAATTTCGTTATCGAGGTGGCCATTGCCGGTAACAACTTTGCCAAACTGATCGTAAATAATAATAAAGGGCGCCATATTGCGTTCCATATCAATATAGCCTGGTACCAAATCTTCTGGTTTTCGGCCTTGGCCCAAGTCCCGCGCTACATCATTAACCATAGCTTCTTGTGGCTGATTGGCTGCCTGCCGAAGTGATTGTTGGGTTACAACATAGATTAGACCTGCTTCTACAGTGATAAATAACGCCAAACCTATCCAGAATGTCCGCTTTTTCAAGAAACTCATACCTTTAAGATACTACGTTTTACCAAATTTAACATTTATTAATAGTATTTGTTGCAACTGGTTTCAAAACTCCCCAGCCATACTGCTGCTGCGAAGTAACCATGTCTTTGTTAGTACTATACTTCGACTTCATTAAAATTTAATGAAACGCAGGTATAGTACTACATAAGGTATGCATTGAGCTGATAGGCTACCAGTAGAGTCAAGTTTCATTCTTAGGCGTTTAACCCGATGGCTTTGTCTAGTAATGTCCATTGTTGATGGTTTGGTAGGTAAACGTACACTAAGCTGTCTTCGCCCAGACCGTAAATCTTGGGAGTGTCTATCACCAGTTGTATAATCTTAGGCCTGTCCATAAATGTGCTCCAATTATATGTAATAACTGTAGTAAAGTGGCGTTTTTATTGCTGTTAAATAGCTAACCACAAAACTAGGCAAAAAAATTATTGTTCTTGAGTGAAAATGTATGAGTTAGTTTTTTCTTTGGTAACCACAAAGTTTAATTTTTTGATAAGCTTCACCGAAGCAGTATTAGACTTTTTAATCTCAGCGGTTATTACTTGAAATCCTAAGGCTTCCCGCCCGTAATTGGCCAATGCTTCAAGCGCTATAAACGCGTAACCCCGTCTTTGATATTTATTTAGCACTTCACAGCCAATTTCGGCAGTTCTGGGTTGCTTTTCTCGAGGATAAAGATCGGCAATTCCCACAAAAACAGAATGGTGATGAATAGCGGTGTGAATCGTACCTGGATTATTGCGGTCTTCACGGTTTCGGATTTGGTTGAATTGGTTAAAACGTTGATAGTCTGGTGCATCGTAATCGTTTGGTGGCGCAGGGTGGCCAAACGGCCGTAATGCCATGAACCGCTCGACATCATCTTCTTCGGTAATACTCCTTAAAACAACAAAAGGGGCCCGGGTAGGTATAGAAAGCCGCTCACTCATACCATATTAATACCATAAAAATGCGATACAATCAAAATTGTCGAAGTCGGTTGTGCTGAGGGCTTACCTCAACCTGCTTAAGTACTCCATAGTAACTTTTAGCCATTTTTTATCTTCACTATTAGAATCATCAAAAAAGTTTCTTGCGTTATTGCGCTTGTCAGTTGGCTGGTCGCCCTGGGATAAGTATTTGGAGTATCGTTTGGTGGAACCGTTAGGGCGTGATAATAAACGCAAGGCTTTAGCCTGCTGACGCTTTAGTATTTCATCGGTTTTAACACTCATCACAAGACTCGCTCCCTACGCATAATCTTAACTATCTCCCCTGACAATTAGTACTGTAAACCTTTAATGAATTTACTTCTGTGTCTGTAATCACATTATTGTTCAAATATAAGCGTATACTATAAGTATGGCCAATATGAATCTTAATCGGGATGTTAGGGAAAGTATAGATGCGCATTTTAGCGATGGAGTCTTAAAACACTTCTTAAAAGATGAAATTATTGTCCAGGGTAACGAACAGCCAAAGGGTGTGTATTTGATCCAGTCGGGTTACGTAAAAGCCTATTCTATATCTCAAAAGGGTCAGCAAAACCTGTTATTAGTACACGGGGCAAATGAAATTATGCCGTTGCCGTGGGCGCTGGACGGGCTGCAAAAGATGGGTATATTTTACGAAGCTATGTCTAAAGTTAGCGTCCTCAGAACGTCAAAAGATGATTTGCGGTCTGCCATGGGGACTAACTCCTGGTTAACCGAGCAAATGTTACGCCAATTAGTAAATACATTTACCGTTTATGCGCAAAGAATCCAGAGTTTGGGGTACCGTTTGCCCCGAGAACGGGTCATTGCGTGCTTGTTAGACCTCAACACGCGGTTTGGCGAAAAAGAGGGTGATTATATCGTAATTAAAGCTCCGATAACTCATCAAGATATCGCCGACTCGATAAATGTGACCCGAGAGACAGCCAGCCGGGCATTGACCCAACTTTTCAAAGAAAAGTTAGTAGACCAAAAAGACCATCTTTTTATAATCAAAGACGAGCAGAAGCTACAGGCTGAGCTGAGCTAGACTCTAAGCCTATTAAATGATTGTGCGTTTTTATTGATATGATGATGACATGAAGATACTCGTAATTGGCGGCAGCCATGGTGTTGGTAAAAAGATTGCTGAGCGGGCGCTTGAGCTAGGGCATACCGTCACTATCTTTTCGCGCAACCCGGCTCGCGTGGGTATTGAGCACTCTAATCTTCGCCTGCACCCCGGTGATGTTCTTGATGGCCAATCCGTCAAGCAGGCCGTTAACGGCCAGGATGCGGTAATTTGCGCATTGGGTCTGCCGACCCGCCTGGCAGCTGGCCCGCCGTTCGCGGAGCGCTCCTATATCTTGTCGGGCGGGACAAATAATATTCTGCAGGCAATGACTGCCGAGGGCGCGCGCCGGTTTATGTGCGTAACGGCGATTGGCACCGGCAAGAGCGTAAACCAATGTACAACAGTTGCCCGCTTAAGTCTAAGGGTCGGTCTAAGATGGCTTTTTATAGAAAAAGACCGCCAAGAAGAGTTAATAAAAAGCAGCGGCCTTGACTGGACGATTATTCGCCCCACCGCCTTAACCAACGGCCGCGAAAGAGGTGCCAAAGAAACCAAAGTAGGAGAAAAATTACGCTCCGGTATTTTAACGCAAGTCTCGCGGGCC
>JBPCJO010000019.1:0-9494 GCA_051005235.1 Saccharimonadales bacterium (SeqCode)
GGACTAGATAGAGAGCGACTTACTACAGCAGATTCAAATGGGTTATTGTAAGAGCTAATAATGTACCAGTCAATTTCGTTAAGATGAAGATAATTTTACCTTGCTATACTTGCTTGCATGGTAATCAAGAAAAACAAACCTGGTAAAATCATTATTCCTGTTGGAATGAAGCCTCGTCCACGACAGCACGAGATAGAGGTGGCAGAAGTTTTGGCGGAACACTTTAAGGTAGATGTTGAGTTTGTATCAGCTACTAAGCGTAGTTCACCGGATTTTTTGATTGACGGTATACTTTGGGAGTTAAAAAGTCCACAAGGTACGGGTAAGAATAATATACAGCGACAGCTGCAATATGCTTCACGTCAATCAAAAAATGTAATTATTCATGCTGGTCGGTCAAAAATGCATGCTAATAAAATTCGCCGTGAGGTTGAGTATCAGTTTAGGATTATTACGTCTGTTAAGCGTCTATTGTATATATCTAAAGACAAAAAAGTGGTTGAGATAGAGCGTTAACCCTGTTATACTTATGGTATTGAAGGCTCGTCGGCGTTGTAACGCATATTCTGAACCTTTCACGAAAACTCCCTTAGTGGGAGCTTTTTTATTTATTTAGCTCCATATTTGCATGATAGCCAAGGACTTGAACCGTAGATCAAAAACAGCCTAGTGGCTGTTTGAGTTTTCCTTGCTTGTCCGCCCTCCATCAGTTCTTAGTAATTATCTAAGCGCCCGTTCGGCTTCGTCGGTTGCCTTAGCTTGTTGCTCCATGTCGTTCGCTTGATTTTCTAACATTCCGGCGTTGCGCTCTAAATCGTCAGCTGTTCGGCGCATGTCGCCTGCCTGGGTGCGGCTTTGTTTAGCTTGTTCGCGTGCTTTCTGGGCTGTTTTTCTTATTTCATCACCTGCTGCCATTACAAATCTCCTCATTTACTTAACTATTAAGAATTTATAGCAGTTAAGGTTAGCTTTATATGTAAGATTTTTGGCAATTTAACTTTGATGGATAGGCGAAGCAACTTTGTCTTTCTTAAATCCGGTTATCTCGCGGTAACGGAGCACTAGGATAAGTGAATACGCAATGCTAATGGCAGTCGCCAAAAGCTGACCTACGTATGGTATTGCCGAGATAATTCCGGCTCCAATCGATATAGCGAGAAACAGAAGAAGAGCCGCACCAATTGCTCCCATGTTCTGTTTAGCTAGTTCATTACTGGACTTTAAGGCATCTATAATCGCTAAATCCTTTTCAAACATCAGGTAGGGTGCCAAACTGAGCCGGATTATAGCAAAAATACCAGGCACGATTAGTAGCAAGAGTCCGACACCAATAATAAAGCCCATAACAATAAACAGGGCGAGCTGTCGCAACCAATATTTCTTAGCGGTTTCTATGAGTACGTGGGCGGCTGGTCTTTCTCCCCTTGTGACGCGCAGTTGTAAACTTGTTGCCATGGCGTACAAAAAGACTGATGCTGCCAATGTAACAATAAAAATTACTAAACCCAATCCTACCGACGCTACCAGGTCATTATCAGGCTTAATACCGCCAAAGACCGTGCCTAAATTGGCAAACTCAGATTCACTATGGGTATTACGAGACCCAAAAACGGCTAAAACCGCTGTTATTATAGAAACAATATTGACGAGCGCGAACATTGCCAAATTCTCGCGCACTAATTTCACGCTTTTTGCGGGTAAATCAAAAACACTACCTACCTTTGTTGGGGTTGCTGGTGTTGCCATACGGGACTCCTCAATCTATATAGCTAAATAATACTGCTGAGTATGAGGTCAACAGACTAAATTAGCAATACCTTAAAGGTCGGCGTCGTTGGTGTTGTTAACAAGGCGTATAATACCGGCAATAACGACGGCCGTTATGGCGCCTATAATTGCTCCTGCTAATTGTGGGATACCGAATTCACTCATACGATTATTGATCCTTGCTGTAAGATATTTAACATTCCCTTTAAGCTTACTACATTTCAAAAAAACAACAAAAACAATCTAATATTTAATGATTTTTTAATAAATCCACGCTACGCTAGGTAGTATGAGTTTAACCACCCAAGACCTCACTGCCATTAAAACCATTGTCGACGGCAGCGTCGACGAGCTACGTATTGAGGTCGCCGTGGGTTTTGAAGAAGTTCATCACAAATTCGATGAAGTGAATACCCGACTTGGCGGGGTTGAATATCGCCTAGATGGTGTCGAGAAGCGTCTTAGCAACGTCGAAAACGACGTGGGCGAGCTCAAAGACACTAGTAACCGCATCGAGAGAAAGCTCGATGCCAATATTGATATGACCGATCGTCTCGACGTCCGCGTTACTCATTTGGAACGCTTACGTCGACGAAAAACACCTGCGTTATCAACAAAGAAGTAACCTTTAGTCGTCAAAATATAGACGCAAGCCCAAAATACAGTAATAATAAGAGCCAATGAGTACTTTATCTACCCAACCATACAAAGGTGCCCGCGACTTTTATCCTGAAGATAAGAGAGCTCAAGACTATATGTTTAACACGATGCGCGTCGTGGTTAAGCGCTATGGCTACGCCGAATATGACGCGCCAATCCTGGAGCCGCTTGACCTATACCGGGCAAAAAGTGGCGAAGAGATTGTTAATGAACAAGTCTATAGTTTTACCGACCGCGGCGGCCGAGAAGTAACCATACGTCCCGAAATGACGCCGACGGTCAGCCGGATGGTGGCGGCCAAGCGCCAAGAACTAGCCTACCCGTTGCGCTGGTTTTCTATCCCTAATCTGTGGCGGTACGAACGTCCGCAACGCGGGCGGCTGCGCGAACACTGGCAATTGAACGTCGATATTTTTGGCGAAGCGGGGATAGCTGCTGACCACGAAGCGATTTCGGTGGCCAACGATATCCTCAAAGAATTTGGCGCTAAACCGAGTATGTATCAGATTAAAGTTAACAGTCGCCAATTAATCGATATGTTGCTAAGCGAATACCTTGGGCTTAACGACACCAAGTCTCATGCTTTAATTAAGTTGATTGACCGCATGAACAAAATGGATAACGAAAAAGTAGTTGCTGCTATTTACGAAATCTGTTCGGGGGAAGCTGATGGACTGCCTCAAAAAATCACCAATTTGCTAACGGTAAAATCTCTAGACGAATTACCCGAAAGTGCCCAAAACCACGCGTCGGTAGCCGAGCTGAGCAAATTGCTTGAGCTGCTTGATGCTACAGGCATCACCAACGCCATTTTTGACATTACACTGATGCGTGGCTTCGATTACTACAGTGGAATCGTGTTTGAAGTTTTTGACACCAATCCCGAAAATAACCGGTCTATGTTTGGCGGCGGGCGCTACGATGGTTTGGTTGGCATGTTTGGCGTCGAGCCTGTCCCAACGGTTGGTTTTGGAATGGGTGACGTTACCCTGGCAAACTTTTTAAAGGCGCATGGTTTATTGCCAGAACTAAAGAATGAAACTGACCTTTTACTCGTCCAGATCGGCGATTCGTATACTCAAACATATAAGCTAGCCACCTATCTACGCGAAATGGGATTAAACGTGAGTATCGACGCTACAGACCGAAAACTCGATAAAAAACTTAAGAATGCCGACAAACAAGCTATTCGCTACGTTCTGTTTGTTGGCCAGACCGAACTTGACGAAGAACAATACCCACTCAAAGACCTGGTAACCGGTAAAGAAGAAAAACATAGTGTCGAACGGATCGCCAGCCTTGTCAAAGATTACCGCAATGCCTAACCGTGACAATCTGTTAAAACGCTGGTATAGTTAACACCCATGCAAATAACGCGAATCGATAATACTTCTACTCAGATTAAACTACTAATTTCTGCCAGCGCCGATGAGCTCGCACCGATAAAGGAGCAGACGGTCAAACGGCTCGGCAAAGATGTAAAATTGCCCGGGTTCAGAAGTGGCAAAGCACCCCAAGCTTTAATCGAGAAGAACCTTGACCAAAACATGCTGCAAAATGACTTCCTCGACGAAGCAATGACACAGCTCTATGCTAAAGCCACGCTCCAAGAGAATATCCGGCCAGTAACCCGCCCCGAAGTGGCTATTAAGAAATTTGTACCCTATTCTATGCTTGAATACGAAGTTACAACCGAGATCGTCGGTAATATTAAACTGCCTAACTATAGAAATATTTCTGTCACTCAAGAAAAACCAGTTATTACTACCAAAGATGTGACGGGCGTAATTGACTCGCTTAAACTTCGAATGGCCGAAAAAAAAGAAGTTACTCGTGCCGCCAAGTCCGGTGATGAGGCGATTATTGATTTTAAAGGTACGAACGCTAAAAAAGAGCCGATCGAAGGCGCAGAGGGCAGCGATTATCCACTGCAACTCGGTAGCGCCGCCTTTATCCCAGGTTTTGAAGATAATGTGATCGGCCTGAAGCCGGGCGCCGAAAAAACATTTGTTCTTACATTCCCTAAAGATTACGGCGCCAAAGACTTAGCTGGCAAAAAAGTTACTTTTACCGTTACGCTCAAAAAAGTTAACGAGCTTGTAGAGCCAAAAGCCGATGATGCCTTTGCTGCTAAAGTAGGTCCTTTTAAATCGTTAGAAGAGCTCAAAACAGATATCAAAAAGCAGCTAACCGCCGAACGTGAGCGTGAGGCAGAGGAGAATTACCAGGACGCTGTCCTACGCAAACTTAGCGAAAAGACCACGATGGATATACCTGACAGCTTAATTAAGCAACAAGTTATCTATAACCTCGATGAAATTCGCCGTAACTTGGTGCAAGCCGGCAAAACCTACGAAGAATACCTAAAAGCCGAAAAAAAGACCGAAGAAGCTCATAAGAAAGAACTTGAACAGCCCGCTCATGAACAGCTTAAAGCCAGCCTAATTTTATCGGAGATTGCCGAAGTCGAAAACATAACCCTCGAACCAGAGGAACTAAACATTCGAGTGCAGATGCTTAAAGGCCAGTATAAAGACCCAGCTATGCAAGCCGAGCTCGATATACCCGAGAATCGCCGCAGCATCGCCTCGCGTATGTTAAGCGAGAAAGTCATTAATTTTGTCATTAGCACTCATGGTTGACGAGTGCTAATTTGCGACATATAATAGTTGGTATGAGCATCTTAATCCCAACCGTAATCGAACAAGAAGGTCGTATCGAGCGCGCCTACGACATCTACAGCCGTTTATTAAAAGAACGCATTATTTTCTTGGGTACCGACGTCAACGAACATTCAGCCAACCTGATTGTCGCTCAGCTTTTACACCTTGCAAATGAAGACTCAAAAAAAGACATCTCCTTATATATTAATAGCCCCGGTGGGAGTGTGTACGACGCTTTGGCGATCTACGACACGATGCAGTTCATTTCGCCAGATATTGCCACCTTTGGCATTGGCGTTCAAGCCAGCGCTGCCGCCTTCTTACTAAGTAGCGGCACTAAAGGCAAACGGTCAGCGCTCGAACATGCCACTGTCATGATTCACCAGCCTTCTAGCGGCACCCGCGGTAAAGTCACCGACCAGGAAATAGACCTCCGTGAATCCCTCCGTGTTAAACAGTTACTCGAGTCTATTATGGCTAAAAACACCGGCCAAAAGCCCGAAACTATTCATCAAGACATGGAGCGCGATAAATGGCTCACCGCCGCCGAAGCCAAAAAGTACGGCATTGTCGACAACGTCATTACTACTGTTCCTACTGCAAAAATAAAGTAATCCCTCTACTTTTCAGTTAAAGGTATCAAAAAATCGGGCTTTTCGCACCGACTAAATATCAACATAATCATCGTATATAATTTATATATACGCGGTATATACGGCTAACAGGGGTAGAGGGTGTATACGAATTATATACGATTAGTATAATACTAATTTACGGTCTAGGCAGATTAAAAACAGCCAACAATTTGCTTGACCAAACTGCCGCAAGTCTCTACAATACCTAGCAAGAAGTAGAAGTCTGGCATGTTTGTAGTAGTCACAAAAATTTGATTGCAGAAAAATGGCCAACAGCAGTTATCTTCGGCGCCAAAAGTACAACTCAAGATAAAAACGAATATAAAGCGACAAGCAGACTTGTTTGCTTTTTTGAATTTTCGGGAACAACAACTAATTATGGGGAGTGGTTACAAGCGTCTATGGCTAAAAGCACAATTGCAAAGAGCACAGTAAATACAAGTAAGCGTACATTTTTTACAGATAATACTCAGGTCCTTGATCTGCCAAATTTGGTTGATCACCAAAACCGTTCATGGCAATGGTTCGTCGAAGAAGGGTTGGGTGAGTTACTGGCTGAAATCAGTCCAATTGACGATTATACCGGTACAAAACTAAGTTTAAGTTTTAAAGAATATCACTTTGAAGATCCTAAATTACCAGAGGCCGAAGCGCGTGAGAACAACGTCTCATACGAGGCACCGCTCAAGGCAACTGTTGTCCTTACTAATAAGGTAACTGGTGAAGTAAAAGAACACGAGATCTATCTTGGTGACTTCCCATGGATGACCGAAAGAGGAACTTTTGTAATTAATGGCGCTGAGCGTGTTGTTGTCAGCCAGCTAATCCGTTCAGCTGGTGTTTTCTTTACGTCCGACTTAGTTGGTGGTCGTAATGTCTATGGTGCCAAAGTTATTCCTGGCCGTGGCGCCTGGCTCGAATTTGAAACCGCAGCCAACGGTGCGATATTCGTAAAAATTGACCGTAAACGAAAAATCCCAATTACGACGCTCCTTAGAGCCCTCGGTATGAGTGAAGCCCAGATGAAAGATGCCTTTAAGCACGTTGACCAAGGTAAAACAAGCCAACTACAATCTACCTTAGATAAAGATCCGGCTAAAGGCGTCAGCGAAGCACTTATTGAAGTTTACCGTCGCTTGCGCCCAGGCGACCTTGCTACCGTCGATAACGCCCGTAGCTTGCTCGAGAATATGTTCTACAACTTTAAACGCTTTGACTTCTCTCGCGTTGGCCGTTACAAGATCAACAAGCGCCTAGACCTCGATGTGGCCAACACTGCCGAAAACCGGGTTATGCGCCTTGAGGACCTAATCGCCATCGTTAGCGAAATTATTCGCTTAAACAATACGCAAGAACCAGCCGACGACATTGACTCTCTGGCGAATCGCCGTGTCAAATTAGTTGGTGAGTTGGTACAACGTCAGTTCCGGATTGGTTTACTCCGCATGGAACGTAATACCAAAGACCGCATGAGCATGTCCGAAATCGAAACCGTAACCCCGGGTCAGCTGATTAATGCCCGTCCTGTTGTGGCTGCCGTCCGAGAGTTCTTTGCCAGCTCGCAGTTGTCACAGTTTATGGATCAGATCAACCCCTTGTCAGAACTGGCTCACAAGCGCCGTTTAAGCTCGATGGGTCCTGGTGGCCTCAGCCGCGAACGGGCTGGCTTTGAAGTCCGTGACGCTCATGCGACCCACTATGGCCGTATCTGCGCTGTAGAGACTCCAGAAGGCGCCAACATCGGTTTGGTACTTAACTTAGCTAACTATGCCCGAATTAATGACTATGGCTTTGTTGAAACTCCTTACCGTAAAGTTATTAATGCAGTTACTCCTAAAGATGCTCCTGGACACATTGCCTCGGTTAATCTTGAAGATGAAAAAGGTAAAACTATTGTAAAAGCCGGCGACAAAATCACCGAAGCAGATGCTAAAAAGCTGGCTGCCGTTAAAGCTCGTGTCACCTGGCCGGTAAAATCTAAAGTTACCAGTGAAATCGTATATCTCGGTGCTGCCGATGAAGATAAGACAATCATTGCTGGTGCTGGTAATCCGGTTGACGAAAATGGTTACTTTGTTACCGAACGTGTCGCTGCCCGTATCCGCCTAGCGGTGGGTGAAACTGACGCCGACGATGTTACCCACATGGACGCCAGTCATAACCAAATCATTGGTTCTATCGCCGGACTCGTCCCCTTTGTCGAACGTGACCGTGTCGACCGTGCTTTGGTAGGCTCTAACCAACAAAAGCAAGCCGTGCCGTTGGTAATGCCGCGGTCTCCTATTGTTGGTACCGGCCTCGAAGCCGCCGCCGCAGCTAACAGCGGACAGGTTATATATGCCGAAGAAGAAGGTAAAGTACTTAAGGCTTCTGCCGACGAAGTCGTAGTTGAGTACAAGTCTCGTAAAGCTACTTATAAGCCACTGCACTACATTCGTAGTAACGAAGGTACCAGTATTAATCATCGTGTCGTAGCGACTGTTGGCGATACGGTCAAAAAAGACGACGTACTCATAGAAGGCATGTCAATCCAGGACGGCGAGCTGGCGCTTGGCCGTGACCTGTTGGTCGCTTTTATGCCCTGGAACGGCTACAACTTCGAAGATGCAATGGTTATCTCTCGTAGATTAGTTGAAGACGATAAGCTTACTAGTGTCCACATTGTTGATTACATGACAGAAGTACGTGAAACCAAGCTAGGACCAGAAGTTGTCACCGGTGATATTCCGAATGTTTCAGAAGAAGCGTTACGCCACCTCGACGAAAACGGTATTGTCCGAATCGGTGCCGAAGTGCACCCCGGCGATATCTTGGTTGGTAAAATTACTCCAAAAGGCGAGCAAGAACTCAGTTCAGAAGAACGTTTGCTGCGCGCTATCTTTGGTGAAAAAGCCAAAGAAGTCCGTGATACCTCACAGCGAATGAGTAACGGTAAACACGGTAAAGTGGTTGGCGTTAAAATCTTTAGCCGGGCTAACGGCCACGAGCTCAAAGCCGGCGTTATTATGCAGATCCAGGTCTATGTTGCCCAGATGCGCAAAGTCCAAGTCGGCGACAAGCTAGCCGGACGACACGGTAACAAAGGTGTTATTGCCCGAATTTTGCCTGTTGAAGACATGCCGTTTACCGCTGACGGTAACCCAGTAGATATTGTTCTTAACCCGATGGGTGTGCCATCTCGTATGAACCTCGGACAACTGTTCGAAACGCACCTTGGTATGGCGGCTCGCGCCCTAGGCCTTAAAGTAGCTACGCCGTCATTTAATGGTGTCCAAGTTAAGAAGATTAAAGAATTACTTGTCGAAGCTGGTTTGCCAGAAGATGGTAAACAACAACTTCACGATGGCCGAACCGGCGAAGCTTTCCATGAGCGCACCGTTGTCGGTAACATGTATATGCTTAAGCTAACGCACATGGTTACCGATAAAATCCACGCCCGCTCAACCGGACCATACACTATGGTTACGCAGCAACCACTCGGTGGTAAGGCGCAAAACGGTGGCCAGCGCTTTGGAGAGATGGAAGTATGGGCGCTCGAAGCCTATGGTGCTAGCAACATCCTTCAAGAAATGCTTACCATTAAGTCCGACGATGTCTATGGACGTTCTAAGGCTTATGAGTCGATTATTAAACAAACCGAAATCGTTGGTCCAAAGGTACCAAAGCGCTTTAACGTGCTCGTTAAAGAGCTACAAGGTCTTTGCCTTAAAGTCGACCTGATCACCAGCGATAAAGTAGTCGATGCCGAAGAAGTACTCGCCGCCAGTGT
>JBPCJO010000020.1:0-2348 GCA_051005235.1 Saccharimonadales bacterium (SeqCode)
GTTCTTTTTGATTGAGGCATATCGGTAGATATGGCGAGTGAGGAAAGAACCTATTTAGCCGCTGAGGCGCAGTCTAAAATGCAGGTTTTGCTTTGGAATGGCTATAGGTAGAGCCTGGGGCTGTAGAAAAGTGCGAAAGTCCTATATAGATACGGTACAATGGTGGCATGGCAATACTTGTTATGCTCGGCTGGTGGTACAGCCGTGGCTGGCTCTCAATTATCGACGTAACGCGGCAACGCTTGCGAACTATTGGACGTATATTTGCCGTCAGAGTCCTGTTAAAGACTTGGTTTTCACCTTGGAAGCAGATCTATCGGGCTTCTACTTTTAGCAATTTCTTTAGTGTGGCGATCGATAACACGGTGTCCCGTTTTATCGGTGGTGCAGTGCGAGGAACAATCTTATTCTGGGCTTTCGTGCTAGGGGTTATTACGATTATATTTGGAATAATTAGCTTTATCGCTTGGCCTCTCCTACCGCTGGTAACAATTATTTTACCGATTCTAACTTTGAGCGGGGTGACATTCTGATGGATGTGGTCTTTAACCGGTCTAGCACCAGGGCGGCCCGCGCCCGGTACGCAACGTCGCTTAAGGGAACTAAGTGGCTCCACGTACTTGCTCTTATAATCGGTGCTTGTTCTGCGGTTGGAGGGCTGACGCTATTGGCAACTGGATCCGCACTAGGCTGGATTGTGCTCTTGCCAGCTGGCTGGGCGCTGACGCTGTATCTTTGGTATAGCGGCCATTTGGCAGAAATTCCGCCCGAGAAGTTTGAAACGCCGCGTGGCATTCTGTTGCATGAGGCGCTCGAACCACGAACGTTATCTCGGTTGAGCGAGTTTAATAACCCAGTCGAACAATTGTCGGCGTTTGATATTTGGAAAACGTTAGAAGGCTGTGAGGAAAATTTCTTTCTTGGCAATCGGTATCTTATAGATAATAGTTTTTTTGAAGAGATAGTTAGCAAAGCGCCTGGCTCAGGGCAAGAGGTATGGCAAAAGGCCGATCAGCTCCATAAAACCTACGAGACTCCAGATTACAGTAATATGTTGCTGTTCGTGGCGCTGGTTGCCAGCGTGCCGAACGTCGAACAGATGTTACGCAGCGTTACGCTTGAGTTGGACGACATCGAAACCAGTATCTTATGGATGTCAGACATTAGAGAGAAGCGCCAGTTAGCCCGTAGCAAAAAGAACTTTGGCGGCATCGGCCGCGACTGGGCCTACGGCTACACGCCGATTTTGCGGAATTTAGGTCACAATATCTCTGAAGGCATTGAACAACATGGGTTCTTTAGTGACACGCGTATGCACGAACAGGTTGTCAGGCAGATGACCCAGGTGATGGGTAGCAGTAATAGCACGATTACGCTGGTTGGCGACGAAGGTGTTGGTAAAACAACCTGTGTGTATGCCTTTGCCGAAACAATTTTGACTGATCCAGCTTTGCCAAAGCGAATCCGTTATAGCCAGGTTATCGAATTAGATGCCTCTACCCTAATAGCCAACGCCAAACGCCCCGGCGAACTCGAGGATCTGATGCTCCATATCTTTAACGAGGCTCAAAGGGCAAAAAATATTATCTTATTTTTCGACGAAGCCCAGCTCTTCTTTGGCTCAAATACCGGCAGTATTGATCTGTCGCATGTACTTTTACCAGTGCTTGAATCGGGCAGTATCCGGGTTATTTTAGCGATGAACCCGCAGCACTGGCAACAGCTAGCCAGCAGCGGCGTCGCAGCCCGCCTCAAACCAATTAACGTACCAGCGGCTGGCGAAGACAATACGATTGCGGTACTGCGCGACCAAGTTGGTTTGCTCGAATACCGCCACAAGATCGTTTTCACGTATCAAGCACTGCAAGAAGCCTATAAATTAGGCAGCCGCTACGTCACCACACAGTCGATGCCAGGAGCCGCGCTGAGCGTCCTGGAGACAACTTCTACCAATACGCAGCAGAAGCTCGTTACGCGCATTGAGGTCCAGCAGGCGATCGAACAAGCCTACGGCATAAAACTACAGACTGCTGATGCTGGTGAATCAAGCAATCTCCTCACGCTCGAGGACGACCTTCGCAAACAGGTCATTAGCCAAAACCGCGCCATTAGCGTCATTGCCAATGCCTTGCGTCGCTCCCGTAGCGGTGTTGGTAACCCCGACCGGCCAATTGGTACATTCTTATTCCTCGGCCCAACCGGTGTAGGTAAAACCGAACTTTCTAAAGCGCTCGCCCGTTCTTATTTTGGCGATGAATCAGCTATGATCCGTGTCGACATGAACCAGTACGTCACCGCCGACGATGTAAACCGCTTAATCGCACCGATGCAGGGAACCGAGCTTGGCT
>JBPCJO010000021.1:0-35960 GCA_051005235.1 Saccharimonadales bacterium (SeqCode)
CTTACCGTCGTTCCATTCGAACTCCATACCTATAATTATACATACTGTTATATGGTAATCAAGCAGATTTTATAAGAATTAAAAAAAGCCCCGAAAGGCTCATTTATTTGGATCTAATTGGTGCGCCTTAAGCTACGAAGTTAAAACTTTACTTCTTAGAGATATACAAAATTTAGCGTGATTTCAATGCACACCTGCGTTCCTATATAGATTGGGTTATAGTATAAGCATCATGAGAAATATTAACCTTTTTACTGACTGGCTACAGACAGACTTAACTCATTTTGTTGCAATAGCAGAAGAGGGTTCGGTGGTAGCAGGCGACCCTTGGCAAGATGGTTATAGCGACCACGATTTGACCATCATTGTTTCGCAAGATGTACAATCCGAAATGAAGGCTATATATTCTTTCTTGGCTAAATACCCTTTAGGGAATGAGTACTTAGTAGGGTTAAGAATAGCTGATGAGTTTGCAGGGGGAGATAGCTTAAATGACATATCCATGAAATTCCGTTCAAAAGTTATCGCTGGCGAAGACGTAGTTGCTACAAAAGAGCTTCCAGACCGTTTTGAAGCCCTGAGGATAGGTAGCGAGGGCTTAACCAATCTTACTAAACGTTTTGAAAGAAGATGGTTAAACCTTTCCCAATGGTCAGATGATTATGCACGAAAAAAGAATTATGAGATTTATAAAAACTTTTTTGTATTTTATGCAGCTTACCTATACGGCAAGACGGGCGAATATCCTACGACACGGAAAGAAGTAGCTTCAACACTCAGTGATACAAATCGCGCGAATCAGCTATTAAACGTGACAAATAATATTGGCAGTTCCACAAAGGAAAAGCAGAAGTTCGCAATTGAAGCTGCTTTAACTCTGATTCCAGCAATTCTTAAATAAAAAGAACGCTTGGTTAGAGCGTCTCTAATGGTTTCAGCGTGGTGCGGGTGACGAGACTCAAACTCGTGGCCTCATCCTTGGCAAGGATGCGCTCTATCAACTGAGCTACACCCGCATGATTTTTCTATAACTTGTTAATTTCCTTTAAGATTTTGGTGGCTCCTCCCAGACTCGAACTGGGGACACAAGGCTCTTCAAGCCTCTGCTCTACCAACTGAGCTAAAGAGCCGGATACATTAGGTAAGTTTACGGTAAATTAACAGATTATTCAAGTACTGGTACCGCCGGATCTAGTTTTTAAGCTGGCCTCGCTTACTGCCGGCCGCGCAGAGCGTCGATCAGCTCAACCGGGAACAGCATCATCGTCTTTTGTGATGGTTCGGTCGAGATTCGTTCTAGCGTATTGAGGGTGCGTAGATTAAGAGCACCTGGTGTACCCGCCAGGATCTTTGCGGCATCGGCTAGGGTTTGGGCGGCTAGTTTTTCGCCGTCGGCGTTAATGATGTTGGCGCGGCGCTCACGTTCGGCTTCGGCTTGTTTGGCCATGGCACGCTTCATGTCTTGGGGCAGTTCGATGTTTTGAACTTTGACGTTTTCGACATCGATACCCCAGGCGTCAGTATGACGATCAACGATTTCTTTAATTTTTTGGCTAATTTGTTCGCGCTGACCAAGCAAGTCGTCCAGTTCGACACTGCCGGTAACGTCACGCAGCGCCGACTGGGCAAATTGGCTGGTGGCATAAATGTAGTCGGTGGTCTCTAAAACAGCTTTGGCCGGATCTATAACCCGTAAAAAGACGACTGCGTCGACGCCGGCCGTCACGTTGTCTTTAGTAATTACTTCTTGCCGCGGTACGTCGATTGGGGTAGACCGTATATCGACCTTACGAATTATCTGGATAAATGGGATGATTATATTAAAGCCGGGGTTGCGCAGGCCAGTGTACCTTCCAAGGGTAAATACCAAGCCACGTTCGTATTGCTTAACAATCCTAATTCCAAACAGTAAAATGATTATTATGATGACGATTAAAAAGGTAACAAATTCCATCGCGGTTTCTCCTGTTATATGGTTCTTAGCATAGCATTAATACGAAGAAAAGATACCTTGCGCCCATCCGGTTATTCGGTAAAACAACCTGGTGTCCATTACATATATATCGAATACGCCATAAGGTAGGGAGTCCTTTTTGTTTTGGCTGCTTTTATTTGGCTTGGTGTATGTTTTAAAGAATTGCGTAAGTGGTATGCCGCTAATGCTAGACCAATAGTTTTCGGCTGTCGGCGCGTCCAAATGAGGGTGAATGTGAATATAGCCTCGAAATTTGTTTTCTGGTACTTCACAAACTATTCTAAAAAATGCCATCATAATTTTGATCATTTCTGGGTCGCCATTAGAAAAACGTACTATGCGCTGAGTTTTACCACCTTCCGCCCAATACAGCATCGTGCCTAGCAAACGTAATGTTTCGTTATTAATTTTAGAAACTGTTGCTGCAGCGGCTTGAATTACTAGTTCTCTTTTGGCTATTTCATTATTTAGCCTAGATCGCCGTCTTTTCTCAACAGTCGCTAAGGAGTGGCTATTATTTTTTAGCTCGCACTCTTGTGAGATCGTTAATTCAACGGCTCTTACCCAAACACTAACGCTACTTCTTGCAACACCCAGTGTTTTAGCAATTTCCTTTATCGAGCCGCCGGCCGTTCTTAAAGCTATTGCTTGCTCACGTTCAATTTTTTTCATTAAAATACCCTTAAGTTATATACATTTTAGCATATTAAATAAGGGTTCGTTTTTATCAAAGTTCACTGGTGGGCGGTACAGGACTCGAACCTGTGACCCTCTGTGTGTAAAACAGATGCTCTAGCCAACTGAGCTAACCGCCCATATAAGGATTTACTCGCAGAATACTAACAGATTTACTGGTTAAATCCAAATGGCGTCGTGCTGCTATTAGGCGGCTGCGGCTTCGAAAGCATTGTATAAATCAACATCTGAAGCACGTATTTTTGGATCGAGTGCCAAACCCATCATAAGGACGCTCCCGAGCGATCTTGGTACATGCTTGTTGATATCTGCTGGGTTTATAGGAACAGTCGAATACATAGCTTCGTGGTGAGCTTCGAGGGAATTTTCGGTCGCAGCAATCCACGGCATCTTGCCAGCCAATAGAGTATACGCCATCGCCGACAGCGCGAAATTGTCGTTGGCGGGGCTGACAAAGCCTCGGTAACCTTCTGGTGATATATTACCAGGGCTGCCAGCAACCCGATCGCGCTGACCGATTCGTGTAGTCGCGATGCCAAAATCAAGAATAGAAGGTTTACCGGTGTGGTCAAGGCCAACATTACCAGGCTTAATATCGCGATGTACCATGCCATTTTTATGGATCATCACCACACCTTTTGTTACCGCCTTTAAAATATTAACGTACTGCATGGTGGCAGCTTTGTCGATACCGGGTTCAATAGTGGGCATATCTTTAAGCAACAGAATAGTAAGCTCTTTCGCAAGCGGGCTATCAATCTCAATTTCATGGCCTAATTCTCGGGCAGCTTTGGTTACTATCGCTACGGCGTTGTTAGACCCAAGATCATTATTGTCTTCTAGGTCTTTAATACGGTCGGCGCAACGATGCATGCGAAGAACTTCTTTAACTTCGAGAAGTGCCGGAAAATCGATTGTGGCATCATCATTACAGGTAGACGTGTCTACGTCTTTTCTTAGCTCGCTGATTATTGTGTCGACCCGGAATGTATTACTTGGAGCGGTGTTCTTGTCTATAATCTTCTCAAGTGTGCCTTCGTCTTGCAGCTCTGTTGCAATGTAATGTCGGCCATGCCATACACCATGTCCATCGATTTTCACAACGTAGGGATTGTCTGCATTTTTAGTATGTAAGATTCGTTCTTTTGTCAGCGCTCCACCATGAGTATTGTGGATCGGCAATTTAATTGCTACTGGCATTTTAGTCTGCTCATTAACGCCACGATATATTTCTGAACTTGGAGTATTTGTGAGGTGATCAATTACTTCATAATCACCTACCATTTCGCCAGCTTGTAATAATTCCGGGGAATTCATTACCAATCAACTTTCTTTGTTTTATACCTAATGTGTATGTTAATAATCTATCTCTACCTTCAATGGTAATACTGGTAGACTCCTATTTCAACCCTAAGCCAAAGTTTTCTCAAATGCGTTATTAAGACTGTTAGATTTTTAACAAAATATATCATATATGATGTTTATGGTTATGAAATTAAAATACATCCCTTTTGGATGCACTTTATAGACTGTTTTTGGTGCCCGAGAGAGGACTCGAACCTCCACACCTTGCGGCACTTGCCCCTCAGACAAGCGTGTCTACCATTCCACCACTCGGGCCTACTAACCTTAGGCAGACTTATAGGATACCGCAAACATACTGTTATGCTCAAGCGACGCGGGTTCTAGCTAAGTCCGCGGCATATGGTCCGCTAAGTGGCTGACCGAGTATTCGTTACGCAAAAGCGGCTTAATATCCTCTAGCGTGACGTCCATTTTAACACCGCTATTTAATATACCGTACGGATCAAAGACAGCTTTAACTTTTTTAAAGACTTCGTAGGCTTCATGCCCATATAGCTTTTCGAGGTATGGTGCGCGGATACGGCCATCGTTGTGTTCACCGCTGGTACTGCCGCCGAGTTTTATAACCATAGTGTAATAATCTTCTATAAGGCGGAATACCAGTTGCCGGTCGCCGAGTTGGCTTAGGTCGAGAAACGGCTGCATGTGAATATTCGCATTGCCGGCGTGGCCCCAGATCGAAACTTGTAACTTGTGCTTATTAAACATCTCGTAGACATTGGCAAGGTATTCTTCGAACCGTTCTAACGGCACAATGCCGTCTTCGATGATAGGAACCGCCCGGGCGTTGCCTTTGTTATGGGCGATAACCGAAGCGGCGCTGTGGCGAATCTTCCAGAGCTCTTCTTGCTTGTAAGGCTCTGTTTCGACTTTGCATTGAATGCCGTAGCTTCCAAACATTTTTACGACTTTTTTAGCGTTCTTTTTTTGAATTTTGGCAGAAGAGTCGTCAAACTCAACCAACATGACTAGTTTAGGAAATGGTGGTTTAATAATGCCTTTTAGCTGGTTGGGGTTATGTTCTTGGACAAAACTTAATAAATGTTCGTCAACGATTTCGACTGCCGAAGGGCCTTTAGACATTTTACGAAGTTGCAAAACGATTTCGGTGGCTTGCGTTAAATCTGTTACCAGGCCCGCTATCAAGGTGGTGGTCGGATTGTAGGGTTCGGTGGCAATAACCGCTTCGGTGACAATGCCCAGGGTTCCCTGTGACCCAACAAACAGTGGTGTCAAGTCAAGCGAACCGTCTTTTTGCTTTACAGACGCCAGGTCGTAACCGGCTGAGTTTTTTGAAACATCAAGCGCCATGCCTTGGATAACATCGTAGTTTTCTTCAATTACAGCGTCGAGTGAACGATATATTTCGCCCTCGAAAGTCGACAGGCCCATTTTTTTGTTAAGTTCGCGTTTGTTGATGCGCTTTGTCTCGATGACTTCACCGTTGGCCAGTACTACTCGCATGGCGTCTACAAAGTTGCGCGTATTACCGTATTTGACTGTTTTTTCACCACTGGCGTTATTACCAATAGCGCCGCCAATCGTGGAGTACTCCATAGAGGCCGGAAAGGGCGGTAAAAAACGACCGTGGGTATGCAAGGCTTGCTGCAATTTTGCGTAGTTTAAGCCTGGTTCGACGGTTACCGCACCGGAGCGGGTATCGAGCTCGAGCACTTTGTTCATGTGAGCAGGGAAAACCAAGATAATGCCCGGCCCGATGGCGCCGCCTGACGGGTCTGTGCCAGAACCACGGGCGGTAATGGGTATCACCCGGCCGCGCTCGGCTAACTGCCAGGTAAATCGGGCTGTCTTACGAACGTCGTTTTCGTTACGCGGATAAGCTACAATCGCTGGCATCACTTCTAGAACGCTGGTGTCGGTTGAAAAGTATTTTCGGACGTCCGACGCGGTAATAACTTCACCGGTAAGATGTTCCTGTAAGTAGTGAGCAACTTTATTCATAAATTATTTCTGACCATAAGCGTTAGTATATTCAGGTTTAATAGTAGCATATCGAGCTCATTCCCATTATTTTGCCACCGAACTCTGCAAGCCCTGGCGTATCGTCCAACGCTCTACATGGGTAAACCTATCGGTCGCATCGTTAACGCTGGTGTTGTTTTCAAGGCCGTATAAGGGCGCACGGGCTACATAGAGAAAGCGGGGCTGATAAAGCGCTAGGGCCGGGGCATCGTTACGCCAGGCTTCTAAGAAGGGCTTATATTTTATAGAACGCAGCTGGGCATCTGATCGGGTCCGTCCGCCCTCGAGCGCCTGGTTGGCAACTACAGAGTTATACTCACTAAAGTTAAAGACGGTCGCCGAGCTGGCATCGGCCTGAGACCCATGCCAATACGGGAATACATCTGGGTCTGAGCCAACCGAGATTCCGTACAATAAGGCATCGTAGTTATGGAGAGCTAGAGTGCTTTGTAAGTCTTTGTCATTTTGCAACTCAACCTGCATGTCGACACCAATGTCTCGCCACTGTTTTTGCAGGCTTCCAGCTACACTTGAGTACTCGCTGGACATCCGGGAAGACAGCTTAAAGCTCAACTTGACACCGGCTTTGGCGCGAATACCGGTTGCCGGATCTACCACCCAACCGGCAGCATCAAGGTTTTTCTTGGCTTCTTCGGGTTTACCAGTAACTTGGGCATAGCTTTTATCGTAACCAATGTGTGACTTAAGTAGCGGCCCATCAATTGAAAGCAATGGGTACGGTAACTGATCCAGTATGTCTTTTTTGTTGGTCGAAAGTACTAGAGCTTTGCGCACCGCTGGATCTTTTAATACCTCTTGGGTGGTTTTAAAGAAAACCATAACTTCACCATTTAATGGTACGCCAAATTCTAACACGCTCGTATCATCCCTAAACTGGTCGGGCAAAGCAGATAATCCTACCATGGCGTTAATTTTGTGATCGGCAAACTCGGTGATCAAGTTTGGTTCGCTTGCAAATGTCCTAATAATAAAGGTGTCAATTTTTGGCCTGCCTTCGTGATAATTATCAAAGGCACTCAGTGCGATACGTTCTTGGCGTTTGTCGGTAGCTTCGGAAGCTACTTCTACTTTTGAAAAACGGAATGGACCGCTGCCCACCGGATCAACGTTATTAAAGCTAGTGGAGCGCAGCTGAGATGGTTCGACCGAAGCTAAAATATGCTCTGGCACAATACCGTTCGTCAGCGAGTAAGGAAACGAACTTAAGCTGTTGGGCAGCTTAAAAACAACCGTATTAAGATCGGGTGCTTCAAATTTGATACCCTTCCAACTTGATAATAAATATGACTTAGTCTCTGGATTCTGGATTTGTTGATAGGTAAATATGACGTCTTTTGAGGTCAGTGGCTTACCGTCATGCCATTGTAAATTAGGCTTCAGTTTTACGGTGTAAACCAGTTCTTTTTCGTCAATAGACCAACTTTCTGCTAAGTCACCGATTAGCTTATTGTCTTTGTCTTGTTTAAGCAATCCAGAGAACACTAAGCGAGAGACCGAGCTGTCAACCGCACTCGAGGCATACAGCGGGTTAGCATTTGTAAAAGTACCGATAATTCCCTCCGTATAAGTGCCGCCTGGTTTGGGTTGAAGTGTCTGATATTTGCCGCCAAGCGCCCGGGTTTGCAAGACTAAGCCAATACTCACTACCAGTAGTAGGCCGATCCAGCCAATTAAAAACCGCTGAATATTAGGCAGGCGGATCAGTCGCTTAATTAAGTGTTTTTCAAGCTGTTGCTCGGTATTTTCACCGATTTGAACCACTTGCTTACGACGACGACGAAAGACGCGGCGTAAACGAAGTTTGGTAAGACGGTTAACCATATATAATGATCAGCCTATTTAGTTAGCTCATGACAATCAGCAGTAATGACATTGAAAAAACAATTGCCGTTACGATCGTGATCTGGTGAATTGTTTGGTCCGACCCACGGCGTACCGTATTCACCTCACCGCCACCGCCCAGGCCAGCACCTAAGCCAGCACCTCGTGTTTGCAATAAAATTAGGATTGTCATAATAACCATCGACACAATCGCGATATAACCAAAAATACTCATTTTACTTGATCCTCCAGAATAGTCAGTACTAAGTAGTTTACCAGCCCAATGATCATGCCTGCAAGCATAGCCGCTCCAAAGTTATCTACCTGAAGCGGATCATACAGCGCGCTGGCTAGCAATACCATCAAACCGTTGATCACAATCATAAACAATCCGAGGCTAAATAAAATAGCCGGCAACGATAACAACACAACGATTGGCTTGATAACCGTGTTAACAATAGCAAGAACAAATCCGGCAATCACAATCACCCGCAGCCGGCTTTGATAATCAATGCTATCCCCCAGTAGTCCGGCCGCTATCCAGAGGCCAAGCGACGACACAAACCAGCGAAATCCAAACCTAACAACCCGTGAAAGTTTACGATTATTATCCATTGTTAGTGCTTATTGTAAGAGAGCTGAGGTTCTTAGGCAATGCATCGGACAAAACTTTGCAGCCATCTTTTGTAATAAGCACGTCATCTTCTAACCGAATGCCAACCTGATCCTGCCGACTATAAATGCCCGGCTCAACCGTCAAAACCATGCCCGCCGCCAGCGGTTTTTGATAATCCCCCACATCATGCACATCAATACCCAAGAAGTGAGACGTGGAGTGAGGATAAAACTCTCGCACCGACTCCTTGGTAATTTCGTTTATAAGTCCGAGTTTTTGGAGCTGTTCGCCCATGTGCTGGAAAACTAATTCTTCATACTCTTTTATTGTAATCCCTGGCTTCAACAAGCTTACGGCATAGGCGTGCACCTCACTTACCGCACTAAAAAGTTGCCCCTGACGTTTGTTTGGCGCGTATGACACGGTACGAGTTATATCGGCGGCGTAACCATTATGAGTCAGCCCAATGTCGAGTAGCAACGTGCTTTTTTTATTGATTTTACTGTTGTTCTTCACATAGTGCAGCGTCAAGGCGTTCGTACCGCTGGCGATAATCGGGTCATAGGCGTAGGCCGACTGCTGGTTGGTTGCAAAGCGACTTACTTCGGCCAAGAGCTCATGCTCGTAGTCTATATTCGGTCGTACGCTTTCGATGTGCTCAAAGAGTCTTTGAGTTTTAGTAATCGCCTGCTGAATCGCATCAATTTCATAGTCTGATTTGATCATCCGCATATTAGTGAGGTGCGACCGGACATCAATGATTTTTAGTGATTTAGTTTCAGCCTGCATTCTGGTTAGTAATCGTTGCCGACTTGGATTAGTGAACATTTCGTAATGTTCGATGTAACTTTCGGGCGGTGTCAGCGTCGCTACTTTTTTTAGCCGTTTTAAACTAGTGGCAAGCCGCTTCCAGCCTTCGGTGGCTGTCAGAATTGTTTGAATGCCAGAAACCTGCGTCATGTGTGTGGTGTCGAGTACGCCCTCAAAAGCTATCCGTACCTCGCTGCGTTCGGGAACAATAAGATATTCGGTGTTGGCGTCGATAACTAAGATGACTTCTGGCTCTTTGAGGCCGGTCAGGTAAAAGAAGTTGCTGTCTTGCTGGAACGGGAAGGCCCGGTCGCCACTGGCTTGCATAAAACTGTTTCCGGTAATAACGACCAGCTCAGGAGATTCATTATGGGCAGCGAGTAGCTCGCCTAGTTGGCGACGCTTAGATATATGAAATTCTACGCCAGCTTGCTTTAGATTCATTTTAAAAGTCCCAATAGGTTTTTTCTGATCGACGTTCAATTATTAATATTGTAACTTACTTGAGTATTTTTTAAACAGCTTCGCACAATGTACTAATCACCACTTTTTGAAAGTATGAATTCAGTTCATACTTTCAACTGATCATAGTATGATCTGCCGGCATACTAAGTTCATACTATTAAAAATTGCTATTTAAACATAACGATGATCGAACTACCGTATACTTCTACAGCCGTTCCAAAAACACCGGCGCCCAGTTCTCGCGGTAGGCAGTGTTTGAGGGGTGGAACCAGTCTGGCGCAAAGGTTTTAAAACCACCGTTACGTTGTATTTGATCATGCAAAGGTACAAGCTCGAAGCCGTGTTTATCGGCCAAACGATACATGATTTCGTTCGCTCTGATTACGTTCGGCTCTTTGCTTTTAAAGCGGCTTCCACCGAAGTACGGTATGTCGCTGATAATTGTCTGAGGAGGCAACTGGCTCATTAGCTCATTCATATCTGATTCGAACTGCTGGGCATCAAAATTAACCATGTTGTTAGCGCCGATTTCTATAGTTATAATAGTTTGATCGTCGGTGTTTAGAGCTTGCAAGGCTGGAAGTTGCGTCTCTATAACGTCGCGCACTTTCGCGCCAGACTTACTTAGGTTTACAAGGCGTACCGGCTTACTTTTGCGCTCCATAAGCTGTTGCCTAATCAACCCAGGGTAACCTTTGTCGGGCTGAGTGGCACCAATGCCCTGGGCGGTAGAATCGCCAAGCGCCACATACAGAATTTCGCCGGCAACGGCTGGCTTTAGGTTATTTTCTTCCCAGTAATGTCGGTAGCGGCTAATCTGAGTCCATAAAACAAACAGGCTCAAAGCGAATAAAACGACCGCGACAATGCCGGTGATACCTAGGAATTTAAGGACAATTGCAATACTCATACTGTTACTACTGTACTACTTCGGGGCGGTTGTCGACAATAATTTTAGCTTTTGAGCTACCAATTATGTTGGCAATGTCGGCTTCGCTGGCCTCAAACACACCTTTTGTGCTCCCAAAATGTCGTTGCAATAACTTGCGCGAACCTGACCCGATGCCCGGCATTTCTTCGAGGACGTTTACTTTTTGGCGGGCACGTTTAAGCACACTGTGATAGCTAACCGCAAAGCGGTGACTTTCGTCCCGCACTCGCATTAACAGTTTTAACGCGTCGTCGTTATGCCTCAAAACAATCACGTTAAAGTTAGCAATTTTTGACCGATCGTTGTCGGCAAACTCAGGCAAGATAATTTCTTCGTAGCGTTTTGCTAAGCCGATCATGGAGATATTATGGCCGCATTTATGCATGGCCTCGTAGGCAGCGCCGACCTGGCCTTTGCCGCCGTCGATCAGGAACAAATCAGGTAATCCCCATTGCTTGACGTTTTTCTCGCTCAGGCGACGGCTAATTGCTTCGTTCATATGTCCAAAGTCGTTATTGCCCGCCAGCCTCATTTTAAACTTGCGGTACTGGTTTTTATCGGGCACGCCGCCGCTAAATACGACCATGCTAGCCGCGTTGTCGGTACCGCTCATGTGGCTAATGTCGAAGCCCTCGATGCGGCGCGGCGGCATGTCTAGGTTTATTATTTCGGCTAAGCGCATTAAGCCGTTATCTTTACTAATATCGTGCAGTTCGCGATCGCCAAAGATAATTTGTTTTTCTAGAGCTTTTAAGCCGCGTAGCTGGTTGCGGTAGCTGGCCGCCTCTTCAAATTTATGGGCTTTGGCAGCCTGGTTCATCGATTTTTCGATGTCTACAATTAGTTTTTTGCGACTGCCGCGCAGGTACATCATTAAGTGGCGCAGATTGCGGCAATAGTCGTCGAGCGTTGTCATGCCAGACTCTAGGCCGGGGCACAGACCAATCTGCGCTTGTAAACACGCCCGTTTTGGAATGTTAGTCGGCGCGTGCATCGAGTACGGAAAAACTTTTCGTAAATGTTTAAGCGCCGTAGCGATGCCTACTTTACTAATGTACGGGCCGAAGTATTCGGCTCTATCGTCAAGCGGCCGCCTCGTATAACTAACTGTCGGGTGCTTACTTTTTATATCTATACGAACGTAAATAAAACTTTTGTCGTCTCTTAGCAAAATGTTGTAGCGCGGCATATACCGCCGGACCATTTCGGCCTCCACAAATAGGGCGTCCAGCTCGGTTTCGAGCGTTACCCAATCGGTGTCAGTGATTTCGTTTACCAGGGCGTCGGTTTTTGGGTCACGCGTCCGGCTTTTTTGAAAATAATGCCGTACGCGGTTGCGCAAATTGGCCGCCTTACCCACATAGATAATTTCGTTTTTTGCGTCTTTATGAAAATAGACACCCGGGCTGGTGGGCAGTTCTTGTAATTTGGCTTCGAGCTTGGCGTTCACACTTTATATTATATAGCCCCTGGTGCAAAACCGCATTTAGGAACTTGCGTGGCTTCTACAAGTGTATGTAACTACTATACCTCGCGTTCATTAAGATTTAATGAAACCCAGGTATAGTGCGCAATACACAAGTACTACAAGCCGTAGGGGTTGATACTGATCCGATGATTACGCCTGGCCATGCGTTTGTAATCGGCACTTAAACTCGGACTGATTGGTGTGCGGCCAGATCGCACAACGTCTTATTGTCGACACAGTCGTCGCAAATTAAGACGAGGCGATTACACGACACTTCGGCGCAGTTCTCGTAGTTACTGGTTTTACCGCTGCAGTGGACGCAAGTGCCGATCACTGCCGGGTTGTCAGAAAAATTGTGGTTCATGCGGTCATCAAAAATGTAGAGTGAGCCCTCCCATAGGCCTTCGTCACCGTATTTTTCGCCGTATTTTACTATGCCGCCGTCGATCTGATAGACCTCTTCAAAACCGCGGTTCTTCATGAGTACGCTGAGTGCTTCGCAGCGGATACCGCCAGTGCAATACGTAACAACTGGTTTGTCTTTAATGTCGTCGTATTTGCCGCTTTCAAGTTCGGCAACAAAATCACGGGTGGTGCGCGTGTCGGGCACGACGGCATTTTTGAACTTACCGACCGCTGCCTCGTAGGCGTTGCGGCCGTCGAAGAAGACCACGTCGTCACCGCGCTCTTCGACCAGTTTATGTACTTGCTCAGGTTTAAGATGTTTGCCGCCGCCGACCACGCCGTTTTCGTTGACTTTAAGTTCTTCGGGCCGGTCAAATGCGACGAGCTCTGGCTTTACTTTAATGCTAAGACGCGGAAAGGCCGTGTTTTTGGTTTCGCTCCACTTATACATAATGCCTTTAAAAACAACCGATTTATTCATCTCACTTTTATATGTACGAAGACTCTTTAAATCACCTTCGAGAGTGGCGTTAATACCATGGAGGCTAATAATAACGCGGCCTTTGAGGTCAAGCCGCATACAGAGCTCGCGCTGCCAGCGCATTGTCATTTGCGGATCAGCGACAGGCACGAATTTATAGAATAGGATTACTTTCTTCATCTAGCCTATTATAACAGATTGAACTCTCTGTCTGGAGTAGGTCTAATCGGCAGCATAATAGCGTGTCATGAAAATTTCAAACACCTGCGTCAAGTTAAAAATTCGCGAACTGTTGACAAGCGTGGTATAATACTCCTTAAGTTTAATAAAATAAAGGAAAGGGCCGGCAAAACACATGATAGAGACAGCAAACCTTACGTCGACTCTTTCACTCTCTCGTTAAGTTCTACTACTAAATTTAACTTCTTTCAAAATTACATCAATCTTACAAATGGCCTTCTTTTAGGAGGACGGCCGCCTTATGAACACTACCCTAAAAACACTCAAAATTTGTTGGCAGGCTGCCTGGAAATACCCGAAGTACGTTATCGGTCTATTAATTATGGTGCCGGTGGCAATTATCACTTTACGTTTGCTGCCTGCCCTCATTGTGGCCGACATCATTAACCGGCTGAGCACGGGTGACTTTGTGGCGGGTGAAGTTTGGGATAGTTTTGGTAAAGATATTGTTTTGTATTCTGTGCTTTTGCTTGGTAGTGGCGTGGTCGCCTGGCGGATCCTGATTTATTTAATCTGGAAGCTAGAAAGCTATGTACAGCGTGATCTATACCGGACTATGTTTAACAAATTTATGGAACTAGGGGCAGACTTTCATTCTAATAGTTTTGGTGGCTCGCTCGTTTCACAAACCAACAAACTGGTCGGGGCTTATACACGTTTGCAAGATACCTTTACATTTCAGGTATATACATTGCTGATTAGTTTTACGTTTATATCGGTAGTATTGTATCCGCGAGCACCTCAGTTTGTGTGGGCGCTATGGGGATTCTCAATTATCTTTATTATATTCGCGTTGTGGTTAAGCCGCCGCGTGCGCAAACTTTCGGCAATTGAGGCCCATGCTCAAAATAAGGTTACCGGTTACCTGGCGGACGCCATTACAAATATTATGGCTATTAAAAGTTTTGCTTCGGCAAAAAAAGAACAACAGCGTTTTAACCATGTTACCGAGCAGACACGTCATCGTGCGCTTGACGTAATGTGGGCTACAACCAAGCGAGATATTGCTTTGTCAACGATTACCACGTCGATTGGTATTTTGGCGTTGGTGGCCGCGATTATTGCGGTGGTAATATATGGTTCTAGCATTGGCACAGTCTTTTTGTTACTCGCCTACACCGCCGACATGACCGAACGGCTTTGGCAGCTGAGTTCAACCACTCTGCGAACCTATAACCGAGCAATCGGTGACGCCCAGGACGCCATCTTGACGCTAGAACTTAAACCGACTGTCAAAAATCTACCGCAACCTAATTTGCTCGAGGTGCCTTCGGCGCGCATTACCTTTGATAAGATGGTTTTTGCACACCCTGAGTCAGCCTATGATGTCTTGTTCGAAGATTTTAGTCTTGATATAGAGCCAGGCACTAAAGTTGGCCTGGTTGGACGTTCCGGTTCGGGAAAGACAACCTTAACACGCTTACTACTGCGTTTTATGGACATAGACTCTGGAAAAATATTAATTGATGGCCAAGATATCGCGCAAACTACCCAAGAAGATCTGCGGAAGCATATTGCTTATGTCCCGCAAGAACCTATATTGTTTCATCGTTCACTGGCAGAGAATATTGGCTACGGCAACCCGACCGCAAACCATGCAGAAATTGAGCAGGCGGCCGAGATGGCACACGCCCATGAGTTCATTAAAGATTTGCCCAAAACCTACGAGACACTCGTTGGCGAACGAGGCATTAAATTATCCGGTGGCCAGCGGCAGCGCATCGCGATTGCCCGGGCTATGATTAAAGACGCACCAATTCTGTTGCTCGACGAAGCAACCAGCGCCCTAGACAGTGAATCAGAACGTTTGATCCAAGACGCCTTGTGGAAACTTATGGAAGGCAAAACTGCAATTGTAATCGCCCATCGCCTAAGCACAATTCAAAAGATGGACCGGATCGTGGTACTCGATAAAGGCCAAATTATTGAACAAGGCTCTCATAAAGAGCTGGTTGAGCATGGTGGCGTCTATTCCGAACTGTGGAAGCACCAATCTGGAGGCTTCCTGGAGGATTGAATTATCCACAAGCATGATGTAGATTTGACTGTAAAAATGGGTTGAGCGAATACTGTTGTTTTGCCATAATGTATTGAAATGTCGGGAACTCCAGAAAACAAAAATAGCGATCCGTTTAAACCCGTCAATTTTTTGCGACCAGTTGTAGTAGTAGGCGCAATAGCAGTATTGGGCGCTGCTAATCCCCATCTGTTTAGTCAGAATGATCCTCTAAATTTTGACGCGGATGCCGAAGCACGGCAACAACCTGAAAAGGTTAATTTAGAGGTATCTGAAGCTGAAAAACATTGCACATCCTTGCGACGAAAACCCAATGATATATACATTGGGTTTGGTTGCGTAGAAGATGGCGCAACATTTAATAAAATTGATGAAATTCCGGTTGTAAAAGGCTGGGCCTTAGGAGTAATGGTTATTGATGGTATATATAAATGCGGATTTGCAAGACCTGGTGTTTTGCCGTCCAGCAAGCTGCGGGAGCGTGCCATCATGCATTGTAATAACTATCATGCATCGCTTGTTGAAGGAGCATTTGCCTTCTTTGAAGACTGGAATTGTTCTGAAAAACAACCATGTCGTGATGGTACTTATCATAGTCCGGTCTCACCTAGTTGCACCAATACCCAAATGTACCGTAACTATGCGAGCGACGAACCATCTCCTTTTAATATGTTTGGCACAGGTAATGGCGGTTTTAGTGACATTATCGAAAATAATAAAAGGACTTCGGTGCGATATCGCGTGCAAATTAAGCCCTCTAGCGAGAATGGAAAAGCAATTGTTGCCCGGAGCCCTAAGTGGGGTTTTATGCGAAGCGAATGCGTTAGTCCCAACAATCGGCGTGGCGGAACTAGAGCCAACTAAACTTTCTTGGCAATAAAATGCAGCATCTGGCCGTTGCCGCGGCGGCGAATATCTTCGCTAGCCCCCACCTCTGCGTCAATAATCAATTTCAATAACAATGGCGAAAGCTCATCAATCCGCTGGTTCATTTCGTGGCTAATGATTCTAACGCCGAACCATTCAAGAACCTTCGATCCTGCTTCTTCGCTCAGCAGCCGCTCCAGTTGCTCGAGCTTAAAAGCGTAGGCTGGCTTACCGGTATTATTTTTATCTACCCAACCGGTTTTATAAAACTTTGTTAAAGTCGTTTCGTCTCCCGTTTTTAATAAGCTGGCTTCTTTAGCGTAATAATTTTTTTCAAGTATAGAAATGTGGCCACCGGGGCGCGTAAGGGCACCGAGTTGGCCAATAAAGCCTGTGTAGTCTTGCAGGTACATTGCTACGCCATGCGACATAACCACGTCAAAATCCCATCCATTTTGTAGTGCGGTCTCAGTCGTTCCTCTTATAATTGTAATACGGTTGGCAATACGGTCAGGCAAAGCGCTGGCTCGCTCTTCGGCTTTAGTAATTTGATCTGCAGCTGGTTCAATCAACGTAACATTATGACCTTGCTGGGCCAGCCACACGCTGTCGTTCCCGCTGCCACCACCAATATCTGCGATCTCCAGTGACGACTCGTTACGCAAGTATGGAGCAAGATTGCGGTGCGTTAACTCATAGCGAACGTGGCCACGAATACTCGGCTCGTAATCTTCACGAAAAACATTCGATGACTCCCCGTCAAAGTAAGAATTCGCTGGTCCTTTGAGCATAGTTAACTATCTTTTTTGTCTGTTGATTCTTCGGCTTTAGTCTCGTCAGTGTCAGTGTCAGTGCCAGCTTCGGCTTCAGCGTCTGCGTCTTCACCTTCGGCTGTTTCGTCTACACCAGCGTCGGCAGCCAGTTCGGCTTGAGCAGCGTCGGCTTCAGCAATTTGATCACGCGGCATCTCGACGGTGGCGATGGTGAGTTCTGGGTCAGACTTAATCTCGACGCCGGTGGGGACCTTTAGATCGGCTACGGTAATGGTGTCGCCTGGTTTTTCGAGCACGGTTGCATCGACGTCAAGTGCGTCAACCAGGTCTTTTGGCAAGGCTTCTACCTCGACGCTGTTTAAGCTCTGTAGTACGAGGAAACTAGCTCGTTCGGCCGGAATTTCGCCGGTTAAGTGGATTGGTATTTCGGCTTTGACCGTTTCGTCGGCTTTGACCGACTGAAAAACAGTATGGTACAGCTGGCTAGTTGCAGGCCGGTAGGTAACATCTTTAATAAGCGTCGTGTAGGCTTTGCCGTCAATATTGAGGGTCACCATGTGGTGTTTGCCAGCAGCGTGATAAGCTTTTTTTAGTTCGCGTTCTTCGATGGCGATGTGGATTGAGTCTTTGCCATGGTCGTGGACGACAGCCGGCGTCTGTCCGTCATTGCGAAGGCCACGCACTTGTTTGCCGAGTATGTCGCGTTTGCTCGCAGTTAATGTAATAGTTTTGTTGCTCATAGGTAAACCCTCCGTGGGTAAAAAATTCAGTAGTATAAAGTCCTGTTAACCTAATTATAGCATATTTATGGTGTATACTTGGCAGTAATCGCATGAGCATTTTAGATCCGGAAACAATTATTACCACTGGCGGGTTAGCTTTGATAGCTTTTATCGTCTTTGCGGAGTCGGGTTTATTGTTCGGGTTTTTCTTCCCTGGTGACACGTTATTGTTTTTAGCTGGAACGCTGGCAGCGCAGGGTCAGTTTAGTATTTATACCGTTGTGCCAGTTATTATGATCAGCGCGATCTTAGGTGGCCAGGTTGGTTATAGCATCGGTAATCGGGCTGGGCCAAAGCTTTTTAAGAAAAAGGATGGTATTTTATTCCGGCACGAATACATCGAGCGCTCCGAAGTGTTTTATAAAAAACACGGTGGTAAAACGATATTGTTAGCCCGCTTTGTGCCAATTGTGCGCACCTTTGCGCCCGTCGTAGCGGGCATGGGTAATATGGACAGGCGTCGCTTTGCGTTCTATAACATCGCTGGCAGTGCCTTATGGGGAGCCGGTGTCACTATTTTGGGCTATTTTTTAGGCCAGTACATTCCTGATATCGATAAGTATATTCTGCCGATCGTCGGTGGCGTCATGATATTAAGTTTTGGACCTGCAGTGTATCACATACTTAAGGATCCGAAATCACGCGGGTTGCTTACAGTGAAGTTTCGGAAGTTCTTTTTGAGACGCTAGGGTAGGGTTTTGCAACGACTAAGCCACTCGCTACGCCAGCCGCGAAATCACTGTGGGTATATATACCGCCAGGACTAACAGAGCCCTGGACGAGCCGGTCTAGTATATATTCAACCCTTGGGTGCGGGATAAAATAAATACCGCGTTTAAGGAAGTCTCGTTGCTCTGGATCTTCTTCAATAAAAGATGATAGGCTGGCACGGGCTAGCGGCAGCCAGGTTGGGCGCCGAAACGGATTAGGCGGACCTTGGGGCTCATCTTTTAAACCATGTTGGGCGATGACCACAATGCCGATATCAATTATTGACTGGCGGAGATTGCTGCCCTCAAAGTAGGCTAAGTGGGCTTGATCAAGCTTATGCTGCAAGCCTTGCTCTACTTCATCAGCAGGAAGGTGGGGCACCACCTCAAATTGAATTCCTTTTGGCACAACCATATGTATATTATAGCATAGTTGTCAAGAATTTGCCAGTGTAGCTCTGTTTTATTTTGGCTACTTGCTCGGGTGTACCGGTGGCAATTATCTGGCCGCCGCCAGAACCACCTTCTGGACCCATATCAATAATATGATCGGCAGATTTGATGACATCTAAGTTGTGCTCGATCACAATCATGCTGTTGCCGGTATCCACCAAAGCGTGTAAAACGTGTAGCAACTTATCGACGTCAGCCATGTGTAAGCCGGTGGTAGGTTCATCTAAAATGTACAGGGTTTTGCCAGTCGGTCGGCGTGACAGTTCGGTTGCCAGTTTAACCCGTTGGGCTTCACCGCCCGACAATGTCGTTGCGGACTGACCCAGTGAAATATAGCTTAAACCAACGTCGACTAATGTTTGGAGCTTACGGGCGATAGAAGGAATGTTTGTAAAGAAATCCAAGGCTTGTTCGGTTGTCATAGCCAACACGTCGCTGATGCTTTTGCCTTTATAGAGTATTTCGAGTGCTTCGCGGTTATATCGCTTGCCATTACACTGCTCGCAGGTCACGTACACATCGGGCAAAAAGTGCATCTCAATTTTAATAATGCCGTCGCCGGCGCAATTTTCGCAGCGGCCGCCGCGGACATTAAAGCTAAATCGACCGGCGCTGTAGCCACGTAATTTTGCCTCTGGCAGGCTGGCGAATAAGTCACGGATGGGCGTGAATAAGCCGGTGTACGTAGCCGGATTACTGCGCGGTGTACGGCCAATGGCCGACTGGTCGATGACAATAACTTTATCAAGTTCTTTGATTCCTTCGATAGCATCGTGACGACCCGGCACGCTTTGAGCGCGCATTAACCTGGCTGATAGTTCTTTACCTAAAATGTCATTGATGAGGCTGGATTTGCCGGAGCCGGAAACACCACTGACTACCACCAGTTGGCCAAGCGGTATGTCGACGGTAATGTTTTGCAAATTATGTTCGCGAGCATTGACGATAGTTAACTTCTTGCCATTACCTTTGCGGCGTTTTTTTGGCACGGCGATCTTTTTCTTGCCGCTCAGATATTCACCAGTAATACTATTAGGGTTTTTGGCAATTTCTTCGGGTGTTCCCTGGGCAGTAATATGGCCGCCATGAATGCCGGCGCCAGGGCCGACGTCGAGTACATGATCGGCGACGCGGATCGTCTCTTCGTCGTGTTCTACGACTAGCACGCTGTTGCCAAGGTCGCGCAACCGCTTTAAGGTGACGATTAACCGTTCGTTGTCGCGCTGATGCAAGCCAATGCTCGGCTCGTCAAGCACATACAGCACGCCTTGCAAACCGCTACCGATTTGGGTAGCCAAACGAATACGCTGGGCTTCGCCGCCGCTTAAACTGGCTGCGCTGCGTAGTAAGTTCAGGTAATTTAAGCCAACGTCTTTAAGAAAGGTCAAGCGGGCACAGATTTCTTTAAGGATTTGTTTGGCAATATATTGCTCGGCATCAGTTAATTTCACGCTGTTAAAAAAATCGACGGCTTCGTCAATTGATAGTTCGCAGATGTCCATAATTGAACGGCTGTGTACCGTAATGGCCAGAACTTCGGGGCGCAAGCGGCGACCTTTACAGGCGTGGCACGGGCGTTCTTGCATAAAGCGTTCGATGTCGCGACGCATAAAGTCACTGTCAGTTTCTTTGTGACGGCGTTCGAGGTTGGGAATAACGCCTTCGTACGTTGTGTCGAAAGAACGACCAACGCCAAGCTTAACACGGTAGACCTCGTTTCCAGTGCCGTACAAAATACGGTCGATATTTTCTTGCGATAGCTCCCCGGTTGGAACGTGCAGAGAAAAGTTAAACTTATTGGCCACGGCCTGCATTTTCTTCATATACCAAGCGTCGCTGTTGACGCGGTTAAAGGGTCGGATGGCGCCCTCGGCGATGGTTAGGCGGCCGTTTGGTATCACCAGCTCCGGGTCGACTTCGAGCCGATTACCTAAGCCGGTGCAGACTGGGCACGCCCCGTGCGGGCTATTAAAGCTAAAGGTGCGGGGCTCAAGCTCGGGGATCGTGACGTCGGGGTGGTCGATACAGGCATACATCAAACTGTAGTTATGCTCTTCTTTGGTATCGGCGTTGACGATCAGTAACTTGCCTTCGGCTAGGTCAAGCGCTTGTTCGATGCTTTGCACCAAGCGGCCACGGCTGTCTTCGTCGTTTACGACGCGGTCGGCTACAATTTCGATACTATGTTTATACTTTTTATCCAGATCTGGCCACTCATCTAGTGAATAGACAACACCATCAACCCGGGCTCGTACAAAACCGAGCCGCTGATACTGCTCTGGAATGTGCTCAAACTGGCCTTTTTTGTCGTTAATAATGGGAGCAAGGACCATAAGACGGGCGCCGACGTTATGCTTGACCACCTGGTCGACGATCGCCGACGAGGTTTGGCGGTTAACCGTTTTGCTGCAGACTGGGCAATGGGGCACACCGATGCGGGCAAAGAGTAGGCGCAGATAATCGTAAATCTCGGTAACGGTTGCGACCGTACTGCGCGGGTTACGGCTGGTCGACTTTTGGTCGATTGAAATAGCCGGGCTGAGACCATTAATCTGATCGACATCAGGCTTTTCCATCAGGCCAAGAAACTGGCGGGCATAGGCACTTAAACTTTCGACATAGCGGCGCTGGCCTTCGGCGTAAATCGTGTCGAAGGCTAAACTCGATTTGCCCGACCCAGACAGGCCGGTAATAACCACCAGCTTGCCGCGCGGAATATCTACCGAGACATTCTTTAAGTTATACTCGCGCGCCCCGCGAATCGAAATAAACTCCAAGCTAAACCCCAAATCTGTTATGCGAAAGTCCTATGTAAGCTATTTAAGCCAAATGAACCCATATATTATACTCTGAAACCGATGGTTTATACTAGGGTGATGAACAAGACCAAAAAAGAGCGGCCGCTCTACCAACGCCTGGCTATAGATATTGCTGGCTTTGGCCTGATGATTATCTCGCCCTTTTTAGGCTGGCTGCCTGGTCCGGGTGGAATTCCATTGTTTTTAGCTGGCCTGGGGCTGGTTTCACTTAATCATGAATGGGCTCGAAACTTACTAAAAGATTTTGAACGGCGGCGTGACGAATTTACCGACAAGTACTTAATGTCCAGCCCACGCGTTTCGCTGACAATTGATGTAGTTTTTACACTCGCGTTGATTGTAGGGTTGTTTTTGGCAATTACCCAGACGCCCATTTTGCTGCGGGGTGCCGGTTTGTTTACCACTAGTATTAGCCTCATTATATTGCTCAGTAATCAAAAAAGATTCGAACGTATTGCTAAGATGTTTAAAAAACACAAGCGTTAACACCTTAGCATAAGCATTATAAAATATACTTGCTTTTTTAACAATATTATTTACAATATCTCTTATAGACATATAAAAAAGTCGTGGGAGCGAAATAATGTTAGAGTTTATCGTTTTAGGGCAAATACCAGGCACCGAGGTTTATTTATCATTTAGTACAATCGGGCTCATCATTTTGGGGCTATTTGGTTCAGCGGTCACGGTCCGCGCACTAAACTGGGCTTCTAAGCACTTACACGTCAAACACAAACAAAACAATATTAAGTCCCAAACAATTTAATCTGATTTAATCTGTTAACTCTGGCATTATACTTTCGCCATATAGTCGTAGCTCTTCGAGCAAGTATAACTTATGTTCGTCGGTGACTGATTGGCTGAGCTCTTGTAAGCGGGCACCAAACTGGGCTAACCGACTGCCAGTCCCACCTTCGAGCAGGGCGTGTTCGCGGTAACTTTCCCAGGCGCTTCGTTCTTCATCGGTTAAATTACCTGGGTAATTACGGGCTTTATATAATGGCACTAGATTTTTAAGACGTTCGTCTTTAAATTCATTGGCGTATTCGGCTAAGGCGTCGGGTTTGGCTTTTTGTAACGATTCTGCCACCGGCCGGTCAACATCGGGGATAAACTTATCATAGAGCAGCGCGTCAGGGTTACGGGCGGCCACCTGCGCTTTAAACTGAAGCGCCGAACGTTTGTCACGCTCAATGTTCATTTGCTCGGCGGCCTGCGAAACCCGTTCGTAAAAGCCAGTCCCAGTTTTAAGAATGCTTCGGTTCTTCTCTATAGTATTCATATCAATTTGCAAGCGGTCTTTGCTGGCATCGTCGAGCACACCAAGCGGCGCAACCGCGGGCGCCCGATTAAACTGCAAACCTTTAACAGGCAAACGAATCGCGTCTTTGTCTTTGGTATAGCGCCAGACTTCGACTAACTCGTCGACAGACATTGCTAAAAACGGAGTTGGGTCATGGCGTAAATCATAGACTAAGGCATTTTGTGTTGTTGGGTGCATTCCCAAATTAATCGCCACCGTTGTTTTAAGAAATTCGTTTGGATATCGTCCACTGGCATACACGAATGGCTTACCAGAAAGCACCAGTTTCGACACTTCTTTCTTTTGTCGCAGTGTAAATAAATAATCAAATAATTTTGGTTGTTTTGCTTTAATCATATTGGCCACCGCGATAGTTGCTTTTACGTCACTTAAGGCGTCGTGGGCTGCCTCGTGTAGTAAGTTATTTTCCTTTGTAATGAGCTCGAGCCGGTTAGTTGCTACGCCCTTTTCGTCGAAAGGCCAATTAATACTTTCTGGTCGAAGCGCACGAGTTAGCCGAACCACGTCGAGCAAGTCCCAGCGGCTGCAGTCATTCTTCCATTGCCAGGCATACGGATCATAGAAGTTGCGGTACAATAAAAATCGCATAAACTCGTCGTCGAACCGAATACTGTTGTAGCCGACAAAACAGGTACCTGGCTGAACGATCTCTTTGGCAAACAACTTGGTAAATTCTGCCTCGGTGATACCGTCTTGTAAGGTTTGTTGCGGTGTGATGCCAGTTATAAGAATGGCGTCTGGGTCGGGTAGCACATCGTCGCTGAGTTTGATTAAGAAGTTATACGGTTCACCGATTGGCTTGAGGCTCATATCGGTGCGTTGGCCCGCAAACTGCATAATACGCGAGCTACGAGCATTTATACCCGTAGTCTCTAAATCATAAAAGAAAAAATTGTTTGAATTCATAAGTCTCTCTAGTTTACCACCGACTTATAAAGTTTGCGGGTTTAAGGAACAACATAGCCTGAGACTATAGATAGGGTACAAACTAGTATTTGAGGCGGCCGTGCTCGGGCTTAACGCCAAAGATAATGTTATTGTCTAGTTCGACACCTTTACGCTCTATCTCGTGCATGATACCCAGTTTGCGCATAATGTCACGCAGGCGGTCGACACCTTCCTCGTTTTCGAAGTCGGTGCGCATCGCAAAGCGCTCAATCTTTTGCCCAGTTACGACGTAGCCTTCGTCTGTCTCGGTGACCTGCCAGGCGTCGTCGGTATCTGGCAAGCTAATGACTGGCAGCGAATCGTCAATGACTGCTTCTTGTTCGACTGTCTTCGCCACCACATCGCCCACGGCGTACAGCAGTTCTTTAATATTTTTACCGCTACTAGAAGAAATGGCGAAGATTTTGGCACCTTTGGTAGCGACTTTTTTTAGTGATTTCATCTGATCAGCGATGATTTCATCGTCGAGGCCATCAACTTTACTCATAGCAATAATCTCTGGCTTAGTACTTAGGTCAACTTTATAAGCTTTTAGCTCGTCACGGATTATTTGGTAGGTAGCAGCAATATCTTCTTGGTAGGCGTCAATTAAGTGCACCAAAACCTTGGTACGTTCGACATGGCGCAAGAACTCGTCACCTAAGCCTTTGCCTTGACTGGCGCCCTCGATTAGCCCGGGGATGTCAGCAATTAAAACGCTGTGATTTTTATCGATGTCGGCTACGCCCAGATTAGGGCGAATTGTGGTAAAGGCGTAATCGGCGATTTCTGGCTTGGCATTGGTAATACGAGACAATAAGGTAGACTTACCGGCATTGGGCAAGCCAATCAAGCCAACTTCTGCGATCATCTTAAGTTCCATGACAGCATCGTAGCTTTCACCTGGCTCACCTTTTTCGGCGATGCGGGGTGATTGTCGGCGGCTACTGATAAAATGAGCGTTGCCAAAACCTCCTTTGCCACCTTTGGCAATAATTACTTCTTGGCCATCTCCGGTGATATCGGCCATTTCAGTGCCATCTTCGCGGGAGATTACCGTCCCAATCGGCACCATAACCCGAAGATCTTTGCCAGAGCGCCCGTTTTTCTTTTGCTTGGAGCCAGATTTGCCGGAGTCAGCTACCAGTTCGTTCTGATAGCGAAAGGTGGCAAGTGTGTTTTGGTTACGACTGCCAATAAATACTAAGTCGCCGCCTTTGCCGCCGTCGCCTCCATCAGGGCCTCCCCTGTCAATAAATTTTTCGTGCCGAAAACTAACGACGCCTTTGCCGCCGTCGCCACCACGTAATAGAATCTGGGTTTTATCGATAAACATAGCGCGTCAGCTTTTATTTAATAAAGGCGTAGTTACCAAACTCGCTGGGCTGAACGGTGCGATAGGTTACCCGACCCCAGCTTGGGTAGTTCATGTCAGACACCATGGCTGAACCATTATCATTGATTTTTTCGACGTAAGCGACGTGGCCCAGGCCACCAATGTTCTTGTGATACACAACAGCACCGGCGCTGGGCTCACTACTAGTTGCTAGGCCGGCCCGACGAGCTACGCTAAGCCATGAAATTGCGTTCCCTAGATTGGTTGGCAAGGGGTTACCGTTTTGAATGCGACGGTTAGCGGCGTGCCAGGTACACCATCCGTAGTCGTAGCCGTTACCACCGTACAATGCGGCCCCGCCGAATGAAAAGCCAGCCGAATCGCCGCCGGTAGTACGAATACCATACGAGGCAGTCCGTACTTCGGCGGGCTGAATAGCGTCAGGAATTACAATTACTTCGCCAGGCTTAAAGGTGTTACTTAGCTCGGCATCATTAAAGGCAATTAGTTGGGCCTTGGCAACATTATATTTAGTAGCTAATGAGTCGGGAGTGTCACCTTCTTTAACAGTGTACGTTATACCATTTACGGGGCTGATAATAATTTCTTTGCCGACAGGGATATTTTCACCGCTGATACTGTTAGAAAAACGGATCGTATCCGGACTGACACCATATTTGGCGGCAATCGAAGTGACGTTTTCGCCAGCAACGACTGTGTGCTTGCTAATGTCTTTTTTAGACTTAAGCGCTGTAGAAACAACTTGGGTCTTTGATAATACTTGGTCATCGGTAGCCGAGACAGTGAGCTCAGCGCTGGCGGTGTCGGCTTTATTGGTAACAGCCGTTGATTCTTCGAGCTGAACTAAGCGTGAAATGTGAACAGCAACGTCGGTAGAAGCAAGCGTATCGAGCGGCTTAGAGGCAGATTCGTTCTTGGCTGCCAACAGCGCTTGGGCTGTTTTCGGATTATTATTACTCGACGCGTCTGAAGGGACCTGCACGACAGCAACCGCTACCGCGGCGATTAAGGCGAGGTTAGCGGTAACAATAGAAAAGCGCAAAAAGCGCTTTTTAGATCTCTTATTGAGGCGACGAAACGGATGTCGGAGTGACATGGCAGGGGTTTTGCGGGCAGTGCGAGGTTTAGAAGTGGCACCTGCGATAAAAGTTTGGTTACGAATTGGATTCTCCCGGCATCAGATGCAAAAGCTTCTTGTGGTGATGCCAAAACCTAACTACGATCGACATTAATTGATATTTACGGGATTTTTGGATAAGTTCCCGTGTAATAGTTATTTACTTATGAGCGTAATCAGGACAGTACTGAACAGACGATCGGATGTTTAATTAAAATAATCTTTTCGTTTCTACACTACTGTAATCATCATATTAGCAAAAAAATCCGCAAAACGCAAGTGTTTTTTTTGCGCCCCACCCCTGTGGAAAAGTTATCGCCCACAGGCCGTTGTACAGTGTTTCTTGATTAACTCTTCGTGTTCGGCTAATGTTTTAGAAAAATAGGTTTTTTTATCGTCCCCAGAGACAAAATAGGTCCAGTCGGTTTGAGCCGGAAAGGCAACTGCATCGAGGGAAGATTCGGTAAAGTTACTGATTGGCCCAGGTGGAAGTGCCGGGATAGTATAGGTGTTGTACTCTGGGTTAATCTTGGCATAATCGTCGGTTGCGTTAGACTCTAACCGCATTGGAATACTGAGCCGCTTTTTAAAGACCTGTGCTACCTGGGCGCGGTCTTGGGGCGAACCTACTTCCCGTTCTACTATAGACGCCAGTGTTATGCCTTGATGAAGCGTCAAGCCTTGTTTAGAAATTGCTTGGCGAACATCGGGGGTAAGACGAGCCGCCATTTCATCGAGGGAGAGCTGAATTACTTGGGCTACCGTGGTTTCGGCGGTCTTTTGAAAACTTTCTGGGTACAGGTAGCCTTCTAAGCTAGCACTCTCGGGTTTATCGGTAAGTGCGGGATGGTCGATGTACTGCGCTGGGTCTAGGGCGGCATCGACTTCGGTTTCGCTAAAGCCACCGGTAACCAGGGCGGCCCGGAGCTGGTCCAGCCGCTGACCCGGCAATAATGTCACTAGATCACTGGCAATCTTTCCGTCAACAATAGTAGTTACGATTTCAGCCACCGATTGTGACTTGTTTACCGCATATGTACCGGCTTTAAGTTCGTCACGCAATTGGTTGTTACGAACATACCACTCAAACGCCCAATCACTCCGGATAACTCCTTTAGAATAGAGCTTATCGGCGATTATGGCCGTGGTGCTGCCTCGCTCAATTGTTACAATAAAAGCTGTCGGGTCATTACTGACTGGCTTTAGGTTATCGGTATACGATTTACGTATAAAAATAACTCCTGCGATAAGTAAAAGCACTATTACCGTAACGGTGATGAAAACAGTTTTCTTTATAATTGAGAACCGACTGGCTCTGCCTTCTTTTCCAAAGTTCATTTAAAGGTAACTCCTTGATATGGGTGGTCATTTGTTAAAAAGTATTCTTCTAGTATAAAGCATGCTGCCAGAGAATCACTACTCACATTTTTGAATGTATTGTGGCGACCCAGATCGTCGGCCCGCACCGAACTGAGTGATTCATCGGCAAAAGCAATAGGAACAGGTGTCACCGTACTCAACTCGGTAGCAAAATTACGGATTTTGGCACTTTGGGCAGTCTCTTCACCTTTCATATTACGCGGCAGACCGATAACTAATAGCGTAATGTTCTCTTGGGTGATAATGGCCGTAATCTGCTGAAGCGCACCATCACCCGAAGCGATCATATCGAGCGGTTGAGGCAAACGAGCAATGGCGCTGGCAACAGCCACACCAATTCGCTTATCGCCTACGTCTAGCCCGAGCAAATAACCGCTAGGGTTTGATTTGAGTGCCATCGGCCTGTTCTATAATAAAGGTTACTTTGGAGGGATTGTTAGGAATTTTTGATACCCAAAATGGCTTAAAATCAACTCGGGCTTCGGTTATACCCGGCCGGCCTTTGAGTTGGCCTTCGACATCGCCCCGTTTTTTACCAGCAAATTCTTTTTTGAGTTGGTCTTGGTTTATTTCGGGGCCAGTCAGCAGGGTTGTTTTAAGCTTTATGTCAGTAGTGGACTTCTTTTTAGCGCCAACTTCAAAGCTGGCGTCGTCAAAGCCATAACTAAGAATCGATTGCTTTGAAGTATCGATTTTGTCTTTGGCTTGCTCTTCGACAATCTTTTTAAGGTCACTCACTTTAATCCCAAGCATGGTGTAGTTTATTTCGCCAGCCACGGTCACTTCGGTGGCTTCGGCACCTACGGCTGGAGTTGTAGTGAAAGCGGGAGTGCCTGCACTAAATGTATCAATGATCGCAATTGAATCGTCTTTTTTGAGCTGACCCTTGAGTTCTTCGACAGCTGCACTTTGTTTGTCGGTTATCTTCTTTTTAGCTGAGTCAACATCACCTTGCGAAACTACTTTAATAACTTTACTGGTGCCGCCACTCATTTGATCGCCCTGGGCTATTACTCCTGAGTAACCAGCTACCGCATATGTACGGGGGCTAAGATTAAACTGGTCACCATTGTTCTGGGCAACTACGCCAACGTTGCCAACATGGTCACCACTAGACTGACACTGGCTGCCACTATTTTTACTACTGAACTCACCCTTGTCAAGCTTAATGTTTGCTTGGGTAATAAACGTAAAGCTACCGTTACTAATACCTGTACCGGCCGGAATCGTAGCTGGGTCGTCGGTGCAATTACGAAGCGTCACATTGCCGGAGGCTTTGGTGCCATTATCTTTTTCGCCGGTGGCAGGCACCTTCTCTGACTCAGGTTTTTTAAGTACGCCTAACTTAGCAGGTACAACAGCTTCTTGTAGATCAAGCTGATCGGCTTCGGTGTCGGCGGTAAATTGGGCCTGGGTTAGGTGTTCACTGCTCTCGGTGCGCAGTGTTACGGTTGCCTTAGGCGCAACTGCCAATGCCCAATATCCACCACCCAGCAGTAAAATTAAAGCGGCCGCGCCGGCAAATAAAAGTACTCGGAATTTTTTAAAGTTTGGTATTTTTTTAGTTTTATCTGGCTTAACAGCTTTAGTTGCGGCAGCGGCACTGGCGGCAGTTTCTTTTGGCCGGTTATCGATCTCGATCGGTTCTGAGGCAGTTTCTTGAGGGTCTATCAGACTGCCGATTGGAGTTGAGGGGTCAATTAAATCGTCACCGCTTTCGGGGCTGGGGTCTGGTTTTGGAGGTGCGCTGGCCAGTGGCGCGGCTGGCACATACGGACGGGATTGGAGGTTGGCAGCGACGTGCAGCCCGGCAGCTCCAGCCAGTGGCATTAAGGTAGATTCAGAGGTAATAAGTACGACTTTTTTGTCGTTTTGGGTTGCAGCCCGTTTAAGTAACTTCATGTTAACGATTGACTGCAAGACGGTGGCGCGCTTTGGCAAAACCAACGCCACAATTGATTCTTTGCTGGTAAGTACTTTATCGATAATACCGGTTATTTCTTCGTCGACGTCAACGTATACCGTCTTTTTAGCTGGGCCAGTTTGTGGGCTGCTCATACTCGTAACATCCTATCAAATTTTTCGCGGATTGACCCGCCCGTATCAGCGTCACCGCTCTGTTGCTGGAAGGTATCGGCCGCAACACGCAGTAAGCCCATAGCGGTTATGTAGGTATGGTCGTTTACTTCACCGGTTTTGTCGGTAATACCCACCACTTGGTCGGGTGTAATAAAGGCAATCGTTGGTTTGCGGGTAAACGGCACTTCGCTGTACCAATTAGTTTCTTCGAGGGCGTTTGTGACGCTTTGAAGGCTGGCGCCGCCGCCGCAGAGCAAAATACGATGCGGCACGTGGTCGAGCTCGGTAAATTCACTTAACGCCAGCTCGACGCCGGCTACCCAGACATCACATGTCTTATCGAGTGCCTTGGTAACCGCATCGTGTTGCTTAGGAGGTAGCGTGTTTTCGGAAATACTGAGTTTAAGCTTTTCGGCGTGCTCAAAGTCGGTGCCAAGATCGCGTTCGATCGAGCGGGTGAACGCCCGGCCGCCAATGCCAAACATTTGAGTTCCTTGGACACCTCCATCGTTGACAACCGCGATGTCGGTGGTCCCGCCACCGACGTCCATCAGCACCGCGCTCATACTGGCGTTGGGGTTGTCACCAATCACCGAACGCGCAACCGCGAACGGTTCAGCGGCGACTGCTAATAAATCTAGGTCAAGTTCTTTGGCTGTCCGCTCCAACGCGGCAATGTGAATCATCGGCGCAAAAGCCGTGTATAACTGGACGCTCATATCGCGGCCCTTAAAACCAATCGGGTTGGTTACCTGGTAACCATCGATCGTTATGCCAACCAGAGCGCTGTTTACCAAACGCACGTCAAGCTGGTTATTGCCGAGCTCGAGGGCGAGATTCTCTTTGGCATGGGTACTGGCCCGCTCTTGAGCAAGCTTAATGATCTGTTCCATTTCATCAATATCAATCTCGAGTTCTGGATCTTTACGGCGGCATGGCACGGTAGTGGTCGTGCCTTTTACCAGTTCGCCGGCAATACCGAGTACGGCGGTACGAACACTGACGCCAGCCATTTCTTCGGCTTTAGCCAGCGCGTCATTACAATTCTGAACCACACCACCAATATCGGCGATGGCGCCGGCCTGCATGTCTGACAACCCCTGGTGGGCGCGACCAACACCGACAATTTCAACTGCCGAACCATCAACTTTAGCCACTAATGCCTTAATAAATTCGGTACCGACATCGAGCGCTACTACATATTGATCTGGCGACGACTGCGCCGCGGTTTTAGTTTTAGCAGCTAACTGGCTGCCGACACTTTTAATTTTACTAAGCATAACTACTGTTTAGTATATAGGACTTTCGCGTTTTTGTGCAGAGGGGCTACTTTGCTTTGTACTTTATGGATTCAAAGGTATACGATTATTTTCTGAAGCTTAGTCGTACTTTTTTTGCTTCGTAACATATAGTTACTATATCACCGCTATATATTGTTTTCAGTACTATACCTGCGTTTCATTAAAACTTAATGAAACGCAGGTATAGTACTAGTTAGGACATTGCTATAAGCTCACTAATTGCCAAAGACTCGCTATTTAAGGACAGCTTTAACACGGCGCACGCCGGCGCTGGAGGCTTCTTCTTTGGTGATCTTGAAGCGTTTACCGCCTTCGGCTAAGACGCCGGTATGCTCGACGTGTGGTCCGCCACAGATTTCGATGCTAAAAGCTGGCTGGTTAGCTTCGCTCATAACGTATACCTTAACTGCGTCGCCATATTTGTCGCCGAATGCGCCTTTAGCGCCCATTTTAAAGGCAACGTCCACTGGTAACTCCTTCCAGACAACCGCGAGATCCTTATCAATTTCCTCATTCACAATCCGTTCAACTTCGTCGAGTTGCTGGCGGGTCACCTTTTCGTGGTGATTAAAGTCAAAACGGGTCCGTTCGGCCGTCACATTGGAGCCTCGTTGTACGACATGGTCGCCAAGCACTCTCCGAAGCGCCTCGTACATTAAATGTGTCGCAGTGTGTAGTTTGACGGTTTCGCCAGAATGATCGGCCAGACCACCTTTAAATACGCCTTTACTGGCTGTTTGGCTGCGTTCACGCTGCTCACTGAGCAGAGCGTCAAATTCGGTTCGCCAGTTTTCATCTAATTTGATGTCTTGTTTAGAAATCTCTTCAACACTTAGCTCTACCGGAAAACCATAGGTATCTTGTAACATAAAGATTGCTTTGCCGCCGATACTGCCGCTGGCAGCAAGTTTACTGAACTCACGTAGACCCTTACGGAGTGTTTCGCGGAAAATTCGTTCCTCGCGAATTAGTACGTCAATCACCTTTTGGCGATTTTGAGCAACCTCAGGGTAATCTTGGTGATATAAGTCAGCAATCACCGGTACGACTTGTTCGAGAAAGTTCTGTTCAATGCCAAGTTCAAAGGCAAAACGAATGGCGCGGCGTAGCAAGCGGCGCATGACATAACCTTGTTCTTTGTTAGAAGGTACGACACCGTCAACAGCTAAGAAAGTGGCGGCGCGCAGGTGATCGGCAATGACGCGCATACTTTGGGTATGTGCATCGTATTTTTTGCCACTGAGGGTCTGTAATTGTTCGATAATCGGCCACATGACACTAATCTTGAACACGTCAGGGCTGTCTATTGCTGCGGCGGCGATGCGCTCAAGGCCGCCGCCAAAGTCAACGTTTTGTTTGTCTAGAGGAGTAAAACCGTCTTCAGTCCGCAAATATTGCATAAATACCTGGTTGCCAATTTCCATGAACCGTCCGCTGTCGCTGGCGGGGTGCGGTAAACCATAGCCTTCGGCATGGTTTTCTTCGCCAAAATCATAAAATACTTCGCTGTCTGGACCACAAGGGTCGCCGACTGGAGTTTTATCTAAACCGCCGCCCCGTGACCACCAGTTTTCGCCATCATCATAAAAGAAGATCCGGCCGTCTTGCAGGCCGTTTTTATTACCGACTTCTTGGCTGCCAACTTCTACGATCTTGGCGTCGATTCCCTTTTTGGCGAACAATTCTTTCCAGATCTCAGCCGACTCGCTGTCGCGCTCAATGCCATATTTTTCGTCACCGATAAAACAGGTTACGTAAATTTTATTAGGGTCTAAGCCCACCACATCAGTTAAGAACTCAAAAAACCAACTGATTTGTTGCTTTTTAAAATAATCACCCAGGCTCCAGTTACCGAGCATCTCAAATGAGGTAGTGTGGCGGTTATTGCCAACATCCTCAATGTCCTGGGCGCGCAAGCATGGCTGACTGTCGACAAGCCGACTACCAGCCGGATGCGTTTCACCGAGCAAATAAGGCAATAGCGGCTGCATACCGGAGCCAGTAAACAAGGTCGTGGGGTCATCTTGCGGCACTAAAAGGGCGCGCGGTATGTGCGTATGCCCGCGAGACTTAAAAAACTCAATGTATTTATTGCGGATTGTTTGTGCGTCCATATCTGTTTCAGTCTAGCAGATTATTAGGGTAAGTCGTGAATTATAACCTGAATTTCAAAACTCCTGTATGTTGTCAGGACACTCTGTAAAATCGCTAGGCGACTGCAGAAATGATACCGCCGCCGATAACGCGGTCACCGTCGTATACTACGGCGGACTGGCCGGCGGCAACGGCCCGCTGTTGGTCGGCCAGCTCAATTATTGCCGAGTCGGCCGTTACCAAAATAGTGCACTTAATCAGCGGGCCTCGGTATCGCAGCCGAACTTGGTAGGTTTGGTCGAGCGGTGCTTTATTTATCCAATGGACGCTTCGCAACGTAACCGCATGGCTCCAGAGTGAGGCGTCCTGCAGGTCGGCGGTAACGTAGACCGTATTTAATGCCATGTCTTTGTGAGTTACGTAGTATGGCAGTCCGCCGCCGACGTCGAGGCCGTGGCGTTGGCCGATAGTATAAAATATAACGCCGTCGTGCTGGCCGATGGTTTGGCTGTGGCTGTCTATAATAGGCCCAGGTTTGGCAGTAACATACTGCTTTAAGAATTCTTTGATGCCTACTTTGCCTACAAAGCAGATGCCCTGGCTGTCTTTTTTGTCGGCGGTTGGTAAGTTAAAGTCGTGGGCACGGGCGCGAACGTCGGCTTTAGTGGTAAAATCGCCAATCGGAAATAATGTTTTGCCCAAAGCCTGTTCACTTACCCGATACAAGAAATAGGTTTGATCTTTGATCTTGTTGGCAGCGACGTGCAGCGAACCAGTCCCATCCCCACCATGAGTAACCCGGGCGTAGTGACCAGTCGCGATCATGTCAGCGCCCTGTTCTAGGGCGGCCTCAAGAAATAGTTTAAACTTGATTTCTTGGTTGCACATTATGTCTGGATTGGGCGTACGGCCAATTTTATATTCGTCGATCATATAATCGACGACTTTTTGACGGTATTGCTCCTCAAAATCAAAAACTTTTAGGTCAATGCCGAGTCGGACGGTCACCCGTTTAGCGTCCTGAAAGTCTTCTTTCCAAGGACATATAAAGCCGGGAATATCTTGGGTCCAGTTTTTCATGTAGACACCGACAACCTTGTAGCCTTGCTCTAACAACAAAGCAGCGCTCAGCGAACTGTCGACGCCACCGCTCATACCAACATAAACTGTTTTTGCACTCATATATGACTAGCTGACGTCTTCGCCTTGCTCGAGGCGCTTACGCAGTACGAACAACTCGTATCTTTTGCCAAGCCAGAACGAGCTAATTAATAGCGGGAGCGTTATGGCCGCCGGCTGCCATAATACTTTTGTCTGAACAACGGTGGCATTAGACCCGCCACCATCGCCACTCGCGCTGCCAGTGCCACCCTGCCCGACTGAGCCGTTAGATACTCCAACTAATTGCAGAAAGGCAATATTACCGTCTTTATCGGTAGCGCGAATAATAATGTTAAAAACACCGGCGGAGTCGTAAATGTGAGTAATATTGAAGTTACCTGGAGAAGCTTGACTGATGATGTCAGCGGTTTTACCATCGCCCCAATCAACCGTTATTGCATACGGCCCAACCCCACCCGTCAGGGTAATCGGCCACGTCAATGTTTGGCCAGGGTTAGCGCCACGCTTGGCAAAGGCACTGGTCAGCGAAATACGATTGGGAATGAACGCGCCGGTAAACGGAAGCGTCACAACTACAATATTAGAGTCCGGGCCAGCTTGATCCAGATCGTCGTAAACTCGGGCAACCAGCTCGTTGCGACCGCTAAACAAATCTATCGGTATCGAAAAGCTGCCATTAACGCACATCACCGAGCCAGCAAAGACGTTGTTTTTGAAGATTTTGACAAGCAGGCCGGTGGGGCAAATACCGGTCACCTTTGTAGGCAACTCGGTTATAACAGCCCCGTCACGCGGGAATGAAATGGTCGCCCCGGTCGTCGGTGGCGCCGCATTAATACGACCCTCTAAACCAACCGAACCCGTTTCTTCGGCGGCAAACGTTTTAGCCGGCACTATCGACACCAAAAAAAACAATACCCCTGTAAGAAATATTGCTTTAATTGTTTGTCGTACGTAGTAACGCATATAGGCAGTACTACTTACGTGGTTTTTTTGGCTGAGGTTTTGTGGTTTTAAATTTTTTGTGGCTTAGCTTTTTCTTGCGAATCACGTAGACCAAGACCGCGACTACCGCAGCTAGCAAGACAATCAGGATCAAGACAAGCAACCAGACAGGGATCACCCAGAATGATTTAGCGGCGCTGGCGATGCTACCATTTTTACCGTAGCCGATGTTACCAACTACTGAGTGCTTTCCAAATGAACCGACGTTCTTGACCTCGTCTTTAAAGATTCGGTTAGAGTCGGGTAGTATGTTGCCTTTTGGATCGGTATTGTTAATTTCGTAAGAATGGACTACGTTGCCGCCTTTTTTAACTTCGATAACACCGAATGGCTTAATGAAGCTTTTACCGTTGTTCTTTAGGTTAAACGCAACTTCGGTTGGCTTTTGGTAGAAGATTCCTAGGAACTTCTTACCACCAATGAGCTTGACACTTTGAACCTGCATACCTTCGGTAATGTCACCGGGTACTTCGATTAGGAGGATGGTACCCACACTAGCGGTTAGCGAAATTTCTTGAGGTTGGGCAGCTTGCGCTTCTGGCACAGCCTGGTATCT
>JBPCJO010000022.1:0-1126 GCA_051005235.1 Saccharimonadales bacterium (SeqCode)
CTGCCAAGACAGCTCTTGGTTGATATTTGCGGTGAAGTTCTATGGCCTCTAAACATAGGGCCGTAGTTAGTGACGCAGAACCGGCGTAGTGGGTCTTACCGTCTTTTGCGGGGTCGGTACAAAGCTGGCCTGGCGGCCAAGAGCCGTTCGTCTGCTGGGCTTTTTGCAAGTGAGTTATGGCGGTCTGGAGTTTTGTTTTAGAATAGCCCAGCCGTACCAGGGCACTAATTACTAAAGCTGTCTGCATTGGCGTGTGTTGATCTATATTTTTTAAGCCACGAGTAAGAATTTTTATTAGTGCAGGAACTTGAGCGCCACGATACCAGCGAGATATAAAATAAATAATAGTGTACGGGTCAGAGTAATACGGCGAGGTAATACTGTTATTTTTGATAGCTTTTTCTATAAAGTCCACGATGTTAGGTAGTTCAATATTTTGCAAAGATAAAAAATAGCCAATATTGGCGTTAACGACCAGATCGTAATCGTGCCAGGTACTATTTTTAGAGTCATTGGTTACCAGCCAGGTTCGATATGGACCGCCTTCGTTTCTTTCGGTTTCGATAAGTAAGTGAGCAATCGAAGCCAGTGCTTCACCAGTAATGAGGCTGGGCTTGAATTTATATAGTGCCGTTAGGGCGCAAAAAGTATCGTCTAGATCGTCCGGATACGGTTCGGAGGTAAAGTCAGCGTGGGTGCGATCCCAATAATTATATGACCAGTGCTGGCTTTTTTGATTGATTAAAAATTTGGTAATATTCTTTTTAATGGCATCGGCGCCTGGATGGCTTACTTCACAGAGAGCGCCTAGAATTAAGCTGGGAAAGAAGGTGGTTTGTCTTGGATTATCTTCTGTAAATACATCTTTTTCTGCACTGGAATAAGATATAAAGCCGCCGTTTTTTAGTTGGTTTTTTTGTATGAAGTTTAGGGCAGAAGTTACCGACATAGTAATCCTCTTGTTTATGGTTGATAGAGTTGTATCGTAACGGTAAAAGAAGTGCCTCTTTTCGACGATTTAACTTTAATGGTTCCGCTAAAGTCTTCTTCGATAATTTGCCGTATGATGGTGAGTCCAATGCCCGCACCGCGGTCGCTGGCCTTAGTTGTAAAAAACGGCTTAAAG
>JBPCJO010000023.1:0-18380 GCA_051005235.1 Saccharimonadales bacterium (SeqCode)
ACACTGATTAGAACAGTAGCGATAGGTTGTTTTTGCAGTTTGCTGATTGCATGCGATACATAAGGTCATAAAGCTAGTTTATCTATGAAAGATTAAATCTACATTAAATTTTAAAGACAATAAATGATTTTAGATGTTAAAGAACGGTTCAAAGCTAGGTACATGGCAAATTATTAATTATAATTGCATCGTACTTACAGATACAAACTATAGCAAAACAGGGTAAATATTGCTATAGTAGTCATATTAGTTGCCACCTTAGCTCAGGGGTAGAGCACATCCATGGTAAGGATGGGGTCGTGAGTTCAAATCTCACAGGTGGCTCCATTGAAACATCAGTATTTACAACACCTAACAGACTTGATATAATAAGAAGATATGGCAAAGAAGACTGAAAAGCGAAAATTGGTTGGTTTGGTTTGTGAAGAAACCGGCCACCGCACGTACTACACCAAGAAGAATACTCAGAACACCCCTGATAAATTACAGCTTCGCAAGTATAACCCGCTTCTTCGCAAACACACCCTTTATGTTGAAACCAAGAAGAACCTTGGCCGCAACGAAGTAAAACCCCGCAAAAAGTAATAGTACCTCATCACGCATAAATCCTCGGCTCTGAGCACTAAGCACCAGCACTAATTTATATCATGCCCCTGGTTTTGGACGCGCGAAATATCAAGTACGGTATTAATAAACTCGGCGTGGCTCCACACTAGCGGCGCGACAGAGATAGGGTTATTGGTAACCGGGTGGACTTGCTCAGACAACACACCACTGCTGGACGCATGGTATTGTACCCAGTCTAATATCTCTAAAGCTCGGTGATATTGTTTTACGCGTATATAATACTGGGCCATCCATAGTGTGGTGATAATCCAGGGGTTTCCCATGTACTTTGGGTCGGCATCAAAGAAGTAATTATCGTGCTCGTAGCGGGTTGTGCCACCGCTTGGCGCAACATCGAGCAACTCTTGCTCTATTAAGTTGACGGTGCTGGCAAGCTCGTTTGGCGTCTGGTAGTAGTTATACAACATAACACCATACATGCTAGAAACGTCGAGTGTATTGTCGAACTGCAATGATCCGTCGGGTTGCAGCAAATAACCTTTGCGGTAGGCTCGGCGATCTGGGTCAAAAAAGACTGCAGAGCAGGCCAGCATCTGCTCGGCCGATTCTTTCCATTGGGTAGCGTCTGCGGCGCGGTCAAACAATTCTGCAAGGTCGCAGGCTACTAATAATGCTTGATAGGTGAGGGCAGCGGTGTAGGTACTGGTCGAAAACTGTTGTTCCCATAAGTCGTAGCTGGCATGCGGCAGGCTGGTTTGCTCGTCAATAAACGACACCATAAAGTCGGCGGCAGGTTTAATGAGCGAATCGTACATGCCCCGTACATACACATCGTCTTGGGAGTACTGCAGATATTCACCCAGCATATAAACCAATATGGCGGTTTCGTCTTCTTGGATTGGCAGTTCTTTAAGATTGTTAAAGACTTGCGGGTGCCAGGTGCTACCTAGTGAGCGATCTGGTTGGTATTTGTGCATCATGTAGCCGTTTACATGGATTACGTCTTTACAAAAGTTAAAAAAACGTTTGGCTTCGTCGTAATAACCGAGTCGAATGAGTGGCCATATGGCGTAAGCCCCATCACGCGGCCAGACATAATTATAGTAATCGCGGCCGTAATTATAGATAGACGAGTCGGCTGAGGCCAGAATTCCGCCGTGTTTGTCGGCATGGACCTTAATAATCATTAACGATTTCTTAACTAAACCGATGTAATTGGGGTTAAGCGCGTGCAGCTTGTTGGAACCTTGGCTAAGCCAATCGTGCCAGTACCAGCGAGTTTGGGCTAAGCGCCGTTCGACACCTTGGGATTTAATTTTTTGATGTATCTCAAAGGCACCTTGTTGTGAGTTGGCGGCCACTATCCAATAGAAATACGTTCTGGCTTGCCCTGGTTGATGGTCATTATTAAAGCGGATAACCGAGTCAACACCGCCATGCTCAACCGTGCCACCGGCGAGTTCGCCGTCCTCGGCATCGCGGTAGGTGCCTTCTTTGCCTTCGATGCCGTAATTTCCAACACTGAACTGGTCATACGGTACACCGTCTTCTCCTTCGCCGTAAATAAGCAAAGAACAGCGGCCTTTATAATCAAATATATAGTGGTCATCGGGTACATATAGTGCTGTATCGGCTCGGCCATCATTCGAAATCTGGAAGACCTGGTGCGTAAACAATCTAATATTTCTTTGGTTGTCCGAGTGGTTAACGACGGTAATCTTGCGGCAAAAAGCGTTATATTCACTGTCGACAAAGTCACTCAGTTGCAGCTCGACGCCTAGTGATTCGTTCGACATCGTCACCATACTTATTAAGGCGTCAGCTTCAAAATCTACTTTGGTCTGCCAACCATCGTCAATCCAGGCAAACTGGCCATCTACCCATATGCCGATTTTGTGGTGTACACTGCGTGCCGTCGTCAGATTATCTAGGCCGACGTACGGATAATAAAAGTCGTGGACTAAGCCTTTTTCGTTTAGTCCAACCGTTAAGCGTCCATTACCAAGAATTACTGATCGTCCCATTAGACTGCTCCTGCTCGCAGGCGCAAATCGTGCCACGAGTTCATAAAATTAATATAGGCTTCGTACGGGCTTTCGTAGGGACTAAAATAAGCGTGAATGTCGCCGTCGTTGAACCATTTGGTGCACATATAGTAAAAATGGTCAGAGGTCTGCAGGCGGCGCCAATCGTCAATCAACTTTAAGTTGCCGCTTTTAATAATCGGGGTTTGCAGTTCATAGAGCGCCTGAATAGCTTGTTGCTGCATCGGGTTGCCCAGCCAGGCCGATAAATCACGCTCTGTGTCAGCCCAGGTGGTGGTATGTGGCACATCGACCTGATCGACGGGATGAAACGAATCTGCGGCCTCTGAGACGGTCATAAAGGTATGTCCAGGGTCAGCCAGCCATTTTGCGGGCAGATGTTCGAGGAAGTCAAAGATACCGGTGTCGTCCCACTGATGCTCGCCAAACGTTTCGTAATCCATAAACAGGTTAAAGTTAGTTGCATCGCCCGTTTCGTTTAACCAACCGGTGAATTTGTCGGCAGTCAGGGGCCACTCGCTCCAATCGCGGTTACTAAAACGAAAGGCAATATCGTCACTGAGCTTATAGTTCTTCATGAGTAAACGGATGTTATTGGTATAGGTTGGCCGATAGACAAAGTTGGGGCTACGCCAACCGAGCACCGGGTCCCAGCCTTCGGCTAAGATAGCTTTGTAGCCAGCCCTGTCTGCCCAGTACGCTAAGTCGTTGTTGTAGCTTAACTCTGTGTTACGAAAGACTTGTGGTGTCTGGTTAAATAACTCCTGGATTTTTTCGCGGTGCATCTGAACCTGCATTTCAAACTCGGCCTGAGAATAGAAAAACGCCAGGCTATGGTGATATGTTTCAGCCACAATTTCGACACGGCCGGTGGCAACCAGTTCTTGGAATGATTTGAGCGCTCCGGGCGCCCATTTTTGCAGCTGTTCAAGTACCGTACCGGTGATCGATAAACTTAACTTAAACTCAGGGTGTCGGTTTAATAACTCTAGTAACTTCTGGTTAGTTGGAATATATGATTTTTCGGCTACTTTATGGGCAATCCGTTCGTTACTGGTACGGTCATCGTAGGCCGCATCAAAATAATTGTCAGTGGTGCCTGAATCAAAGACCGTATAATGGCGGATTCGATAAGGCTGATGGACATGCAAATATAGTACGATCGCTTTTTGCTGGTTCATGCCGCGACTAAGCTCCGCTGCTTGTGGTGCTGATACATATCAAACAGTTTGTCGGCCGAGTCACTCCAGCTTAGCCGATTATATTCAAGTAAGGAGTTACGATGCAGTTCTTCGGCCAGTGCGTCGCTCCGTAGTACATTTACGATTTGATTAGCCATCTCTTGGGTATCCCAAAAATCGACTTTAAGACAGTTGCGGATCACCTCGGCCACTCCAGACTGGTGGCTAATTAACGCCGGCGTACCATAGCCAATTGCTTCGAGCGGTGTTAAACCAAACGGCTCAGAAATAGAAGGCATGACAAACAGATCGGCAATACTAAAAGCATCACGGCAGTTTTTGCCTCGCTGAAAATTTGTAAACACAACATTTTTAGAGATACCCAGTTGGGCAGAAAGACCAATTAACTCGTAATATTGTTCTCCCGAACCGACAATGAGTAAAAGTGACTTTGGCTGGCGGGCAACAACTTCTTTAAAAGCAACTAACAGATTAGGCAAACCCTTTTGGATGGTCAGACGACCAACGCTGGTGACGACTTTATAGCCCTTCTGCTTCATCTTTTCAAGATAAGCATAGGCATTAGCGCCAGACTGTGGCAGCAGGGAATTAATATCCATACTGTTATGAATAACATCAATTTTGTCGGCCGGAATATCGTATTCGCTTACAATGGCCCGCTTGGTGTGTTCACTAACAGCCACTACTTTATCGGCAATCATCATCGCCATGGCTTCTATCTCGCGGACCATCGGGTTACCGCCATGCTCCACGCCGGCACGATCAGCTTCGATGGAGTGAATATGGACGATCAATGGCTTGCCGCTTAGCTCTTTGGCACGAAGGGCAGCCCGACAGGTAAGCCAGTCATGGGCGTGAATAACGTTAAATTCGGCCAATTGCACAATCCGCTCCACGGCCTGCTCATAAATGGCGCTTTGGCCAAAGATGTCGACATACTCAACTTCGCCAGTTTTCTTGATGTATTTAAAGCTGTCGTAGGCAATGCCGGCCTTTAAGACTGTTTCGACATCTTGTGGGTGGGCCGAATTTATCTTCATGAAATCGATGTTGTGTTCGGCGGTATAGGGGAGCACAAACTCTATGTCAACGCCTTTTTTTGATAGAGCTTTACAGAGCTGATAACATGCCACACCCAGCCCACCGCTGTTATGGGGCGGTAATTCCCACCCAAGCATTAACACTTTCACTCTTGTCAGTTGCCCCGTTTATTTTGAACTATTTTTCTCTCTCTTAGTATAAGCGTAATGGTAAAGTAGTTCAACTTAGTTTTGCAGCTAGCCCGTTTTAGGCTGTAGGCAATACAATCAATCAGTACGCTCACTGTTTTTTCCGTTCCAAATACAAGATGCGTTGCTCGTGATTAGCGGCGTACTCTTCGTTTTGATTACTAATTGATTCTTGCACTTCTGCCAAACATTCAAATAGAGCCTCGACTTTTTGATCGAGTTTGGCAAGCTCACCTTTAAGCTCAATAAGTAAATTGATTGCAGTAACTTCGTCCATACATCTACCATACGGACTAGTTATTAAATAATTATGAAAATGGTTTTATTTTTGACTGAGTAAAACTTTTCTATGGCAGGGGTGGTCGGACTCGAACCGACAGCACAACTTTTGGAGAGTTGCCGCTTACCATTAACGAACACCCCTATGGACCTTATCTGCAAACAGCACATACGTCATTTTAAGTTGTTTGGCGACATGTGCATTTAGATATCTTACACTTATACAGCCTTGATATCCAGGTTTCTTATTCTTGCCTGTATGGGGTTTGTGAAACGGTTTATAAAACTGGTTAGCAGGGATTTGTGTTAAATTTGACCAGTACAATATTTGCTGTGCTTCGTTATGATAAGAGTGAATATGAAGCATAATGCGGAACTTGCGGTCGTCAAGATCAAAAGATGAGCGAAAAAGTTTAAGAAACATGCAAATCATTGCTGGGTCGGAGTTAATAAAATACATACCTGATTTAACTTCTTTACCTCCCTCACACCAAAACAGCAACGCACAAATAAGTTTACAGTGACTTTGCCCTAGCTTTAGTGTTAATATTTCTTGCTTCGTGAGCTTAGCCAGCTGTCCTTCGTTGATAACGGATTTGAATTTTATAGCTTGTACGGCCTTAATACGAGAACGATCGCGGACCAATTTTAAATGCTGCTGAATGCGTTTGTCTGTCGTGGGGTCATTTTGATATCTTTAAGCCATGCCGAGGCAGTACTTTTAGCAATGTTTAGCTCTCTCCCTATTTCGGCAAAAGTTTTACCTTGTTTTCTAAGTAGTATTGCTTCTTCTTTGATACTCATGGGTATAATTATGCAGAACAAACATTAAATTATTCTTAAACTTTTATCAGAAGTCATTATCTGATATACAATATAGGCAGCATGAGTGTTACTAAAATTGATCCTAATAAGACATTTGTCATTTTTCTGTATGGCTTTCCGGGTGCTGGCAAAACCGCTTTTGGACGCCAACTAGCCGAAGAAGTTAATTGCGCGCATTTGCAGCAAGACAAACTAAGCCATGAATTATACGGCGAGAACACCGACAGAACCGCCAAAAATAGCCGAGATGCCATGAACTACATGAGCCGCGAATTTTTGCGCGCCGGCGTCTCGGTTATATACGATACCGATGTGCATCGGGTGGGTGAGAGACGAAAGCTTCGTGACTTTATTCGCCAAGCAAAAGCCACCCCAATTTTAATTTGGCTACAAATTGATCCTGAAACTGCCTTTTTGCGTGGGCAAAAACGAGATCGCCGTAAAGCCGACGACCAATATGCCCAAAAGTATACTCCAGAGAGCTACGAAGCAATACTTAATAATATGCAAAATCCCGACAACGAAGAGTACGTCGTGATAAGCGGTAAGCACACCTTCCATACCCAGCGAGCCGCAGTCCTTAAGAAGTTTTATGAACTTGGCATTATGACACCGGTACAACTGAGCCAAAACATTGCTAAACCAGGGTTAGTAAATCTAGTGCCACAGTCACTCAACGGCCGGACAGACTTGTCTCGGCGTAATATTACAATCCGTTAGTAATCCATGGCAAGAGTAGCTATTGAAGTACCAGACGTAGGTACGGTGTATATTACCCGCAAGCGGGGCCAACGTACCATGCGATTGCGGGTCGACACTAAAGGGGAAGTCCACGTCTCTATGCCATGGCTTGTGCCGCGCCTTCAAGCGGTTGCGTTTGTAAAATCAAAGCGAGCGTGGGTCCAAGAGCAACAAGCAGATGCTCAGATTACTCCCTACAACGGCATGCTATTTGGCAAGACGATGCAGCTGATAATTCACGAGAACAGCACCGCTGTCCGTAGCCAGCAAAAAGGCAAGCAATTGATCGTACATTTTGACTCCCGTTATGACCCGACTCAAAAGGAACACATCAATAAAGTAGAAAAAGCGATTATGCGGTCCTTACGTACAGAGGCCGAAAAGGTATTGCTGCCACGGTTGCGCGAACTAGCCGACATGTATGGTTTTAACTTTAAGAGTTCTGCTATTAAGCAAGTCACTGGGCGATGGGGCAGTTGCGATTCAAAATGTCATATAACCCTCAGTTTATTTCTCATTCAGTTGCCGATTGAAATGATTGACTATGTCTTAATCCATGAACTAAGTCATACCGATCACATGAACCATAGCGCCGCGTTTTGGAAGCAAGTCGAGACGTTTTGCCCAGATTACAAGCCAGTACGTAAAAGTATGCGTGGTATGCGGCCTCGCTTATACGATGCAAAAACGTTTATGGTTATGGCATAATGAAACAATGATATCCAAAAGTTCAGCCAAGTTAGAACGAGAACGGCTGGTAAGTCTGATAAACAGCATGGCCGACGGAGTAATTGCCACCGACGAGGTCGGTAAAATCGTACTTTATAATGGAGCGGCACTGAATATCCTGGACGTGAACATTGACCTTCAAGGTAAAAAACTGGAAGCTGTTGCTAGCGTTATTGATAAAAATAACCAGACAGTAGATGTCTCTGAACTTATTACGAGCACGCATACGCAAACAAACAGTCGCGATTTAAAGCTGGCTTACCCTGATGGCAGTATCAGTAACTTATATATTAGTATCGCACCCGTAAAACTGAGCTATGGCAAGCAAGGGAATCGGGGTTTTGTCGTAGTAATACGTGATATTACCCGTGAGAAGTCGTTAGAGGAAGAACGAGATGAATTTATTAGCGTAATTAGTCATGAACTGCGAACCCCGATTGCTATCGCCGAAGGAAATATTGGTAATGCCAAATTTATCGTCAGTAAGTCAAAGGGCAATGAGATGGTCAAAAAAGCCCTCGACCAAGCTCATGATCAAATATTATTCTTAGGCGGCATGATTAATGACCTGTCTACCTTGTCTCGCGCCGAACGGAGTAAATTAGAACTCGAGCTTGAACCGATCAACCCACATGAACTTATTGAAGAACTGACTAAGACTTACTCCATACAGGCCGAGCAAAAGGGCTTAACTCTCCAGACTGACCTCGATCGAAATCTTGAACTGTTATCTTCGAGCAAATTGTATGTTAGCGAAATCCTGCAAAACTTTATTACCAATGCTATAAAGTACACCGAGACAGGCACCGTTACACTTGGTGCCCGGCAGCGTAAAGGCGGGGTGTTATTTGAGATAAGTGACACGGGCATTGGTATTAGTAAAGCCGACCAAAAATTAGTATTTGATAAGTTTTTTAGAAGCGAAGATTACCGTACACGGTCAAATAATGGCACAGGGCTTGGCTTATACGTAACCATGAAGCTGACTCGCTTAATTCATGCTGAGATCGATTTAAAGAGTGTTATAAATAAAGGCTCAACCTTTTCTATATATATCCCCAACTTACACTAGAGAGTTTTGCAATCTTAATTTATGATCGTGTATTGACTTCTATTAGCCTGCAAGCTACTATTGACTTTGAACGACCTACTCTAACTATATTCAGAGTAGGTTTATTTAATTTCTAAAGCGACTCTTTAAGAGCTGGAGACATGAGACGTGGCAAAGGTAATCAAGAAAGCAAGCGAAGACAGTAAAAAGCCAAAAAAAACCGTAGCATCTAATGCTACAAAACCTACACCGCCAAAGACTAAACGTTCGCAGACCGTCCGCGACCGTACCAAAATCGGTGAAAGCGGCCGCAAGCGCCGTTTACGCAATACCGCTAGTAAGTTTAAAACACCGTTCGCTTTTGCGCGCCAAACAGGCAAACGCGAATATCACATGCCATTACCCGACAACCGGGCTGGCCGAATTCTAAAAAAACGCGTTCGTCTGGCGCCAAAATTTATGCGCGAAGCAGGCCAAGAAATCAAACTGGTGACTTGGCCGAACTTCCGCGAAACCATAAGATTAACTATGGCTGTATTCATTTTCGCAGTTATTTTTGCATCTATCGTAGGTGTACTTGACTATGGATTAGATAAACTATTCAGAGAGGTAATTATAAAGAAATGACGAAACGATACGACTCAGAAAAGCATTGGTACGCCGTGCACACCTACAGTGGCTACGAAGAAAAGGTTGCCGAAAGTATTCGCCAGCGCTCTGCCAGCCTAGAAATGAACGACAAGATCTTTAATGTTCTTGTTCCTAAAGAAAAAATGATAGAAATCAAGAATGGCAAGCGCAAAGTCGTCGAAAAACGTATCTTCCAAGGTTACGTCTTAGTTCAGATGAAGCTCAGCGAAGATGCCTGGTATATCGTCCGCAACACCCCGTCTGTAACTGGCTTTGTAGGTACTGGCATTGACCCCAGCCCCATCAGCGATGACGAAATGGAAAAGATCAGCAAACGTATGGGTCTCGACCAACCAAAGCACAAGATCGACTTCAAAATCGGCGAAGTCGTCAATATCACCGACGGCCCATTCAAAGGCTTTGACGGTTCGATTAACGAAATTGACCTTACTAAAGGCAAACTCAAAGTCTTGGTGAGCATGTTCGGCCGCGAGACACCGGTTGAGTTAGATAGTCTGCAGGTTAAACGCGTCTAGCCAGGAGGCTTTTTGTGGGCAACATACCTCTCGTATGTGAGAACTATTCCCCGTCCAAATTTCGCTTCAGCAGCTTGGCGGTCTGACAACAGGTTACCCACTAGCTGGGCTCTCGACGGTTGCGGAAACATCTTATTGACATTTTTGACATTGGAAGCGCTATAGTCGTGCTCAAGACCGATTGTGATAAGATGCGCCTCCAAAGGATGGGCTAACAGTTGAATAATCTGTTTACTAGACATATCCCGTCTTCCAAATCGCGCGAAAAGTCTGGCATGAACTGCTAACTTTCTATCGGATGAAGCCAATACGCGCGGGGCATGATTAATCAGAGCCAGAGGACTGCCATCCCATTGCAACTTGGCACAAACACGGCTAACGTCGCTGATCCGCTTGAGCAATTTGTCTGGATCGCTAGCTAATAAACGTAAGTTGCTAGCTATTAGCCTATTGGTATCGAGTCCTGATTCATCCATCGCGCTTTTAAGCTTCATCATTTTTTCGGGTTCAATTCGATTGCCTGTAAACGTATTGATCTGCCGGGCAAACTGATCACTACTCATGCCTAGCTCGTCGAAACAAAAATTAACTAAATCTTGACCGGCGTCTGAATTGTATCTCCGGTCAGTATAGTTAAACCCGTATTGCACGTACTGCCGGATGGCTTCATCCGAGCGAGTAAGCAGTTTCGGGTTGCTGGTGATGACGGCGTGTGCATTGCAACTTGAGCCTATCAGAGCCTCTACCTGAACATGACGCTTAGGGGTTACATTGACCGCGGGAGGATGCGAATTGACGAGGGTGACAGCATCATAGCCAGCCTCGCTATAGCCGAGTATGTTTGTCTCTAGAGTCGAAGCTTTTTTCCATAGTACAGATACATTACGCTGAATCATTCGCGGAACATCGATGGAATGCGAGTCGAGCGTTATTATCGATTCAATGCTTGTTGAAAGAGGAGACAGTGATGGTTTGTTTCTTTGTAAACGCTGGTACGTACTGTGAAACGAGCTATCCGGATCATCCCAACCCATGTGTTCACCCCAAAAAGTTCTCCGGGCCAACAACGTAATATCACGACTTTGGTCACTTCCCACTAGAGCCTCTGACCCAAGTCTTATTAACCGGTTTGCTTCGTCGAGCCACTCTTGGCCGACGGGTTTCTCACGGAGTTGCTCGAAAATAGGAGCTTGTAATTCCGTTAGATTAAATGTCTCGAAGGCGATTTTGTTAGCTATATTTAGAGCCTCGGTGTAACCGAGATACGGTTTGGGCTCTCTTTCGTGGTCATCACTAAGTCTATGCATTGAAGTATTTACAGCTGAATTATTAAAATTTTATTAACTTTACTAATACATTATACCACTTCTGTCAAGTTTAGTACTTTCATTCATAAGCTGATCATGGTATAGTGAACAGGTTACCTACTTCTGTCTTTTATCAATATTAAAAGGAAAGGGAAGGAGAACGGTAGAGCTTGCTCCCGTTCGAACAATCTTATGGCAGACGCAAAAAAAGTTAAAGCAAATTTAAAGATGCGCATTCCGGCTGGTAAAGCTACGGCTGCACCGCCAGTTGGTAGCACCCTCGGTCAACACGGTGTTAATATGATGAATTTTATTAATCCATTTAACGATGCCACCCGCGAGATGAAGGGCATCGTTACCGCTCATATCACTATCTTTGAAGACCGGACTATGAACTTTCGTGTCGTCAGCGAACCAGTCGACGAACAAATTCGTGCCAAACTTGGCATTAAAAAGAGCTCTGGCAAACCAAATACCGAAAAGGTTCCTCAAAAATTATCAGATAAAGACCTAACTACTATTGCCGAAGTTAAGGCCAAAGACATGAATACCACCGATATTGAAGCCGTCAAGAAGATGGTCGCCGGCACCGCACGCAGTATGGGTGTCGAACTCGAAACTTAATTTAAGATAACAATACGTGGGAGGCACTTATGCCGCACGAACCACAAAGGAGGATGATCATGGCAGAAGCCAAACCAAAGAAAGTCACCAAAGCGAAAGCCACGAAGGCCAAAGCCGAAAAAATAGTAGCAAAAACTACAGAACAACCAGAAGCTACCGTAGCTTTAGAGACTCCGTTAACTGAACCAGTTGCTGCAGAGCCAGCAGTCGTAGCAAAATCCGGTAAGCGCAGCGCAAAAACACTCGCCGAAACCGAAGAAAAAATTGAGAAAGAAGAACGAAAAGCAACAGCTAAGGCCGAGTCCACCGACGATAAGCCAAAATTACCCGTTAAACCCGCTCGCAGCCGTCTGGCGCGACGCAGCAAAAAGTACCGCGAAGCAGCTAAATTGTTTGACGTCACCAAGCAGTACCCCATCGCCGAAGCGCTTGAACTTGCGACTAAAACAAGCACCACCAAGTTTGACTCTACCGTTGAGTTACATATTCGCCTTGGTGTCGATCCGCGCCAAGCCGACCAAAACATTCGCGACAACCTCGTGCTGCCTGCCGGAACCGGAAAGACTGTTCGCGTTGCAGTCTTTGCCGACGAAGAAGTTGCCAAAGCCGCAAAGAAGGCCGGTGCTGATGTAGCCGGTGATGCCGACTTCTTGGCCCAACTCGATAAAGGCACGATTGATTTCGATGTTTTGATAGCCACACCAAATGTTATGGCCCGCCTGAGCAAATATGCCCGCGTACTTGGCCCTAAAGGCCTCATGCCCAACCCTAAGAGCGGCACCGTAACAACCGATGTAGAAAAAGCCGTCAAACAAGCCAAAGCCGGTAAGGTTGAATACCGCGTAGACAGCACCGGCATCGTCCATCTTGGCGTTGGCAAAGTTAGTTTTGGAGCAGCCAAATTAGCAGAAAATGTTGCCGCAGTGTTTGCCAGCATTAAACAAAATAAGCCAGCCAGCGTTAAGGCCACCTATGTAAAGAGTGTTATTGTAACTACTAGTATGGGACCGGGCATCAAAGTTTTACCAAGCGAAGTAATGTAGGATTTATAGTGAGTGAACATAGCGCAGCCATAAAACTAAATGCAGCCGAGACAATTTATCGTGACAAAACACGCATTTACAGCTTTAAAGAACCGTTTTTAGATTACGCTGAAAGTGAATTTGGTAGGTATCATTTTACGCAAGATTTACGGTTTAAACCGTATAAGTATGATAACCATCAAATGTTAGAGGATCTTGGTAATGATGTCCAGCCGCTGCTTCATATGCCATTTACACATGACCACGTTATTCAGCCGATGCTTCGTACTCAAATTATGCGCGACAATCACTCCGAACTGAATCCTGAAAATATTAATTTACTTAGGCAAGCTGCTTATTTTCATGATATGGGCGAAAATGAACACCCAAATTTAGTTGAGACCTGTGGCAGCATTGTCGGCGACATTGATTATCCTTCAAAAATTCGTGCTACCCAAGCAGAACGCGAAGAACGCGAAAACGCCGAGAAAACAATTCGGCAGTTTTTCTACGCAAAACACCTGGGTTACATGTCTGATGACCAACTCGAAAAGTTGGAACAAATTGTGGGCGACAATTATCATGATACCTACGAAAAGCAATTCTTTGATACTGCCGAACACCTTGGTTATTTTGGCACTGCCATGCGCGCCGCCGAAATTGCCTTAGCCAATACTCACAAGCTTGATATATCTCGTAGAATTCATCAGCTTGGCAGAATGGCTGTTATTGTTGGTAACCGCTGGTTTGAAGACCTAGGCACCACAGACAGCTCATACCCACATGTAACTTCCCAACTACAAAAACATGAATCGACAGTCATAGCGATCAACGCCCGCATCAAGCCTTGTATTGACTTACTAGTTGCCCATTAAAGTAAAATTGTCGCAATATCTTTTAGCGTTTTTAACTGAGGGCAGTCTATACCGCTCTCAGATTTATTCACATAAACCAAAATCGTCTTAATCCCAAGTTCCCGTGGGGAATAATAGTCCGAGGCTGCTCTGTCGCCAATGTATAAAAATTGGTCAGGCGAGTATTGCGGGTATTTACTAAGCCATAATCGGTAGGTCGTACCGTCAGATTTAGGGCCGTCCGAGGCAGTAATAACATGTTTAAATAGCTCTGCTGGAATTGCCATGTGTGTAAGCTTTTTTAGGGTATTTGATCGGTTTGAACCGGTCACAATATCAATATGACCGTATTTTTGTTTTATATTTTTTAACAGACTTAGTGTTTGAGGGTCAGGCTGCAGATATTCGGCTATATTTGCTTTTTCTAACGCCTCCTGAATCGTATCTTTTGCGTTCGGTATGCCCAGCCTGAGCAAACTTTGGCTGCCAGATATGCCTGCGCCATGATAAAGCTCTTTAAATCGCCGCTGGGCCTCAGCCCGCGGTACCTTTAAATGATAGCTAATTTTATCGTAGAGATACGTCTGAATCGCATCATCAATCTCGGGCGACTTTGGGTAGAGGGTTTGGTCTAGGTCAAAACCAATAACTTTGGGACTATTTTGCACAGGCAACATAAAACAAGGTTAGATTTCCAAGCGGGCAAGCCAGCTTTTTAGCAAAACAGGTAGCAATGTAATTCAATAACTCTACATCGGCCGATCTAGAGGAGAGTGAATGGTTCATGTATACGGCGGTAGCATGGAGTTTATCGCCGAATACATTGGCCTGAAAAAACGCCAAATAATCACCTTGCGGATCGTCTATGCCCGGTCGGTACTCGCCCAACACGGGGTTATTATGTATTGCGCCTTTATTGTCCAAATAGTCGATAGCTTTTTGAACGGTGTTTTGGCCGTTATAATTTTGTAACTTGTCTAGAACGGTGCTCGCTGGCCGTTTGTTGTTTGTGGCCAGCGGTTGCTGCAAGTAGGCAATATTCTCTGTTGTATCGGCTAGTTTAATATTGCTGCCTAACTCGTATGGGCCAATACTGCGGTCTACTTCTTCTCCAAGCGGCTTAGATGGTTCACCGAGTAGTTTTTTAGTGCGTTGGTCTTCGGTAAGCAGTAATATATTGCCACGATTTGACAAGACAAAGACGTCACCGGCTTCAACTCCAAGCTTATTTTGAACGTCGCAGAAATAGGCATCGTACAAACCAAAAATATTCTCGGGGTAGGCGTTAACCATGTTATGCGCGCGGACCATATGAAACGAGTGCAATTTGCCGTTCTTGGTAAAAAAAATGTCGTGCGTCAGGCAAGGATCGTGCGTGTATTTAGTTTTGCCGCTGTCAGGGTCGATGTAACTGGTCATGTCGGTTGTAGGGTCAAAGCGCTGAATGAGTGCTGCGCGGGCGGGGTTCTTAGTAAGACTTTGGGAGGCTGACTCGAGCTGGTCAAAGCCGTAGAATGAACGGGTACGTTGGCCATAGCTGTAGGTGCCATCATGGTCAAGCCGCAGTAATTGCTGTTTGTAGGCTTTTCTAATTTCGGTGGTTGGGTTTTCGCCTTGCTGGTAAATCTTTGGCATTGTCTTAAGCGCTTCGTCGGCCTTACGATAGATTGCAAGCGCAACGGCCGTCCGGGCTTGGCCTTTGTGTGAGTCACCATGTTCGTGTGTAATACCTTGGCTGTAAATCTTCAGTAATATATTTTTATGAACGCTTAAGAAGTTATCGCCGTCGGCAATTAACAATGGTAGTTCGGTTGAGTTAATCTTAAATATGGTGTTAAAATCTTGTACAAACACGTAGCCGCCTGCTGCGGCAATTCCTGCCCGAGCGATCTGGATACCAACGTCTACGCGGTGCAAAAAATCAAAAGCATATTCCTGAAAACGATTCAGTTCGGCTAGTTCATTAATAATTGCTAGCAGACTGGTTGATCGCAACTCAAACACTTCTTCGCAAAGGTCATTCGACATACACATAACCGAGACAGCGCCTTCTTTAATACCAATCCGGTAGTAGTAATCGGTGTCGATCTCTGGGTTCGTTTGAGCCTCAAGCTCAACTTTTTTGCCACCTGTTACACTGGTGGTGTTGGCGAACGAAGGAATCGTTAAATCATTAGCCAGTTCGGTGCTCACACGGCCAATCTCTACGCCCAATAATAGTTGCTCGACCGGAGTCAGTAAGTGTTTGTTTTTTGCCAGTTCGGTATTAAGCGAAAAGGCCACTCTAAAATCGTCACTGCCCGATATGTGATACGACTTTTTATCTACTTGCAAGTCCACCTGAATATTTTGGCCATCGTGACTAACCACAAATGGCACGGTTTGTTTGGTATCATTAGGACTAAGTTCACGCAGTGGCGGTTGTAAGTGTTGAAACTCTTTGGCGTCTAGCTCGACTATTTCTTTAGTGCCAGCTGGAATCTGCTTAACTCTAGCAATAAGTGTATTAAGAGAATCGTAGTATTTTTTGGGCGTTTTATTAATTTCAACCAACAATTCGTGAAGGCTGGAGGGAACGCGCGGCTTCAGCCAATCAAGATAGCTATCTATAACTTGGTGGCTGTAATCACTAGAAAACATAAAAATTGGCAAAACCGTTATTTGGTCACGAAAGGCATCGAGTATACTGACTGACAAGTTAGGGTACTGGGCACTGGCCGCTAAACCATTTTTAATAAAGTTTCCGCTGGTTTTTGGGTCAAATCCATATTGCAACGCTTGTAATAAGTTAGTGCTAGGAGAAAACGTTAAAGACTCCTCCGAAAATAAGATGATATATTGCAGCGTTGGATGCGCCAAAGAGTTAAGAATCATTCGTTCAGCTCCGTCCCGACTAACAATTAACGACCCAAGCACCGCGGTTTGGTCGCGCAGATCTTCATCGATCTCGTTGTAGACTTGACCAGCGGCTGTAGTGTTTGTGCATATCCCAATTCGCGCATCTTCGGCGGCCTCAGGTATAAAAAGCAGTGCATCTACCAGTGGGAACTTGGTGGCTACCATCGCTTACTTGTCCATGATTTGGGTAAATAGGAGTCTAGCTTGTGGCTTTCGTGCTGATTACTACTAAAAGCAAACAGGTGGATATCTAAGTCAAGATTAAAGCGAGTCGACATTTCTGCTAAAAACTGGCGGCATGAACCGCACATTTGGCACGGTTTGTCGGTGTATTTGGTCGAAACCAGACCTATGTCGGTTATTTGGGTTTGACCGTTCATAATAGCTGCTATAACGGCTCCCATCTCGGAATGTACGTTCGTGCGATGCTCAAAACTAGAATACTGGCCGCTGTGATACATACTGCCATCGGCTGTAATCACTGCCGCACCGTAACCGCTAGCGGAGTCATAGGTAGGAAAGCTTCGCGCGACACCTTTTAACGCCTGTTCTTTTAACTGTTTCGGTTTATCTCCCACAGCTTTTGTTTTATTTGTTGTTATAACAGCGTCGGTAACTTTACCGAGCACATGAGTAACCGGAGCATAGAAACTCAAGATAGTGTTAACATCATCTGCGTGGAACACCTCCACGCCACTAGTATCGAGGACAGTATAAGCAATCGGCTGGCCCGTCCGGCGGGCAAAGTCTACGATTATTTTAAGGGTAATAGGCGACACTAATTCAGCCGGGTCAATGCTTTCTTGAATAGTAACCAGCCTATTGATTTGATAATCGCTGCTTTGAGTTGCCAGCATGAGGGCGACTTGTTCCGACGACGTATACAGTAAGTGCGTGTCTGATTCTACGTAGCCCGCCAGATAGTGTTTACCGCTAACGGAGTAAGCGGTCGTGGCAGTTCGTGGAGCGTCCTTTTTTAGTACACACAAAGACAAACCCGTTTGCAATTGCTTAAGCTCGTTTACCACTAGTATATCTCCGTTTTAGTGCGCAGACTGCTGACTTTCAGCCCACCCTCCTGCCAGTCGTAATGCAAGACTTTGCTAATAAAATCATTAAGCAAATGAACCTTGTCGCGTTCTAAGCGTGGGTACATACGCTCGGCGCGCTTGCTCGAAAGCCTAATTGTTGGCCTAAACGGCATTGGGAAGGCGTAATACGGCAATAATGGCGGCGTAGAAGCAACTGCTAGTAAAGCTTTAATCGGCTTGCCAAGTACTTCGATGGCGTAATCAATTCGGTGACTACCATCGCAAATCATATGGAATGACCATTTACCACTGTATCTCACACCATAGTTAATAAGTTCAGCGTTAGAATTGAATATATCCATTCGTTTGAGCGTGCTGACTTCATCTATATGAAATGAGTCGAGATTTCGTTTAGCTAGCTCGTGCAAGTTACCGGCCGCATCTTTGACGTAACAGCCCTTAAACTGTTGACTCAAATTATCGAGGTCAACAAAGCCATCTTTAATATCATACGTATGCTGCTCAATGATAGGTGGCAAAATGTGGAATAAGCCGCGGTCTTTCCAATAATATTCAACTGCTTGGTTCAGCTCGTTAATTTTAATGCCGTTTTTGGCCAGAAAAGAGTCGATAGTTTGAACAACTTCGATCTGGTTTTGATAAATAGTCGGTTGCGGCGTGAAAATAGGCATTTTTTTGCCATCAACTTCTATCATTGGCGGTGAGGCGATAGTGGCGGCTGGGTGAATTGTCACCAGCCGAAAATCGGTGTACTTGTAAGGGTGCAGATGATTACCCTCGCTATCGTAG
>JBPCJO010000024.1:0-3028 GCA_051005235.1 Saccharimonadales bacterium (SeqCode)
TCCAAACACAAGCCTCAACAGTCTTATAACGGAGGGCTTTGAAAAACGCGTGTACCATGAGCGCCCGAAAAATAAAGTCAATTACTACAATGACTGGAATGAAAAACAGCAATCGTGGCTGCTTTAGAGAACCCGCCGCCACCACAACCCATATTGCGTAACCAGCCGATAAAATGATCAGCTGCCGAGGTAAATTTTCTATACCACTCTCAAAAAGGAGCCAAAGGCATAACGGGCCGCTTGCTACATACACCACCCACTCAAACATTAGTAACACGTATGTAATATGGAACCGATTAAACTGACTGCCGATGCGGTGGCCAAAGATGCCCTGAAACGTACCCCACATCCATCGCAGGTTTTGTTTATACCAATCTTTGAAATTTACGGGATCTTGCAACCAGGCAACAGCCTGAGAGGCATACACAATTCGTCCCAGTTTCAGCCGATGGGTTTCTAAAGTCCAATAGGTGTCGTCTACAATATATGGTGTGTGCTTCTTCAAAACTTTATCCAGCACGGCCACACGATACAGTGAGTTAGAGCCTGAAATACAGTTCATCACATTAAAAGCGCTTTGAAGGTTCCGAAGTGTTAATTGGTAACAAAAGTAGCTGTACGAGCGGGCAGCCAGCCATATATTCCATCGCTTAGCGGCCGGCCATTCGGTAATGTTTTTACCTACAGCAATAGCTACATCAGCCACCATCTTCTGCTTGGCACGGACAATAAAGTCTGGTTCAATATTCACGTCATCATCAAGAATAGCAATAGCATCAAATCTTTGACTCAGTTCAAAGTGCCGGTACGCCCTATGTAGCGCGCTGGGCTTACCAATGTTCTTCCGCAATGTAAGCACTTGTGCCCCGGCCTGTTTCGCTTCTTGCGCCGTACGATCGGTACTGCCATCTGAAACCACATATACTTGTCGACCGGTTTGTCTGGCGGCTTGCACGGTCTGTGCAATTGTTGCTTCGCCATTTTTAGAGGCAATCAGTATTGCTATCCGGCGTACCTTTTTATATGCAACGTCTTTTAGCTTTGGAGTTGGTTGATTCTTTTTTACTACATACTCGTACGCAGTAACAGCTGCTGCTAGCAATGTTATTAAGAGGGTAATCATCAACAAAGTCCATGGCACCGCCACAACAAATACATCTCCAAACATTAAGCTCATGTTTACGATTATATGATGTTAGTTAATAAATGTCAATGATAATAATACTATATTGTATATTTAACTACTTTGTGATATAATGCTAACGTTAATAACAATTAAGCTGTACTTAGGTATAAATATAAGTGAGGAAAAGAATATGTATGGACCAGTCGCAGGCCTCGGTGCTTCTGCAGTGTCAGTGGCTGCTTTAGCAGTCGACCATTTTAACAACAATGATGCAAATGCTGCTGCTAATGCTGCCGCAACAGTGGGTGGTAACACTTTGCCCAGCACAGGTGGTAACACATTAATCGACATTGCCTTAGTGGTGATCTTGGTTACTGGCTTAGTAGTCGCCATCACTGGTATTGCCCGGATTATGGCTGCAAAAGCCAACGCTACACGCTAGGATCAACTGTTTGAAGCTTATCAGACGAAAACTACGTTAGTCAGCGTTCATTTTTTAGGTGAAGCAAGAAAGAGACCCAACATTACTGGGTCTCTTTTATTGGTGCGCCGTTAGCTACGAAAGTAAAACTTTACTTCTTAGAAAATTACAAAAAGCTAGTCAAAGTTGAAAAACACCTGCGTTCCTATACAGTTGAGGAAAATTAACGAACCTTTGTCCAAACATTACCGCCGTCAGTAGTCTTATATATTTCTAGGCTTTGGTTAATAAGATATATTACGCTAGGATTTTGCACGTCATAGGCTAGGTGCATAACAATACTTCCTGTATAGTTATCTAGCTTGTTCCAGCTTTTGCCGCCGTCATTGCTTAACACCAGACCCTGGTCTTCTGAATACGCCACTATTTGTTGCTCGTTTTTGGGGTTAACAACCAATGCGACTACAGCTTTATTAAGACTGAGCTTTGACCAATCAGCCCCTTGATTTTGGCTTATCATCAATCCCTCAGTCGTTCCTGCATATAATGTGTCCTTAGAAGTGGGGCTAGTAGCCAGTACGATTGGGTTAGCTAGACTACTCTGCACTAACTGCCAATCCTTACCTTCATTATTACTACGTTGAAGCTGCCCACGATACACCCCATACACAATACTTGGTTCGGCTTGGCTGACTGCCATAGTATGAAAGTCCACAGGTCCGCCTATGCCATCTGCTATCTTTTGCCAGGTGCTTCCGCCGTCATTAGACTTTTGAAACCCGATGTTACCTCCAGTGCTCGGGTGACCACTGCTATAGAAGATATTCGGGTCGCTTGGGTGAGCTGAAAACCCCATATAATCGTCTTTTGCAGTGCCAACTCTTTGTAATTCACTACCATCGTTGTTCATTACGAGTAATCCTGTGTGCGTTGCTATATAGACTTTTGAGGAGTTTTTACGGTCCACAGCAAGCCCGTGTGCATCTTTTAACCCACTTACAGTTTCAGCTTTATTGGGGTTTGAAGTATTTTCCGATGGTGCTGAAAATAGCCATACTGCAAATAACACTGCTACTACCACGCCAATCCCAATTACTACTTTCTTCATATTCAATCCCTTGCTTGGTTTATTATGCTATTGATACATCATATCAAATAAGACGCCGCTTGAACGTCCTGACCATACATGAGCTGAAACCGTAAACCAGATCAATAAACAAAAAGCTCCCGGGTTATGGGAGCTAATTCTGGTGTCAAATTGGTGCAGCATTAGCTACGAAAGTAAAACTTTACTTCTCAGAGAATTACATTCAGCTGAGAGTTTACAATCCACTTATGTTATTTATTAGTTCTACATCCTGTAGCTTGATTTTGCAAGCGTGACAGTTTTAGAGACTACCCCCATCATTATTTATATTGGCCTCACGTTAAAGCTATAAAAGTCTAAGTTATATCCAGAACCAGATTTTTAAGCTTAGTCC
>JBPCJO010000025.1:0-1629 GCA_051005235.1 Saccharimonadales bacterium (SeqCode)
AGCTAGCCCCCGGAACGAGCTAAAAGCCGAAACACGAAAACTATTTGCACAAGTCGAACCAAAAAGCCAAAAACGTATAAAAATCAAAGAAAAGGGCAAAGGCGGCAAAATCTCCATAAACTACCAAAACCATGAAGAATTAGAAAAAATCCTGAAGCTTTATAAATAGCGCATAGCGCTAAGCGTGAAGGGTGTAGTAGATGAAATAACAAATCATAAGCACTAAATTAAAAATGGCATGATATTATTAGGCTTAAAGTAGGAACTATATGAAACGTTTATTTGCAAAAATCAAAACCAATAAGTACGGCTTATACATGGCAGCAGTATTTGGCTTGCTGGGTCTGGCAGTAATCTTGACAACGTTGGCCGCTACCCCGTCGGCCACAGTATACTTAGAGGCAGAGAATACCACTACTTCGTCAAATGCAGTTGTAGTTAATGATTCACAAGCTTCATTGGGCAAGGCTATTAGATTCGACAACGTGCCCCCGACAGCAAAGAGCCGCTTCCCTGGCGACCCTAATCCAAAAGTAAACAAAAAAGCTTACTGGGGTTCTTCTATTGGTGGCAACGGTGACCCAGTTCCTCGTCACGAACAACCCACCGGTACCTCGCTGTCTATCCGTCGTACGTTCTTTCAGTGGTCAAACGTTACCAACCTGACCAGTAGCCTATACAATACCGTAAAAGACGATCACGCTAACAATCGACTGCCTTTCATATCCTTTAAAACACCAGGCTGGAAAGCAATGGGAGACGGTACCTACAACAAGGAAATTGATGCCATGCTCAGACAGCTAGATTCCTACGGCAAACCTGTATGGTTGGTTGCTCACCATGAACCTGAAGGTGGTGGAACATTCGGAAACTCACCTGATGACCCAGGTGGACCAGCCGAGTGGAGACGAATGCAGATAAAGATACGCCAGCGTATTAATGCGGTCGGTACAAAGAACATAGCCTTCATGCCAGTTGTGATGACCTACACCTGGAATCCTGCTTCCAATCGAACTCCAAATGACTGGTGGGTTGACGGCATCTGGGATGCTTACTGTGTCGACCATTACCGGCACTCCATAGAAGGCAATATGATTGATAAAGCCTGGCTAGACTTTGTGTCATGGATAGAAAGTCGGGGCTTGCCATACTGTCTCGGCGAATGGGGAAATCGTGGAACTGATGCACAAGCAGCCCAAGAAGTGCGTGACTACTGGGAATGGGGCTTTAACAATAAAAAAGATTTCATTGGTTATGCCTACTTCGACTCAGGATTAAACAGTCCTAGTGGATCATGGGAACTAACTGGTGAACAGCTGAAGACCTTCCAAGACATACTTAAAAACGATACGCGTGTGCAACGAATAAACGATTTGTAAAAACAAAAGTAAGTTTCATTAAATCAGAGCCGCTACTCGGCTCTGATTTTTTAATATGTGCAGGGCATAGTTTGCTGTCTATACTGCGCTAAACCTCTAGTAAATATACTTCGATATAGCCATCATCACGATAAAGGCTTTCAGAACCATCATATTTTTACTTTACCCATAACCCATTGGTGCTTCTCTCTAAAACGTTAGAAACACAGCTCGTGGCGATAGTATGAGCCCCGCAAGTCTCAGATAGACC
>JBPCJO010000026.1:0-14645 GCA_051005235.1 Saccharimonadales bacterium (SeqCode)
AATCGCAACACGTGTTTTCCAAAATTAATATTATCGAACTCAGAGGATTTACCAGTAGCCAGGCATTCCAAGATAAATTTTTTAAGTTCAAGTTCTGGCGAGAGCAGGTTATTTATCGTTTCGAGCGACCATTCCGGGTTAGGCGATGTCGGCATGCTGGACGAAAGGGTACGTCGCACCGAAGAATTAGATAACACGATTTCGCCGTCGACGTCGCACATAATAAATCCCATATTTAAACTGTCGAGAAACGAGTAGGCGTTTGAGGTAGAAACAATCAGTTGCTGTGTTCGCAGTGCAATCTTAGCATCAATCGTTTTGTGCTCATCTTCGAATTGCTCGTAGCTTTTGCTAATTTGCTCGAGTAAGGCTTGAAAATCTGGAGGAATATCAACACTACTCCCCAGTAAATCGCGAATCTGGCTATCTAGCAGCCGATGATAAATTGGTGGTTCCATGTAACTCGGGAATCCTGTTATTCTTCTGACTTGGCTGGTTCGGTCGTCGCTTCGGCCTGTTTTTTGAGTACGCCGTTGATTGAAGCGATAACCTCGGATGGCTCCGTCTGGCTCTTAATGAGGCACAGCGCAGCACCTCTAGATATAGCGATCTGCGCAACGTTCATATCAGAGACATTTGTTAATACGACAACTGGTATATCTTTAGTTTCTTCATCAGCTTTAAGCTTTGCGATCAGCTCAAGTCCATTCATAGTTGGCATCATAATATCTAACAGAATAATATCTGGTGTATATGTCGACAGGCGTTCGAGGCCAAGCTGACCGTTCTTGGCAAGTTCTAACTCAAACCCTTCGAGCTTAAATAATTTTTTATAGAGCCGATAAATTAGCGGATCATCTTCGATAAGCAGTACTTTTGTCATAAACCAAAGTATAGAGCGTAGCGTGATTCTGTCAAGGAGTGGTTATGGTTAACACTGCGTGCATGAGGGCTGATTGTATTATAGCCAAGCTAGCTCATAATTAGTAATGACTTACCCTGGTACGGCTCCAAAGTTAGGTTAAACTGATGTGCTTTGTCAACAATGGCTATTTGCTTGCAATCTGCCATGTTGGTTATTTTTGCGCCAGGCGGCAAATATTCTGAATGAACAGATGTTTGCAATAGTTCGCCCGAAAAGTTAAGTGCGGTAACCTGTATTCGGTTGTCGGTTAACTGATGCACCATTACAAGCAGACTTTTATGCGAGACACTGGGAATATCTATTTGACGGCTTATAGCAATGTCATAAGTCTCGCGGATTTTTAAAATGTTTTTAAGCTGGACAGCGAATGATGAATCGTCGGCCAGCTGTTCGGGCAGCGTCCCATACAGGCTGATAGCTTTTGGCATGCCCGACGATGAGCGCGTAGCCGAGGGATTATTTCCCATCAAATCATAGGCACCACGGTTAATCCAGCGCGTGTCACCTTCTTCTAATAAGTCACTTACTTCGGCTGGGTCAAGAGTTAATGTGCCGCTGAGGTCCCAGCCAGATAGCGCAAAGACGCCCGGTTGCCAGGCGTTAAACTCAGCCAGGAGTAAATGGATCTTCTTTATTTCGTTAATTTCCGCTTGGTCGAGGTTGCGAATGTCGGAGTAGCCCAACAAGGCTGCGATGACGCTGGCATTGGTGCAAGCGATGCCATTATCGCTGAATGGTAAGTTGTACGGACTGTTTGGTCCCATGAAAGCATCTCTTAAGTCTTGGCGAATTATCTCGCATAGCTCGGAACCTTTTACGGGTTTATTGTGATAGTGGTAATCATAGTTTTTATACAATGTTGCAAAGTGGACTAGCTCGAAGGTTAGTTCGTCGTGGTTTTGAAGGGCATGGACCAGTGAAACCGGATCGATGCCGTGGCCGATGACTGACCGTAGTGTGAGACGTAAAAACTCGGTATCGCCAGTAGCCAGAGCATGATGATAGGCCGGACGGCTAATAAAATCGTATGACAAGTCGGCACCGTCTACCGACATCGTTTTTATATCGTCAACCGATAGGTTAAGTTCTTGAAACGTAAAGCCACCGGCTTTGCGGACCATACTGGCAATAAGTTGATTAGCGGCCTCGGACAACGGGTGGCCCTCGGACCACGCCGGCTCTTCGTCATTACTTTTTTCGATACCTAAAAATCCGTTGGCATCGAGCCGAAGCGCGCTACTGCCTAGTTCTTCAAGCGAGTGCAAAGCGTCTCCAATTACCAGTTTCATACCGGCAAATGATGGATCCAGCCAGTTTATAGAAGGCTGACCGGCCTTAAAGTAATGCAAGTACACCCATCGTCGTTTAATCCCATCGACTCCTCTAACGGGCTTGGTGGCGCTCCAGTTAGTTTCTTTGACGCCTGGTTCGTAAAAAATAACCCGTTGTAATTTGCCAATAATATAGCCGTGTTTTTTTAGCTCAGCCTCAGTCGCTAAATCAATGTTAACCGAGTCTTTGCCTTTTGGGACAGCTGGTAAAAGCTGCCAGTCGGCCGGAGCTATTTCTACCATATGATAAATACCAGGGTACTCATTAGCGGCCATTTCTGCCAACCTAAAGTCGGCTCCTTTGCCGGTATGGCCTGGCACGATGTCGTCAATAATTATGCCGCCATGCCGCTTGGCTACTTCTGACATGTGCCTAAATTGGGCTTCGCTACCCAGTATGGGGTCAATTCGGGTGCTGATGCGGTCAAAGTGCCCGTCTATGCTTGGTGTTGCCATCCATCCGTTTAAGCCGCCGGCACGCTTCATTGGTCCTGTGTGCAGGGCTTTAATACCGATTTCCTGAAAAGCCGTCCACATTTCTTCGCTACCCAGTGTAGAAAGTATCGATACGTTATTTTTTGTAATCGTAGAGGTAGGGTAAGCGGTGTACCAAACGGATGCCAGGTTTACGGCGGCGCGAGGCCTAGGTTTGCCATAAGGGTTTTGCCAGAGATGCGACTTACCGGAATATTTAAGCGCCAGTTTATTGGCGCTGGTGAGCATTGACTCTTTTTTTAACCATCGAATATACACAGCGTTTGAAGCCAGCGGTAAGCCGAGTTTGGGGGCAGCGGTAACCTCCCTTTGGGCAATAGCTCTGGCTTTAGACCAGAGTTTCTGGGGACGTGCCGGATAGAATTTCTCCGCGAAATTGCGTGTTGCCGGTATCGATAAAATAGGTCTGCGTGGCTTACGAGTCATTAACCTACTCTACAACATCAAAAGTAAAATGAACACTTATGACTATGGTTTTTTTAGTGCGCTGTTAGCCTAAGTAACTGCATGGATTGCATCTCTGGTGATAAGCGGTATGTACGTCTCGGCGTGACGGATAAGGTACAACTCGGTAGTCTGATTAATGCTTGGCATAAAAATAGCCCCTTTCTAGGGGCTTCTGATTTTTGTAACCTCTTTTATAATAACACTAACTTATAGCTTCGTCAAATTTTTATTTGACTGAGGGGAACCTGAATCTCAAAACCCCCACAACCAACCAGTTACAACATCCTATAGTCTGTTGTATTAGTATGTGGGGTTTTTAGATTCAGGTTGGGGGGATTCTTGACTATCATAGAAAGAACCAAAGTCATTAAGCGAGTCTAGCCGATAATCGGGGCCGTTAATATTCGCATCAATCATATTCAAATAGATAAGCGCTTGGTAGCCGCGCTGCTTATACTCTTGAGTCGCTTCACTAATGAGTTGTTTTTGATTTGATTTATTGCTTCTGCCAGCACCAAACTCTACTATCCAGACTGGTTTGCCATATTCTTGTAACCATTGCCGGTTTGAAGCCAACGTACCAAAGGTTGGGAGATAATCACCGTACCAATGCTGGTCATAAAGTATGGTTGTGCCAATAGCGTCGACATATGTGTCGCCCGGATAATAAGCGCTAGCCGTCCTGTTCCCGGCTGGTGACCATACAAATTGAATATTTTGTACGTCATGTGCCCGATAATAATCAACCACGTGCTGGTACGCTTTAATATATAAGTCAGGGTCTTGGTTACCCCAGGGGTAAAGATCTGCTAGCTCCATTTCATGCCCGAATCTTATATAAATAGTGTTTTTACTCTCATTGCTAACGGTTATTAACTTATCCAGAGTGGGGTCATACCTGCCGGCTGCGATATCATTTAAGAGTTTAGTACCGTCTTCTTCACCCTCTGGCTCTAGTGTAACTAAGGGAGTATTGCCTGCCTGCAAAGACTTGGCGACCGTCACGGCAAAATAGTGGTCATCTCGCCAGTCAACAAACGAATGCTCAATATAAGGAGTCTGACTTTTTGGAAGGTCTGGAATAGGCGTATACATACCCAGCCCTGGTAGGTCGGTTACACTCTTGGGAATATAACTGATTTGGGTCATTATTTCTTCGTTAGTCATTAGGTAGTTGACAGGACGGGGCACCACAGCTTGATTGTTAGCTGGCAAAGAATTCGCCGCTGCCGCTGGAGGCTGGTTTAGGCCAATGTAAGAGGTAAGTATCGACATACCCAAGGTGGTAGCCAATACAGTTGTGGCTAAAGCCGGTTTAAGCCAATACTGCTTAAAGTCCGTAAACTTAGGTCGTGTCTGATGAAGGCGTAATCCTATATCAATAGTACATATGGTAAGCATAAAGACCGCATTGATAATTGAATAGACAACCTGGGCTTCTGGAACATCGCCGTGCCTAGCGGTGATTGCCAGAATGACACTTCCGGCACTCAGTAAACCAAGCAGCAAAAAAGGTCGGTACGTTGCCAGAGATGGAACCATTCTGGCATATGTACCTTTAGGAGTTATCATGTAAGGTTTTTTTACTTTAAATAAGGCTGCAAAAATGGCTCGCAGTATAATTGGCCACCTTACGGCATGTAAGATAATACCGCGCCACGAAAGCATAAGACCGCGTGGCTGCATTATTGGTCGCGCTGCCCACCACACTAAGTATGAGCACACAAAGATCGGTACAAAGTGTAGCAGCATTCTTTGAGGATCAACAGATACAACATCGCGATTAACAAGCAGCGCAATTAAGGGGCAAAAAAACATAATTAAATATGACAGGGTCCACAGCGGGTACCAAGTTTGCGCAAACAGAAACTGTGATTTACGTTTTAGTGGCATAGCTTTTAGTAATTTTGGCGTATGTACTAGCAAAACCTGGATCATGCTATATGCCCACGCAAATTGCTGCGCAAGATAGATATTTAACGTTTCTGGCCCATCGCCCTCGGCAATGATCTCAGATATAAATACACCCTTATAGCCTTTATTAGCCAGGTACACGGTATCGAGATGATCTTCGGCGCGGGTGGGTTGGAAGCCTCCAATCTCGTTAATTGCCGACATTCGATAGGTACAGTGCGAGCCAATAATAAACGGGGTTTCACTATGACCATAAAAACCCATCTGCAACGGGCCTTGGAGTACAAGTTCCTGCTCTGCCGCACCACGTGCAGTCCAGGCTTCCATATTCTTATACACCGATGGTGCTTGTACCCACGCAACACCCGGGTCTCTAAAATAACCAAGTGTTTTGTTTAAGTAATTGGGGCGAGGAATATGGTCTATGTCTAGTTGTACAAAAAAGTCGTACTTACGTGACTTGACGTGTTTTAGCCAGGCATTAACGTTTCCTGCTTTAGTTTTCTTCTGAAATGGTGGCCCATCTTGATTGTAAGCGTCAATACCTTTCCGGCTAAAATGCTTAACACCGTACTTTTTTGCCAGTTTCTTGATTGCTTTACTGTTACCTTCATCTAATATCCAACTATCGTGGGGGTAAGTGATATTAGCCATTGCTCGAAGCTGATTTTCTACAATGTCCAGTGACTCTACAGAAGGTACGCAGAGCGATATAACAGCAACTTTTTTATTCTTTGGCGCAATCCGTCGCGTATGTCTTTTTGCCTTAATAATAAAGTAAAGAAAAATACTAGGGAGGACGGCAAACTCATACAGAAGCGCTAGTGTTAATGGTATATAAAGCGGTAAAAATCGCATAAAATCTGCGGTTAGCCACCATGACCACATCCACAGTACACAGATAATCCACACCGGTAAAATGAGCAACGCACGACGCAAAGAGGGCATCATACGCCCTCTAAGCCTTAACATGAGATTATATTAACATATAATCAAAATATAATCAAGTATATTTTTTAAGTTATAAAAATAATGACCACAATTGGTAAAATAGGTACTACAAAAGTAAAAGCGTAGATATATCCAAAAAATTCAAAGAATATATTTTTTGGTTTTAATCCTCGCACTATCATAGTATTGATTTTCAAGTTACGAATGATTTTACTTCCCAAAGAGTTGTCTATAGGTAGCGCCACCTTGCTTAAAGTCAGAAAGCTTGCCTCCACCCCAATCTAAGTTGAAGTACGATTGATAAATAGGATCCGTGGTCGCTATAAGCTCAGCCATTTTACGTATAAAGTATGGGTTGTCACCGCCGCCAGCAAAACTATCACCAGGTTTATATAGTCCCCACTCTGGGTAGCTGATAGCTTTTGCATGGTTATGAGCAAAACGAACCAACTCGTTTACACCCATTCTACGGCTTACGCCATAGTCCCAACGTCTTTGCGGCGTTGCAGCTGGATCCCCCCACTTTACATCGTAAATATCCATACCAATAATATCTACAACATCATCGCCTGGGTAAAAAGAATCAAACGAAGTTAAGGCGCGGCCTTGTTGCAGTCCGTTGCAGACTGTCCAGTCAAACGAAAAAGCTTGCCCTGGTACCGATCTCATTACGGTAACTATATGACGAAATAATTGCCGATAACCTTCTGGATTACTCGTCGCTTGCCAAGGACCAATTGTATCGCAATTTGCCTCATAGCCGAGCCGAATAATACTGTCTCCAAGGTTATTAGTGACCAGTTTACTGGCTAAATTGTGAAAATATACATCAAAGTCGCCTCTGGTGCCTTGAGCAAACTGTCCCGTATTTTCATTTTGCAGCATCGGAACTCCTAAGACGAGACGACGTTGGTTATTTGCGCTTTTCCACTTAGACCAGGGTTTAATTAACCATACTTCTGAATCTATAAAATCTTTTTGCCAGCCGCCCTTATAGTCAATATAGTCGGTTGCATATGGAATAGGCTGCCCGAGCCATTGTTCCAATTCGCCATGGGTTCCAACTGTACCTGGGCCATTGTAGATACCTGCTTTAGCAGTGGTTGATAGTTTGGTGATTCCTGCGGCTGGCTGCGACGAAGGAGCAGGCTTAGTTGGCTCGGGGGCAGGCTTAGTCGTAGTTATTTTTTCTGGAGCAGGTTTTTCCTCTCCGTTTGTGTCGAGGTTGGGAGTTGAATTAGAGGCTGCTATAGGTTGGCTCTTAGAAGAATTGTTGTAGTAAAGAATGAATAGTCCTCCGAGCATCATCAAAACCACAGCCCCCACCATAACCATGTATCTACGATTGCCGATAATAACCCTCCGCAACAGATGCATAGATACAATAATGACAGTAAATAACGCAAAAGTACAATTTATACGGTAAACCGTGTTCTTTTCACGTTGTGCTAGGGCACAAAGAAGTTAATAGAAGTTCATGCGTTCTGCCATTATTTTTCCTGATCTTAGTTAAGGCAATTATGCACAAAAGAAGACCTATGGGCGGACTCAGTAATGCAAGAGCAAAACTTACTCTTGTGAATGTAGATAATTCTTTTTTGTTGTAAGCACATCAGGCATGAGTATCGTAATTATACCATTTAAAAATGTTATGGCTGGCTGGGCACACCTGTCTTAACCTTCCCGTCAGGGGTGATCGAAACGAAACAAGTGGGACATTACACCCAAGTCTTGGCGGGATTATGGCGCAAAACCGCACAAAATCCACACTTACACCGCTACAACATTAAGCTTATTTGGCAGCTAAGATTGTAACCTGCTCAATCTTAGGCGGCTCAGATAAAAGCTCGTCGGCGTGCTCCATTAAAGCGGCAGCAATTTGACCATTGAGGTGAGCTTGGCGTCCGGCTTCATCTTCGAAGGTGTCAAAAATACCAAACGTTGTCGCCCCCATTTGAAAGGCATACCATGAGATAGTTTGTTCTTCAGCTTGTGCCAGTTCAATAGCACCTTTGAGCATGTCTGATAGCTCTGTTACTTTGTCTGGCTTAGCTTGTAAGGTTGCTAGGATAGCGACTGATACCATTGAATTCCCTAATCTAAATTTGTAATGAGAAGTTTATAATAACTTACATTACCTATAATAAACTGTAATGAATCGTACCGTGAGAAACATACAAATCATATTGTAACTAGTACCTTGGTTGGCCATTATGAACCAGGTAAGGGTGTTCTGCCTCAAGTGCTTTCTGGCATGAATTTGAATCTGTGTAGGCAATAGTTTTGTAGCCGTCGTCTACGAGCTCTATCGAACATGTAAGGGGTGTAATAGTCATCTGTAAGCCAAGCGAAGCAGAGGCAGTCGCCTGACTATAAAAAGATACTGCTGCAATCAATGGCGCTAGGCTTATTGATAAGAATAATAACGTATAAATGCGCATTAATTTGCTACTATCGTTAGCGTCATATTAATGTTGTAGGCGCCAGGGCTTTGGCCACCTGGTATTTGCTGCGAAGCACTAACATTGGTAAGCTCCCAAAAGCAGCCTGTTGGAGCAGAAGCCGAGCCGTTCATTAACGTTATGGCGTTAAGTGTGCCTTCACTAAACGCAGCCGATGACCCCTTGCTAATACCAGTATTGTTGCAAGCTGAAACGGCCCTAGGAGTAACGGTGCCGCCCGAAGCATTGATTGTCATCTGTCCACCATAAGTATCACTATCTAAGCCTGCCGAGCAACCTGCCGGTGTGCCGGCGCCATCGTTAAAGTCGTATTTTGGAGTACCTGCTGACCATAGTGCGCCGTTTCCGCTGGTAGCCGCTAGTGTAAGCGACCACCCCGGAGTGGCAGTAGTATTTTTTACCCGTATGCGTTGAGACGAAGTACCTAGAGTAGTGCTAGATGATGTACAAGTTACGGGTGCAATCACGCTGCCAAATCCGAATAAAGGTGATAAAACTGAACTTGCCGCTGCGTCGACAATATCTACTCCTAAACTGCCAGTCGGCGAGGTAATTAATTCGGGGTAGACGTTATAAGTAGTTAGGGCACTGCCATCATTTGTTACCATTCTAAAACAGTAGGCTGTATTGGCTAGCGCTCCGTTGCCGACCAAAGAAACATCCCATAAGCCATCTTGCGAAACAGCAGTGTTGGCAATTGTATTAAATGGGCTAGCTTCGTTGTAAGTCTGAGCTATCACCGTATCTGTAGAGTGCTGCGGGTCTTGCGCGCCAGTTGTTAAGGTTGCTCCGCTGGCGGGGTTTGGATTATTAAAGTACGCAATAATACTAGTGGTAGTCACATCTTCGTAGGTTAGCCCCGTACAAGAAGCTCCTTTTTGAGCAAACTGAAGTTTAAATTGCTCGGAACTTGTTAACAGGGAAGTTGTGGTGACGTGCAACAGTACTCTTAATCGAACCCGGTCGGCCGGAGCGTACAGGGTTGGCGCAGTATTGCTATTAGCAAGCGTAGCTCCGGTAGCGGTTGAATCTGCATTATCGTACCAACGGTAAGCCGCCTGTTCATAGTCTGGTGTGTCGTATGTTACCCGAACTTGGACGTAGTCTAAGCTAAAGTTTGCCCCAACAAGAAGGCTATTGTTACGAAAAGCAGTTACCCTTGTGCCTAAGTTAGCATTCAATAAATTTGTGCGCGTCCAGGCACGGCATGATGTTACGTCAACCGTAAAATTAGTATCAGTGGTTGGCTCGGTACCATCGCTAGCTGGTGTAGTGGGGCAGTTTGTGCCCGCCACAACCGCCTGAACCTCCAGAACAGATACCGAAAGTGTTGAGTCTACCTTATACTGAGCAATAATTTCTACCTTAGTAATAGCGGCATGCAACGGCAGGTTAGAGTCAAAATTGTAAGTATTCCAAATTCCGGCAACTCTGGCGTTATTGGCTGGTGATGCTGTTGCGTAGGTGTTGTTGTCGGCAGTACCTTGAGCGTTTGCTGGAGTTCCCCACGCATTGGTGCCTTGGCCGCCGGCGCCATTTGTAGCGACTAAACCAGTCGCGGCCTGCACGTGCCGCGGCGTAAGACTGTTAGATAAGCAGATGAGCACAGCACCCAACAACATAATCCCTAGCTTCATTTTACAGGCAACCTGATGGTCTTTCCCGGTTTTAGGTCGTACGGAGCTCGTAGTTTGTTTGCTTTCGCCAATGTTCTCCAGCTTGTACCTCTAGTTTTTGCTAAAGCAACCAGCGTATCACCGGATTTTATTGTGTATGGTTTCCATGTTCGCGATATTCGTTTGCGTTTTTGCAAGCGGCGGGTAATTAAAATAACTAAAACTAACAACAATAAAAGTAATAGTATTTCAATCGCTGCTGCAACTGGCTGAGGCGAAACAAAAAGCATTTTAGACGGTGCACTGCGTCGAACGTTATTCGTGCTATCTTTGCCCAGCTGAACAGATGTATCGTTGTTGTAATCAGCCGTTCCGGTAATTTTGTACCATCCACCCCAAAACGGTCGGGGAAATTCAAAATTAAGCTCAACTGGCTGAGTTTGAGCAAGCAGCGGATAAACACCGCCATTGTTATAAACATTACGATTCAATCCATCTTTAACAGATAGTTTTATGTCTGTGTCCAAAGACACGTTGCCTTTATTATAAAGCTGGGCAGTTAGTGTATATTTGCCAGGGTCTTTTTTAATAAGAATATTGCTAAACTCGATATCTTTCTTAATTTCACCTGGGATTGTTACGGCGACCCTAATTGCCGACCTAAAACTAAGTTGCACCCCATTGCCGGATTGGGCAGAATCTTTATCTTTTTCTTGTATGACTAGGCAGCCGTTATGTTCGCCGACACCGGTATTAGCAGGAGTGTTAATACTGAAAGGTATAACTTCTTCAGTGTAAGCAGCCAGTGTAAGCTCTGTTTTGCTTATGTTAATCCAGTCGCCAACATCTTTTTTGTCGTCGTCTTTCTGCTTACAGGCAAACGAGCCTCCGCTTGCTATCTCTGAGTCAGTCGGATAAATCTCGATACGTTTAGTTTCGCTGCTGTTATTGACCACCCGTACGCCGTCTTGCTTTGCTTGATTTGGTGCTAGGCTATATATGAAAATTGACTTTGAACGGCTGTTTTCTGGATCAGGATTGGCTGGAACCCCGCCCAAACCGCCATATTCTACGGCGTTGACTGACACACCCTGCACAAACATTGTTATGCAAAGTACCAAAATAAAAATAAATCGCCTCTCCAATACACCTCTCATGGTTACTACTTATTGTACTGGCAGAGGTATGGGTGTGTCTAGGTCAAACTGAAGTTTAGCTAAAGGGCCGTAGCAGTAAGTGTAAGGTTAATCGTGTAAGAATCGGCTGGTGTCTCGCCGGGAATAACTTGTTTGATACTGCCACCTGTTAAATAGCCGCGCCAAACGTCGTCTGAACCAGCTGCTGCCGAAAGCACAGTCAGAGAGTTGGTAACACCCTCAGAAAAGGCAGACGAGGCGCCTTTAGTAACCCCGGTAGTTGTACACACTGAACAGTCGGTAGTAAGTGTTCCGACTGACGGGTCAAGTGAGAGTTGGCCAGACTGGGTATCGGCATCTGCTCCGTCGGTACAAGCACTGGGGTCATTAAAGTCAAACTTATTGGTGGCCCCAGCGTTTGCCCAAGTAGAAGTTGGTCCTGAAGTAGCCGCCAGCGTAAGCGTCCAGCCATTATTAGCGCCACCAGGGTTATTTACATATAGGCGCTGGCTATCTGTGCCAAGAATACCTGATGATGAGTTAACGCCTGTTTGACAGTCAATTGCAAATGCTTTAGTAGACATCGCAACAGATGGAGCAGCAACCGGATTACGTGAAGCATCAAGAATATCAGTACTTAAAACGCCTGCGGTAATCATTTGAGTCAGCGTCGGGTTAGGCGCTGCTAAGGCGGTAGAACTCATGGCAAGTGTTAACAGACCGCAAAGAACAGCTCTTTTTATATTTTTGATGCAGGTTTTCATTTTAGACTAATCCTATATTATATTTTTGTTATAGATTTTCTTTTTTGAGTAATCCTAGTGCTTACTGTAGCGCCGGGTTAAAAAGCTGTCAAGGGTTTACTAGTATTAACCGCACTGCGCTTATTACTTAGCTGCTATTAAACTCTTTAGTTCATTTGGTCCGAGACTTGATTTAAGCACATATTTGTCAGCGCCATTATCAAGTACCTCTTTAATGACTTTACTGTCGGACATATTACTGCAGACGATTATCTTGACATTGGGGAAATCGGTCCTGTTCAAATTACGCAATACTTCCCGGCCGTCCATAACAGGCATAAAAATGTCTAATAACATAATATCGGGCTTATGCTTTTTCAATTGTTTTAGGCCTTCAATGCCATTTTTTGCGGTATATACGGTACAGCCTAGAGACGTTATAATTAGTTCGTAAACGTCTCGTAAAACTTTTTCGTCTTCGACTATGAGAACAGATTTAGCATTACTCATAGTGGTAGGGTAACACTAAAGGTCGAACCTTTTTTAAGTTTCGATGCAACGGTGATATTGCCGCCATGCATTTCGATGATATTCTTAACCCAATACAATCCGAGACCGTTGCCCGTAATGGTGTCTGACAGGTCATTATCTATTCTGGTAAACTTATCGAAAATTTTTACCTGATCTTCTTCTATGATACCAACACCTCTATCAGCTATACTTACTTTTACTGTTTTAGACGTACTTTTAATAGCGACCTTGATATCCGTAGACTCGTAACTATACTTACTAGCATTTTCTATAATGTTTGCGAAGACTAATTTCATTTCTGTTTCGTCAATCCGTACAGTAATTTTTTGATCTGGCACAGAGATTATCAGCCGCTGTTTTTTTGTATCGAGTACAGCTTGCAGCTCGTCGGCGACGTCCTGCAATAAGCTCGTTACACTATAAGGTTTTCTATTCAACCTATACGTCTCGGCGTCAATTTGAGCAGTTTTTAACAAATCATTGATAAGCTTTAGCTGCCGCTCATTACTTTCGTAAGCAGTCTGCAAATAATCTTGCTGTCCCCCCGTCAACTCTCCTCCAAGGCCCGACAGTACTATGCCTATATATTGCTTGACTATGGTAGCAGGTGTCCGCAGCTGATGTGAGGCGATACCAATGAACTCGTCTTTGGCTTTGTTAAGTTTTAGCAGCTCGTTGCGTTCATGAGCTATTTTAACGAGCTCTAGCTGCTCTTTTTCAGACTTTTTTGATGCAGTCATGTCACGGGTTACCACGACTGCTAAAACCTGCTTCCCCGTATCATCCAATACCGGCGCACCGCTAAAATTAAAGTCCCACTCTCTATTAATATCTGTTCGTTTGCCATGTAATTCAAAATGGGTAAAGGTTTCCCCCTTATATACTCGCGAGATTGGCCAATCTTTTACAGGACATAGAGTACCGTCGGGCAGGTATAGCTTGTAAATTTTAGCGAAGTATTCTAAATTTTGCTTCATGTCTTCTACATTTTTAAAGCCATTCATTTCAGCTTGGGATTTATTGAGTAGAATAATATTACCATTCATGTCAAAAACGGAAATACCGTCTGCTACCGACTCAATAATAGCTGCCAGACGATTCTGACTTTCTAGTAATTTTCCTTCCACGTCTTTCTGTTCACTTATATCCGTATTGGTACCTGTCCACTGAATTATCTTTCCAGCTTTATCTTTAACCGGCATGACTCGAGTCAAAAATGGTCTGAAAATGCCATCCGCTCCTTTAAGAGGAAAAGTCATATCGAATTGTTTACCAGTTTTAATTGATGCAACCCAGCCCTTCATAACCTGGGGCAAGATTTGGGGGTCGTGTACCGATTGCCAGCCCCAACCTTCCATGTCTTTTGGTTTTGTGCCGGTATAGTCGTACCAGCGCTTGTTGTACCAATAGATATAACCATCCGGCTCTGCCATCCATGCCAGGCTTTGAATAGTATCGGCGAGCATATTGAAATGGTTTTTAGATGTATGAAGCAAATCTTCGGTTTTTACAATTCGTTCCTCTTGCTCTTTATAATAGTCATGGTAAGAAAAGATTATTTTTGAAGTTACTATATCTGCGTAAAGTGATATTACTTGATTAAAACTATACAGGTCATGCGTTGTGAGTTGCTGCAGCAAACCAGTTTCACCCAATTTCTCCCAAAATGCTTGTTTAAGGAAGATAGTGCCATCGACGGTTTCTTCTAAAGTTAGACCTTGTTTGACTGATTTTTTGGCAATATCAGAGCCTAACTTCAAAAATACCTTTTTCCCCTTTTTTGTGTTTTCTAAGTTGTTAGCAAACTCTTTAACAATCTTTACGTAATCTTCACGATTTTTCTTCAAATTTTTTACTTTAGCATTTTTGGTGCCAAGATAAGTTATATGCTTTTGGTTTGCCAGGCTTTGAATAGTATCAGCATGTTCCAGCAAAAATTTTTTGATGCTCTCGTACGTGGTTTTGTTAACTTTAATCATTTTGTTTAGATCATCAGGGCTAAAACGCCAGTCTCCTCGAGACCCAATTTTCTTACCCTGCAATGTACCGGATTGAGCCCAATGCCTTACAGTTTTAACGCTCACACCTAAATAC
>JBPCJO010000027.1:0-2171 GCA_051005235.1 Saccharimonadales bacterium (SeqCode)
CAGCTATATAACACAGCTCAATGACGATCCTCATGGAAAGCGTACCGAGTTTGTGGCGCCTCTATTGCCGGGAGCTACCGTCCTCTTGGGTGGCGAAAGTAAATTAGCGCCCGAAGTTTCTTTAGAAGGCTTAGATTTTATGATACATGCCGATGAAAAAGGTGAAGTACGCATTAAAGCCAAAGGACTCCGAAAACTACCATTCCAGTTGTTTACCGCGATTAGCCCTATGTCTCACCGTAGAGAAAATGACCATATGCCGCTTGATGAAGTAGGCACTTGGTCGTTGCCGCCACGCTTTTTAAAGCACGTCCTCAAGCTCAGCTAGTATACTTTTGTCGTCTATTGCTTTGATGAAAAAAACAGAGGTTTTTGCTGCTTCTGGAGCTAGTCTTCGGATGACCGGGTCTGTTGTGAGTCGCGTATATGAGGCGTGCTATCAAGCATTTCGGAGGCAGCGTTGGAGCCTATGATCTGTCCACTGCAAACTATATTGCTTAGAATTTCTGGATTCCACACTATATCTCGCTCAGGCTCTTCATCAACCAGTATTTTGCCGGTTTCATTATTAAATGAAACCTGAAGCCTGTCAAAATACTTATTCTCATACAAACAAACGACATCAATATTAGCTAATGCGTCTGGTGTGAGGCTGGTAATTTGGGCCACATAAGACAGTTCGTCAATCTCAAGGTGTAGTGAAACGGTTCGTAATTTGCCATTATCGGTCGGTTCTAGCGTGCCAAAACGATTGAGAGCGACAAGAGCGTCGTCGGTGACGACTTCATTAATTGAGCTAATGCTCGTCCCAATCGTATTGTTTGCTTTGTTCTGTAAGTCGGCGTGGTTGGCCTCATGCCAGAGAGGGAATAATAAGCCGGGAGCATCGTTTCGCTGTACTCGACAGCCGGAGTCTCGGTGCTCAGATAGAACACTGGCGATGGCAATTAACTCTTCTCGGTCGAATGAATCGAAGGGACCGACTAATCTTTTATTAAGTGACAAGCCTCTGCGCAGGGTGAGTAGTTTACTTTCCTCAAGCCGTTCGTAGTCCCGGGTATCAACTTTTGTAAGTGAAACACGGTGCGGTGTAGCTTGACTACCTTTACATGGGCCGAGTGCAATCGCGTAACCATACCAATTGTCGGGAGAAGGTAAGTACGTAAAGGTAAGTCCCTCGTCTTCGGCACCTAACTCTATGCGCTTGGTATTAATGTCTTCTAGATCACCCATAATCAACCCCCGTAAATGGGAGGGAGGTAAGGAATCTGGATCAATTGAACCTATGTGAGGTGGCAAACGTTCATAATTCATAATTTAAATCTGGTGGAATACTTTTAGACTACGCTGACTTCGACGCGAGGAACCGTGCGGCCGGTGAATGTGCGGACTTTACGAGTCGTATAGGTGACGATGCCGTCACGATCGGCGTGGATCGTGAAGTTTCGGCTTACTTTAGTGCCTGGGCCGGCGCGTTTGGTCATGCCGATCTGGCGGATAATTACTTGACCAACCTTAGCTTTTTGGCCACCTGACAGTTTTACGCCAAGCCGTTGACCGGGGGAGTCGCGGTTATTTTTACTAGCGCCACCTGCTTTAACTTTACTCATCTTCTAAATCCTATCTTCTAGTCAGTATTACGAGTTCACGGGCAACGATTTGTCCTGGCCTATGGTAGATCAAGTCTTCGTTTTTAGCGTGAACAAACTTTACCCGATTATAGCCTAACTGCTCTAAATTATCAAGCGTTTTTAGGTGTTTAAAGCCGCGCGCGGTGCTCCAGGCAGGTATAGCAATGCACATTCTAAAACCAGGTTTTGTTTGCCGCGCCACATTTTTAAGAAATTTAGTATGAATCGTGTCGCAGTCGTTGATAATCTTTTGCAACGTTTCGTGGTCTGGCATCGATGATAAAGCGCGCCCCAGGTACGTCTCGGCAGCGATAGTGTCGAATGGTTCGGACCACGTCATGCTCGTTGCGTCACCAGGCTTAACGGTTGGCTTGAAGATACTGTCCTTTTCGGCAAGAGTCCTCACCCCGACGCGTCGGGGCTGCGGATTGCCTCTCATGACAGTATCTTCAAGCCACAGTAAATTCTTCGTAGTGTAATCGACCATACGCGGATCCAAATCACTTCCAATAGTTCGGTAGCCGCTTAAATAGGCCTCTT
>JBPCJO010000028.1:0-1175 GCA_051005235.1 Saccharimonadales bacterium (SeqCode)
CTGATCTTTTGTTCAACAAACTAAATCTGCCAACCCAGTTCATCAAAAAGGGCAAGACAGGTTACTCGACCGCTGCTGGCGAGCTAGATAAACTTCGTGGCAGCCATCCGATAATCGACCTGATTACTCAGTACCGCGAAATTACCAAGCTGATGAACACTTACGTCCAGCCGCTGCCTGAGATTGTCGATGCCAACAACCGACTGCATACGACTTACAGCATGACGGTTGCCCAGACTGGTCGTTTGTCCAGCCATGATCCTAATTTGCAGAATATTCCGGTTCGCTCAGATCTTGGGCGCAAAATCCGCTCAGCGTTTTTGGCCGACAAAGGCAATGTACTGATTAGCGCCGACTACAGCCAGTTCGAGCTACGGTTAGCTGCTTTATTAGCTGGCGATAAGGATTTAGTGGATATGTTCAACCGCGACGTCGACGTGCATCTAGCGACTGCCGCCCAAATTTACGGCCGCAGTCCAGAGGACGTAACCAAAAATATGCGCCGCCAGGCCAAAGTAGTAAATTTCGGTGTCATGTACGGTCTCAGCCCGCATGGCTTGGCCAGCGCCGCCAACATGACCTACGAAGCCGCCAAAAATTTTATAGACAAGTACTTCGAAGTCCGGCCCAAACTATTCGAGTACATCGCCAAAGTCAAAAAAGACGCGGCCGACGACGGCTACGTGGAAACGCTTTTTGGCCGCCGCCGTCCAACACCAGACGTAAAATCATCTAATTTTGTCGTCCGCGAAGCAGCATTTCGGGCAGCCGTGAACATGCCGTTCCAAGGCACAGCCGCCGATATCATGAAGCTGGCGATGGTCAAACTTGCCGATCATTTAGAAAAATATCCGCAGGCCAAAATGCTACTGCAAATCCACGACTCAATTCTTATTGAAGTGCCACAAGATCAAGCGGAAAAACTAGCCAAAGAAGTAAAAGAAGTCATGGAAAACACCGCCAAACTCGATGTTAAACTTACGGTTGATACTTCGGTTGGTGCTAACTGGGGAGAGCTTTAAGACCTTGTTTTTTTGGCTAAAAACTAAAGACATGTTCCTTCAATAAGGAACCGAATTGTTCCATTTTTGTACCGACAAAAACCGAACCGAAAAAACTCCCAGACAGTGATAAAACACGACTGCCATGAGATACCACCATTGTTCGTGAAGCAA
>JBPCJO010000029.1:0-5248 GCA_051005235.1 Saccharimonadales bacterium (SeqCode)
GTCCCAGCGTTTGCCATAATTCTAACGTACTGTCGATATCTTTACCGTTTTTACCATCGATAAATTCCAGCAACATATAGGCGCAGTTTTTGTCTTTGCCCGTGGCTATAACTCTAGGACCTGGTACGCCATGTTCCGTAGCAGTTTCACTACACCACCGCTCTTTCCTAAATCGATCATACTCAATTAATTCATTCACCCGAAGCACCGCCGTGAGTTGTGTAGTGCTTATTAGGTACACTTGGTTAACTTCGCCTTTGCCGGTGATAGGTTCGATATCTTTAAATGATCCGGGTAAGTGCTGTCGTGCTAGTCGATAAGACAGCTCTTTAATAGATTCATTTTTAATCATATGTTAACTATAACAAAATAAAAATGAATTATAATTATGACGAATCAAATGCGCTGCAATATGTAGTCGGAGCGTTTATCGACGTCCATCGCTGGAACCCGCACTGGCTGCATGCCCGCGTCGGCGTAAACCTTGTAAAGAGCGACAGTCAGCAGTTCGACTTCTTGCCTGCTTTCGGTGCGGGCGTAATCTTGGACGTAGGTTTGCAGCGGCTCTAACAAGAAGACGGTTTTATAGCGTACTTGGCTGGCTGCCTCGTGTATCCATTGTTCGACGCTAAAACCGTTATGTATCAGATACGAAATGGTATCGTGGAGGCCTCTGTCGAAAAACGTCAGGGCATCTGATTTTAGGGCGGCTTCTATCGCTATCTTTCGTTGCATTACCTGGTGTTGGAAGTGCTTCTCGCTGGCCCGTATCTCCTGTATTGTTTGGCCGCCGGCGATACCTTCGTCAATTACCAGCCGGGCAGCTTCGGGCACGGTTTGATGGCCTCGTCTTTCAAGTTCCGCTAAGAGTGTAGTCTTTCCGACTGATGGGCCACCAGTAATGACATGCCAATTGTTTGTCATCGTACGTGACTAACGGCCGTTGAGCCGATCGTATGGATATATTGCAAAGACAGCCAAGCTGATGCTGAGTTCTCAGGAGTAACATGGATAAAACTCACACCGGCGTTACGGGCCAGCCCACCATCTTTTTCGTCAGAATCACCGATCACGATAATGCGCTGGTTAACTTCTGGGTCGTTGATGTCAACAGAGCCCTCACGGTCATAGAGACTTAACCATTGTAATTTAGCGAGTAGTAACGGCATAAGCTCAGGCTTGGAAAGTTTGCCTGGCGAGAGGCTTGAGTTTAGGCCACGGATTGTTTCATCAGTGATCATGATTTCTGGCTGTTCAAGCCCAGACATGGCCAAGCATTTTCTGATAAACGAAGCATGGCCGGCAGACAGTATGGCCCGGTCAATCGAGGCACCTTTGGTGTTTGCTTCGGTTATAGTTTGGGAGTACTCGACAAAACCAGGCATGGGGCGCGGCCAAGAAACTTTGTCGTGCAGCTGTTTGCCAATCTGATTCTCTAGAATGTCGAGCTTGGCACGTACTAAGTTAGCGGTGAGTAGCTCAAGCCCTTGGGGCGTGCAATTTGGAACAAGTGAGTTAATAATTTCTAAGGGAGTGCGGTTTTGATGCTCACCTTCGTCAGCGTATTTCTTTAGCGCGTCTTTATCGAAAAATAATGTTCTCTCGATCGATAGCCGATAGGCTTCATCAATACCATAAATCCCAAGGGCGGAGTTTTGCTCAAACGTGTCATACATTGTGCCGTCAAAGTCGGCTATATCAAGCCGTGCACTCTCGAAGTCAAAACGTTCCCTCATCTTTTTAGATTACCTGGTTAGGCGTAAATTGCAAGCCTTGGTAATACGGGAGTCTCTTTACGTCTTAACATGTAAAGTCGTTACTATACTGCGTTACATTACGTTTTAATGTAACGCAGTATAGTAGACAAGCATACTAGTTAGAAAACGATTGCCAGCCCTTTTCCTGTATTTCTTGGTCAATCTTCATTACCGTTTCACGCTGCTTTTCTTTAAATACCGCGTACTTTTTGGAGAGTTCTTCGTCGCTGAGTGCCAGAATCTCAATCGCCATCAAGGCCGCATTCTTGGCACCGTTTTCTGGCATAGTAGCCAGTGGAATCCCGGGCGGCATTTTAATATTGGAATACAGCGCCTCATGGTCGTGATTGTCTCGTTTAACCGGAACAGCTAAGACGGGTAGAAGCGTGTGAGATGCTGTCATACCGGGCAAATGTGCTGAGCCGCCGGCACCGGCGATGATTACTTGCAGACCACGTTCTTTGGCCGTGCTGGCGTAGGTCATCATTGTCTCGGGCGTGCGGTGGGCGGAGATAATTCGGACTTCATAGGGAACACCAAATTCGTCTAAAACGGTGGCTGCCTGGCCCATTATGTCTAAGTCCGAATTTGATCCCATGATTATTCCAACGGTAAATTGTGACATTGTATTCTCCTTATATTTCTATTCGCTTACGGGCCTTTTGGGCTGCTTTACGGGTTTGATCAAGTGTATCACCAAGCGCGTTAATATGGCCCATTTTTCGGTCAACCTTTGTCGGGGATTTACCATATAGATGGATATGAATGGCACGATCTTTTAGCGCCTTGGCGAGGCCTGCCAGTTCGGTTGGCCGGTTGTGCTGGCCGAGTATATTGATCATGCTGGCAACCGGCGTGACCATGCCGACGTCACCCAGCGGTAAGCCGGTGATTGCTCGGATATGCTGCTCGAACTGAGAAGTTACGCAGGCGTCCATGGTGTAGTGGCCTGAGTTGTGGACTCGGGGCGCAATCTCGTTAATAACGATAGAATCATCTTTTAGTAGAAATAGCTCTACGCCATACATGCCAGCGCCCTGGAGCTTTTTGACGGCTTGGGTGGCGATATTAACAGCCTGGGCTGCTAATATCGATGAGATTTGCGCAGGGGTTAACGTTTCGATACATATGTTTCGCTCGTGAATCGTCTCTGTGACAAGGTAGGCGCGCACGTTCCCGTCCATATCTTTGGCAACCATAACAGCTAATTCTTTGGTAAAATCCATGACTTGTTCGGCGTAGAGGGGAACATCTTTAAATCGTTCCAAGGCGGCTTCTAACTCGCCAAGGTCGTGAATTAAGGCGTTACCACGACCGTCATAGGCATTGTGGCGCGTTTTGAGGAGCATAGAACCGTCGAAGTGCTTAAAAGCCTTGTTTGCCTGCTCGGGATTATCGACTTGCTGGGAGGGCGCTACCGCAAAACCGTTTTTCGCTAAAAATTCCTTTTGAGTATATTTGTCTTGGATAAGGCGAATCGTTTGTGGGGCTGGGTTGACTGGTGTTCCCTCTGTTGCGACAGCCTCTAGTGTGCGGGTATCTAGGTGCTCTATTTCTACGGTAATGTAATCGGCTTTTTTTGCCAGTTGGCGAAGTGCCTTCTTATCGTTTAACGGCGCTTGGATTTGTTCGGCACCGACTTGCGCGGCTGGGCAGTTGTCTGATGGGTCGACGACTACAACTTTGAAGCCGAGGGGAGCTGCGGCTAACGTTAACATTTGGCCTAATTGGCCGCCTCCGACGATTCCAATCACTTTTTGGCTGTTCATAAAAATATGGTAACGCAAAACAGTTTATATTAGAAATAGATAATAACTGGTAAAATTACACTATATGGCCGAAAAACTACATGCAGCAATATTTGACTGGGATGGTGTGGTTGCTGACTCCGCTCACTTACAAGTCGAAGCCGAAAAACGTACTGCTGTCACAATGGCTGACGAGTACGCCATACCATTTGACGTCCATAGACGGGACTGGGATAGATTTGAAGGCTGGGGCAGGACGAAAATTGCCAAGTATATATTTGACGCCGATGACGAACTTGCCGAAATATACCGCGAACGAGTCATTGATACCTCGGTTGAAATTATAAGACCAGCTATCTTAAAACCTATCAGTGGCGCTAGGGGTTTTATTGACTTTCTTAAGAACAGGAATCTGCCGTTAGGCATAGCTACATCAAGTAGTTCAAAAATACTCCACCCCTCCTTAAAACTTTTTGGCATGGAGCGTGATTTTCAATACGCGGTATGCCACCGCGAAGCGCTGGATGATAAGCCCTTACCTGGGCCGTACCGAAAAGTTATGAATTACCTTAACGTAGAAGCTCGGCGCACTTTGGTGATTGAAGATTCAAAAAGTGGCATTGAGGCAGGCTTGGCGGCCGGTGCATTGGTTATGGCTATATCTACTACGAAACCCGTTAATTACTTGAGGAACAATACGCGTGCTCACTTGGTAGCTGAAGATTATGAGCACGCAACATACTTGGTAGCTCCATATCTATAATTAAGTTTATTGTTTTTTATGTGCTCAAAGCACGCTACAATAAGCTCCATTATGGGTTCAATATCTGGCACTGATTTTTTATTTAAAGGGCAAACGAACATTTACCGCGGGAAGGTCCGCGACGTTTATACGATTAACGACGATACGCTGGTTTCGATCGCGACCGATCGAATCTCGGCTTTTGATGTTATTTTACCGCAACCGATTCCACATAAAGGCCAGGTATTAAACCAGTTGGCAGCGCATTTTTTGGCGGCGACGATAGACATCGCGCCAAACTGGCTGATTGAGATGCCTGATCCAAATGTCTCGATCGGCCATAAATGCGAGCCGTTCGCGATTGAAATGGTGATACGTGGTTGTTTGGTCGGGCATGCCTGGCGGGTGTATCAGGCTGGGGTTAGGGAACTGTGCGGCGTACAACTACCCGACGGCATGCAAGAATACGACATGTTTGACGAACCGGTCATTACGCCTTCTACTAAGTCGCACACCGGGCACGACGAAGATATCACCGCCATGGAAATCGTTGAGCAGGGTCTAGCTTCGGAGTCTGACTTTGAGCGGCTCAGTATTATGGCCAGACAGCTATTTATTCGGGGTAGGCAGCAGGCCCGTGACCAAGGTTTAGTGCTGGCAGACACCAAGTATGAGTTTGGCAAGTATAATGGCGAAATTTTCGTAATTGACGAAATACACACACCCGATTCATCGCGGTATTTCTACGTGGACGGTTACGAGGCGTATTTAAAAGACCGCACCGGCGAAGTGCCGCGCAACTTATCGAAGGAGTTTGTCCGGCGCTGGTTGCTTGATCAGGGTTTTAGCGGCCTAGAAGGGCAAAAAGTACCAGAACTAGACGATGAGTTCGTTGAACTGGTTTCGCAGCGCTACAGTGAACTATATGAGCAATGAACCGGCAAAAAGTTGGTCTATCCGGACCCAAAGGTGGATGCGCGTACCCGTATGGAGGGGAATAT
>JBPCJO010000030.1:0-9428 GCA_051005235.1 Saccharimonadales bacterium (SeqCode)
ATCCAGTACGGTCTGGCTGGCAAACTCGGTTTCTATCTGTTCAACGGTACTCATTGCCAACTTTCCCAGGTGACTAATACCTCGACTATCGTGATAATACATTTCTCGGCCTGACTGCTGGTGCTGGCGCCGTGCTTCTAATGCTTCTCCGTCGAGACGGAACGGAGTTTCGCTGTCTAGCTCCAGGTACTGTTTTACCCACCGGTCATGAATTAAAAGTCTCACAAACGTGCTTAATGAATTTTGGGCAGCAGCCGTCTGCGGCAAACCAGCTTCAATAGTATGAACTGGCGCGCGCTCTATTCCACTTGGCATATCCAGGGCTGCCTAGGTTTTAACTTCGGTACCAGTAAGTTTGGCTTTTAGTTGATCAACGTCTGCCGAGGAACCTTTGTAGCCAGACAGGTTTAGCTGTCTGATCTGCACAAGGTCACCAAGCTCCGAAGGCAAGCTTTGCAACCGGTTGTTGCCAAAGTCAGCAGACTTTAGCTTAGTCAATTGACCAATCTCGGGCGGAAGCGTTTCTAGGCGGTTATTTTCGACATTAAGAGTTGTCAGGTTCTTAAACTGGCTTATCTCGGCAGGCAGGCTGGTTAACTGGTTGTTCGAGAGGTTAAGGCTGGTAATATCTGTCTGTTGCAGTACATCTTCGGGGATGGCAGTTAGCTGTTGGCCGCTCAGGTCTACCGTTTTATCCTTTGTGGCGGGCGCGGCAGTATCTTTAGAATCGATTGTATAGGCTGGCTTATTATCGTCGCCAGATCTCTGGCTGGCAATATAACCGATGGTGCCAGCCAGTAACACTATAAGCAGTCCAGTGATTAGTTTATTGTTCATTAACATGCATTGTATATGGTTACGGTGTTATGACTGTATAAGATCTAACAGTCGAATGCAGTCAACAGTAGTATTATTTTAAAACTAGCGTAAGCAACTTGGAGGATAAAAAACATGCTTCAGATAAACTACTTCGAGACAGGGCTTTGCAGCCTAAAAGATTACGAAACAGAAAAAGAAAACCGCCTCCGCGAAGCTGACATAGTAGTCGATAGTAGTTACCTCGCAGTTTTTTCACTTGCCACAGCGGTCGGTAACCGCTCAAACCTGCCTCCAGAGCGCCAGGCCATCAAGTGGCCAGTCCTGCTAAAGCACAAAGAAACTGGAGACACTAAAGACGTCTACGTCATCACTTTTAACTTTATAAACCATGCGCGCGGCGAAAGCGAGACCATCGAGGTCAAATCGTTTGACGGTTTACTGATTGACCCCGCCCACAATATCGAAATCGACGATCCAGTTAGCGAGTCTGTGTACTCAATGCAACTTGGATATTTACAGAATCATCAGGCAGAGGCGGTCAGCCAAGTGCCGCCGGTAGTTACGGCGCGAGCAAGCGTTGGAGCGCGAGCCGGCGAGTTGGCAGTAGCTAGACCAAGCATGCAGTTAGTTTAAGTAGTAGGTGAGTTTGCTATAGGCACTTACAACCGACTAAAAATCATGGTTAACGGATGAACAAATTGAAACACAGATTTTAGTTATGAATCAATGCTAACCAACTATTTAAGTATAACAAATGAGTGTACAGTTTACGCAACACATATAGTACTGTATTATTGACATCAATCATGTCACATGCTAGTATTGGGGCATGAGTAAGACATTAGAACTAGCAGAACGAATACTAGAATGGCGCGAACAAGCTGGATTGACCCAACAAGAGGTAGCAGACAGGTTAGGCCTAAGCAGACAGCGCTATATTTTAGTAGAAAAGGGCGAGCGCGACCTTAACACAACTGAGCTAGGTATTTTGAGCGATCTTTTTGGTATTACTCCAGAAGACTTTTTCCGGCAGCCAGTCGATATCCCAAAGTTCAGGCAGATGTATTTTGCTTGCATTAAGTTTGCGGCGGATGGACGTGGGGGCGTGCCAAAGACAAAGCTGGCAAAGCTACTTTATTTGGCTGACTTTACAAACTTTTTTAAAGAACTTGAGCCGATGAGTGGCGTTAAGTACCGACGAATGGAATATGGGCCGGTAGCTGATGTATTTTTTTCTCTTACTGATGATTTGTATCAAACGGGAAAAATAGATATTACACCACTAGAGCGTGCACAAATAATCTCGGTCACTACGCGTGAAGCCGATAATTTCGATAAACTAAGCGCGGAAGAACTTGCCCTCATAAAAGAGATCTGTGAGCAATGGAAAGATAAGCGAACAGAAGAAATAGTAAATTTTACACACGAACAGCTGCCATGGCAGATTTGTCGTGACGGCGAATTTATACCGTACGAACTGATTATTCAGGAAGAGCCCGATAATGTTTTCAAACCCGCTACCAGATAATGAGGATTACCGAGTGGTAGTGAGTAGTTATGCCAAGCGCTACTATATAAAACGTTTCTCTAAAGACTACAAAGCAAGAGTATGGGTTGCAACTGAGCGTTCTATATTGGAACAGTTAAAACGTATTCACGCAGTGCAAAGATCCGCAAAAGTAGATGAGCTAAAGCGCGGCTCGGGCTGCTTGCTTTTCAAATATGACTTTGCAGTGGCGCAAACAAATGTTTCGCCTAAAGCATCCGGTAATCGTTGTGTAGTATTTTTGGATTCACAAACTCATATACAAACCATTCTACTTGTTTATGGAAAAGGTGATTTGCCTAAGAATAAGGCAGAGACACAGTTCATTTTTCAAACCATTTCGGATGAATTTAATAACTTGTGGGAGAGACTGAACTAATGAACACAATCGAGTGTAAAAAGTGCGGAAATGTAATCGAAATCGACAAAGCCCTCGAAGGCCAAATCGAGTCCCGCGTGCTCGAAGCCGCCAATCACCAGCACCAGGCCGAACTGGCTAAAATCGAAGCCGAAGCCGAAGCGAACGCCAAGCGTAACTCCGACGCTGCCGCTGAGCTGATGCGCCGGGAAGCTGCCGCCGACTTGGAAATTGCCAAACAACGGATAGAATCTGAGGCCAAGAGCGCCCAAAAGAAGGCCGAGGCCAGTCAGGCTTTGCTTATTAAGTCACTCCAAGACAGTGCCGCCAGCGCCAAAGACGACACCGAGAACGCCAAACAAGAATCTCAAAAACTGCGCGCCGAACTAACCGATATGATGAAGCACCTGCGCGAAGAAAAACAGGCTCGGGCCAATGCCGAACTCGAAGCCCAGAAAAAGCTCAACCATGAGGCCGACAAGATTCGCAGCGACGCCACCCGCGAAGCCGACGAAAAGCAGCGCCTCAATCTAGCCGAAAAAGACAAACAGCTAGAAACCGCCAAGCGGCAGGTCGAAGATATGCAGCGCAAGCTCAACCAGGGTTCGCAGCAGATGCAGGGTGAAATACTGGAACTCGATCTGGAGGAGCTCTTAAAACTGGAGTTTCGTGACGACGAGGTTAAACCGGTCGAAAAGGGCATAAAAGGCGCCGACGTTCGGCAGACCGTCCGCAACCAGCGCGGCAGCGATTGCGGCATTATCTTATGGGAAATAAAGCGCACTAAAAACTGGACAGAGAGTTGGATCCAAAAACTCAAAGACGACCTGCGCGACACCAAAGCCAATATCCCGATCATCATCACCGAAGCAATGCCCAAAGACCAAGCCGGCGAAATCGTCAACTATAAGGGCGTGTGGGTGGCTAAGCCGAGCTCTACAGTAATTCTTGCCACTTTGCTCCGTAAAAGCTTGCTCGACGTTGGCCGCGAAAAGGCAGTTGCCCAAAACCGCGACACCAGTGCCGACGCGCTGTATGGATTTGTCACCAGCCACGAGTTCGTCAATCAGATCGAAGCGATGGTCGAAGTCTATATGGAAATGATCACCGATATAGCCAAAGAAAAGGCCGCCTTTGACCGTGTCTGGGCTAAACGCGACGCCCAAGCTAAAAAGCTGCTCGGTGGCACCGCCAATATTATTGGCAGTATGCAGGCGCAGGTTGGTACAGGCTCAATGCCAAAGATTAAGGGGTTGGAACTGTTGGGCAGCGGAGAAGAAGAGCTCTAAACGTGGTTGAAGCGTGATTTATTAGCAGCCAAGGTGCGAAAATGTAGGCCAAGAATAAAAAGCGCTTCTGGGGGCGTTAGTTTATAACTAGTTGCTGCCGATCTGGTTAAATATTTACCCTCCAAAAGTTTTTGGCTGCCGTCGTCTTGCAGTTCAAGCATAAAACTGTGTGGTTGAATAATGCCTGGTGCGTTACTGCTTGCAGTTCTCACAAAAGTGTTAACCCGTAAGCCGATTACGGTGTCTAAACCGAGTGCAGCAATTTCTATATCCGATGGTTGGTGATACTCGCCCTCTCCGTAGGTACTTTTCAGTTCGGCGTTAACAATGCGAGGCAGCACTTCTCCGACACTTCCAATGCCAATCGTAGGAGGTCCAAATGTTTCTGCAGTCACTTTGATATTGCTGGACATAATAAGAATATTTTATACTATTATTGTAGAGGATACAAATAAAAGTTAGTCTGACTTTCGGGACACTATGTAATGTGAACCAATGTGTACACAACGGTTCACATTACATAGTGTCCCTATAGCACTAGGAAGTGTTGAGAGTCAGATAAAACTCAAATTGAACAATTAGACTTAATGAAACTGCTTTAACACCTCTGCAAAATCTGGTGCCAATGTTTTAGAGTCGCGTGACACCGTCTCGATAAAGCCGCCTTGGCGGGGACGAACAGCGTCACGTACCACCCGAAAGAAAATAATGAACTGTGGCGTCTGAAAGTTTTCTGAAACCCGTTGCAGTTTATCAACGTATTTGCTGACTGCTAGTTTTTGGCTTTTAGTCTGAAGCGGATCGGCGACGCGAATTACTGCAAGGGCAGCGAACGCCAACATGACGAACATAATTGTGGCTACAATAAACGCTACTTGGAGCAACCACCACCACGCGCTCATGGTTGTCAGCCAGCCGCCCAAGCTGAGCAATAATAACGACAAAAGGGTACCAATAATTAAAAAGGAACGCACCATTCGGCGCGCAAACTCGGCACCAATGGCCCTAACAGCAATGACGGTCGGTTTCATGCAGCCATTATAACAACTAGCAAGATACTTCACAGTACTGTTGCGCATTACAATATACAATTAACTCTATTAATCAGGAGCCTTTATGGAACCAAGCACAAACAATAGCAATAAAACCATTAAAACCGTATTTATAGTAGTTGCATTGGTTATTGTAGCTGGCTTAATCGGCTGGAAGATAGGGCAGCCCGACAAACCGGCCACAAACCAGGCGGCCAACAATACATCACAGCCTGACTCAAGCACACCTACAACTAACAACGCTGCAGCAGGCGAGGTAAAGTCATTGGTAAGCTTCACTCTGCCAGACGGTTGGAGCGAAAGTAGTTGCCCGGCTGCGCCAGGGACGGTATATGTTGTGCCAGCCGGCGCCAGCGCCGATTGTAGCGCTAACCCGAGTTCTCCGGTAAAAATCTCGGTTGATCCGGGAAATAGCAAAGACTGCAACCAGCTCCAAAACGTCCAAAATGTTAAGAAACACATCTGTAGCTCGGTTTTCATAAACAATCATAAAACTCTTAAAGCTCTGACCGAATACAATCAGGACTCTTCATACAAAAAAGATACTACGCTAGCGGCTTACTACTTTGACGCCGGCAAAGCTGTCGTAAAAGTCGAGTACCTCTACAACTCCAGCAACGACTATGAAGCTGGTTTTGACCAACTAGCCAACAGCCTCCAAGCCAAAAGCTAACTGCTAGTGGTAAGATATAGGTAATGGCTACCCATAGTAAAAAAACAGCAAAACGAAAAACCAGCTCCAAGCACCGCACCAGAACCTCGGGCTATCTGCGTAACCGGAAGTTACGCGTGTTATTTCCTTTACTGATAGTCGCGCTACTGGGCTTAGCGTACTACATTAATCGAGGACCTAGCTCGCCACCGTTGCCGTCGCCACCGGCTGACGCACTTTATCGGCAATCAAGCCAGCCAATCGAAGCCCGGGTAGACGACTTACTTAGTCGCATGACCTTAGACGAAAAGATCGGGCAGATGGCACTAGTCGATAAAAACAGCTTAAAAAAGACGGTCGACATTAGCAGATACAACCTAGGCGGCATCTTAAGCGGTGCTGGGGCAAAGCCATCGAACAATACGCCGCACGGTTGGGTTGAGATGGTTTCTGAAATGAAAAAACAAGCGCAGGAATCCCGCTTAGGGATCCCTATTTTATACGGCGTCGACGCCAACCACGGCAACGGTAACGTACCTGTCAGCACTATATTTCCACATGCCATTGGCTTAGGCGCGGCAAACGACAGCGAGCTCACCACGTCGGTGGCAACCGCCACCGCCCAAGAAGTCATAGCTACCGGCATTAATTGGAGTTACTCGCCCTCATTGGACGCCCCGTTAGACATTAGGTGGGGAAGAGTCTACGAAGCGTTCTCTGACAATCCAGCGCTCAATGCCACACAAGGCGCCGCCTACATCAAAGGTGTCCAGCAAACCAGCGTCCTGGCTACCGCTAAACACTTTTTAGCAACTGGCTCAATGACCTGGGGGCAATCAAAAAATAAGAAGTTCCAGATAGACCAAGGTGTGATACCAGCCCATGAAGAGTTGCTCGATAGTCATTATTTAGTTCCATATGCCGCCGCCAGCCAGGCAGATGTGGCTAGCGTTATGGTTGGCCTAAGCTTTTGGGGTGACAAACGGGTTATCGCCAACAAGCACCTCATTACCGATAAGTTAAAAAATCAGCTCGGCTATAAAGGTTTTGTGGTGTCAGACTGGTATGGAATGTACGAATTTTCGGGGAAGAGTAAATACGAAGCCAATATCGAGACCATTAACGCCGGCGTCGATATGGCAATGCTACCGTACGATTACAAAGACTTCGTGAAAGACGTCAACCGGGCAGTCCAAAAAGAAGCCATAACCCACCAACGGATTGACGACGCCGTACGCCGCATTTTGTATCAAAAATTTAATGCCGGTTTATTTGATGCACCTCGCCAAAATCAACCAGGCCTCGACACCGTTGGTTCGCCACAAAACCGTGACATCGCCCGGCAAGCGGTCGCTGCCTCATCGGTACTACTCAAAAACAATGACGAACTACTTCCATTAGCCAAAAATGCTGACCATATCTTAGTCGCGGGTAGCGGCGCCGACAATGTCGGCCGACAAGCCGGCGCTTGGACCATCGAGTGGCAGGGCATCAACGGCAATTATGTACCCGGTGGCACCTCAATTTTGCAAGGCCTTCGTCAAACCAGTCCCGGCAATAAGATTGACTACGACGCAAACGCCAACTTTGCCTCTAATATAAAAGCCGACGTCGGTATAGCAGTAGTCGGCGAAAAACCGTACGCCGAAGGCTTTGGCGACAACCCCAATCCATCGCTAGACGAAGCCGACAAACAAGTAATTGAGCGCCTAAAAGAACGCAGCAACAAAGTTATTGTCATTGTTATCTCTGGCCGCCCGCTGTTGATGACTGATCAGATTAAGCAGGCCGATGCACTAGTAGCAGCCTGGCTGCCGGGCAGTGAAGGAACAGGTATTGCAGATGTACTCTTTGGCGACAAGCCTTTTAAAGCTAAACTACCGCTATTGTGGCCAACTGGTTTGCATCAGATCCCGACCACCGTTAATGGTAAAACTGCCGACGGCAGTGCGCCGTTGTTTGATCGTGGGTTTGGGCTAGCGGGTCGCCCTTGACCAAGCAGCCAATCAATAGTAAAGTTAACTATACATATGACTGACGAGCCAATGAAAGACAAACCTGATGAATTCTGGAAGCAAAAACTGACTCCAGAGCAGTATCGGGTTGCCCGCGAAAAGGGTACCGAGCCAGCCTTTACCGGTCAGTTTGTAGACCACCATGATGACGGCACCTACGTCTGCGTGGCCTGCAGCCAAGAACTATTCCCGAGTGATACCAAGTTTGAGTCCGGCTCGGGTTGGCCAAGCTTTACCGATCCGGTCAACCAGCAGCATGTCGATCTTCACACCGACAGTAGCTTTGGCATGGAGCGCACCGAGGTAACTTGTTCTAATTGTGGCGCGCATCTGGGGCACGTTTTTCCTGATGGGCCAGCCGATAAGGGCGGGCAACGCTATTGCATAAACTCAATCTCGCTCGATTTTAAAGCAAAAAACTAGTCCGACATGTTCTATAAACAGCGCGAGACTACCCACAATGCCGTAACCGCAGCCCGCAAGGCCGCCGGTTTAACGCAAGCCGAATTAGCCGACACAGTAACTGTTACTAGGCAGACAATTATCGCCATTGAGAAGGGTAACTATACCCCAAGCGTCCTACTTGCGCTAAAATTAGCAAAAGCACTTAAAAAAAGCGTTGAGGAGCTTTTCTGGTTATGAAAGATTTATTTTCAAAAGACAATGTATCGAAGGGAGATGGATTTATTACAGTCCCTAGCGTCATTTTTTAGTAAGATAACGCTATATTTATACAGAAAGGCATCTCCATGACTAAAACTGAATACAACAACCTAACTGCGCTATTCCTCAATAACACCCTAAAAAAATCCCCTGATAAAAGCAATACCGAGGGTTTAATTGAGGTAAGTCGACTAATAATGGAAAAACAGGGTGTCAAAACCGAAATAATCCGGCCGATTGACCACGATATTGCCACCGGTATATACCCAGATATGACCGAGCACGGCTGGAAAACCGACGAATGGCCCCAATTATATAAAAAAGTGATGGCTGCCGACATCTTAATACTGGCAGGCCCGATCTGGCTGGGCGATAACAGTTCAATTATGAAGAAAATTATCGAACGCCTATACGCTTGTTCCGGTATTTTAAACAACCAGGGCCAATACGCTTTTTACGGCAAAATTGGTGGTTGTCTTATCACCGGTAACGAGGACGGGGTTAAACACTGCGCCATGAACGTATTGTACAGTTTGCAACATGTCGGCTACAGCATACCGCCGCAAGCCGACGCTGGCTGGATAGGGCCAGTCGGGCCAGGGCCAAGTTATTTAGATGAAGGTTCAGGCGGCCCAGAAAGCGATTTCACGAACCGAAACACGACATTTATGACCTGGAACCTCTTACATTTGGCGAGAACACTAAAAGAGCTGGGCGGTTTTCCGGCTCATGGAAATCAGCCGAATAAATGGGAGGCCGGTGCCCGTTTTGATTTTGAAAATCCAGAATACCGCTAATCAAACATTATATGAGATACTAATTACATGGCAATTATTGTACACATTCGAGATTTTACTGATCCGACCTGCCCGTTTGCATACTCGCTTGAGCCGACAATGTGGCGCCTCAGGTGGCTGTATGGCGACCAGCTTAGCTGGCAGTCTAGTATGATCGTGCTCTACACAACGATTGATCCGACGATTACCCCAGAAATGTTAGCCACAACCCGTAGCAAATTACGAAAGTTTTACGGC
>JBPCJO010000031.1:0-3325 GCA_051005235.1 Saccharimonadales bacterium (SeqCode)
TGTTACATGTTACTACCTCTGTTAGTTGGTGATGTATCTTGGTGGTGGCTGGTGTTGCAATAGTTATAGTAACAGGGGTCAAGCTTGGTCAATCCTCTAATGGCTTGCTGTTGTCTAGTTTCTTTGTAGGTAATGGCTGCTTCTTTTAATGCTTGGTATTGGCGGATTTGGCTTGTTTTCTTAGTAGTTGGCGGTTTGTTAGTCTGTTTGGTCGATTACTTTTTCCATCTTTAGGGGTTTGGCGGTGACTCCTCCTAGTATTGGCTGGTAAACAAAAGTGTTGCCTTTGTCCTTTGGTTCTTTGGCGTAGGTGCCTAGTGCTTTGACCCTTGCTAGTACATCCAGGGCTTTGACTCTTGTATCATCAGGGCTCTTGCTGTTTATGTTTGGTTTGGTGGCGATTGATTGAAGTGCCAGTGATATGTGCTGTGGCGTAAATTCAGCAGTATCTACAAATTCACTAATCCATTTAGGTATGACGCTTGTTATGTTCCGCGCGTAATGAGTACTGTAGCCTGCTTTGAGTGCGCTCTGGTAGCCGTTGGAGTAGGTTTCGCTGTCTAAGTCAAAGTAGTTTTTCATTAGCTGTATTTGCTTGGGCGAATTTCTCCATTGGTTGCCGGTTAGCTGTTTACCTGGCTTTTGTTTGGCTAATTTTCTTTCATTGACTGGCAAGCCAGCGGATATGCTTTTTACGCTTTTATTCATACTATATACAGCCTTCGTTTTTTTGGTGGAAGTTTCTACATATCTTACATAGTTTCATACTCTATATTATATACTAGTTTCTTTTAAGGTGTAATGGGCGGAGGCTGTGGATAACTCTAGCTATATTGTATATATTATGCTTGACAAGGTTAGCATAGTTTGTTATTCTGTATTCAGACAGTTGCAACAGTAGATGACAAAACCAGCGAAACGCTAACATCTCAACCGCCAACAGTCTAACCAGAAAAGACCAAAGAGAATAGATTAAGCAATACTTAACCGAAAGCTTGAGGCAAAATAGAACTCTAACAATTAACAGTACGGACAAGTCCGGCGACTGATAGCGGTGTTCGATTCACTGCAAGCCCTCACGAGAACATTAAAGGGGATGAGCCTCGAAACAGTATCAAGCCCATTATGAGAAGTTAAAGATTCACTATAAAACATGTGAACGCCTACATCGCAGGCACTAATTAGAATAAGGAGTGCACGGCAAGCTTGATACGCTTAATCTTATAGGTTGAGTAGTGGAGTACCAAAAGAGACAGCTTGTAATGAGCAGATATGGGCGAATTTAAGCCCCTGCATTATGAGCGCTGGTTACAGCTTCAACGGTCTTCACAGACTTCACTACTGAGCCTTATAAGCTCTAAATAATAACAATAATGAAAGGTGTAAAAACATTATGAAATTCAAGAAATATAATATAAGTAACAACGGCTTTAAGGCTAAAGTCCACTATTCAAAGGGCGTTAGTGTTAGAACTGGCACTGATATGATTGTGGCCTACGAAAGAGGCTACACCAAGGATTGGGCGAAGATTTTCGACAAGTGGGAAGATGAATCAGACGTAATGACTGATTATTTTGACACAAGAAAAGTAAGATTCTACGAGGGTAGTAAACAATATAACGAACTTAAAGAATTGATGAAAGCCTGGGGACTGATAAATTAAAGAGTGCTGGCAGTCGCAAGACGTAAGCCCAGCCACCACAGATAATATAATAGATAAGGAGAAGCTAATGGACACAGATAACTTTAGCGAACTAATGAGTATAAATGGCGAGATAATCGGCTTGCTGAAGCTACAGGCGCATATTCAAGCGCAAGTTAACGAGTTGGAAGCTGAAAAAGCCATGATTGAATACAACAAACTAATGAGCATGGATGGCGTTGATGATAGGCGAGACGATAGCGCCAAGCAGGAAGGAACGAGTGCTGGCAGTCGCGAGACGAGAGAATCAGGCAATTTGAGCTAGATGTTAAGTTAGATTTATTAACCAATAAGATGTTCTTTAAAAGAGCAGAAGGGGAGAAATGAAACTAGTAATAATAGGCGTAGTTGTAGGCGGTTTACTAGGTTTGGCCGCCTATATGTATTTAGAGCGTGTTGACGCTGAGTTAAGGCAAGAGCTGGACAATAACGCTGTTCAGCACGAAACAATGCTTAGAGGGGCTGAGAATAAGTTAGAGGTTGTTAATAATTATGGAGCACAAACACCAACTTACAATCCCCAGAAAGCCGGAGAGAATAGATAGCTAGGCGACTATCCCCTCATAGCAAGTAACTAACCATAAGCATATTAAATAATGATATTTTTTCTAATGCAACTTTTTTGATATAATAAAGGTGTTATCAAAAAGATAATGTGGGTAAAATGAAAAAAACTAAACCAATAATACCAAGAGTCTCATTTTTTCCCCGATAAGGGCGCCATTAGGCGCCTTTTTCTTTTTATAACGCTTATGCCTGTGTAGCTCAGATGGATAGAGCGCTACTCTTGCGGAGATAGAGGTCGGGGGTTCAAGTCCCTCCACAGGTGCCACGTTTAGTGTGTCGGTCTGAAGAATGTAAAAGCCCGCTTTTTAGGGCGGGCTTTGCTACTCTTGCGTACCCATATTTTATCACGTGGCTACTTAAAGGTACACGAAAGTTCCGTGAGCCTTGTTTAATATCACCCTAAAATATGCAAAAAACGTACATTACTTACTTCTTAATAAATACCTTGACAAGCAAGTACATATTTGCTAGAATTAAGGGTATGAGATACACATTTAAGGACTTCAAATCCGAATACCCAGACGATGATACTTGCCTAAAAGCGGTAATGGATAACCGCTACGGTACAACTTGCCCTAAGTGTGGTGTCATTGATACAAAGTTTTACAAAATCACAGGTCGCAAGGCTTTCGCTTGCTTGAACTGTCGCAAGCATATTTATCCTCTAGCCGATACGATCTTTAGAAAGTCAGAGACAAGCCTTTGGAACTGGTTTTACGCTATCTACCTATTCTCTGTATCTAAAAATGGCGTGTCGGCTAAAGAACTAGAACGACACCTGGGAGTTACTTATAAAACAGCGTGGAGAATGGCAAAGCAAATACGACTGTTAATGGAGCAAGACGGCGGTAAACTAGGCGGTGATATTGAAATGGATGAAACTTACGCTCCGTCTCGTAAACACCCTCGTAGATTAGGTAACAGTAAAAAACAAGTTGTTTTTGGGGCTGTTGAACGAAACGGACGGATTAATGCCCAACACGTTAAAAGTGCAGGTGTTCGAGTTTTGATGCCAATAATTGAGGAAAGTATCGAGCCTAAGTCTAATATCTATAG
>JBPCJO010000032.1:0-7896 GCA_051005235.1 Saccharimonadales bacterium (SeqCode)
ACCTTGGTAACTGTTATAGGTTTCGTAAAAATCTTTGGCTGCAAATAATTTTTTGTAGACCAGGTGCTTCTTAATATCTTTGAGGTGCATTACCTGTTCCATGGTGTCGAGGATCCAGTCGGCGTATTTCTCGAGTTCAGCGTCGCTATAGTTAAGAGTCGCCGGAAGAGGCACCAGCACAAATAAGTTCTCGTGTTTGGCCGGAGCCACGGTTTTGTCGGTTTTACTGGGGTTACAAACGTAAAAAGAGGGGTCGCCAGGCCACTGCTTTGTCTCAAAAATGGCTTTAAAATTAGCGTCCCAGTCTTTGCTGAACACCAGGTTATGATGCCGCAGATTTTTGTACTCCTTGTTAACACCGAGGTACATAAGTAATGCGCTTGGGGCTAGCACCCGTTTTTCAAAGTAACGTTTAGAGTAGCTGCGGTGTTGCGGCTGTAGTAGATTCTGCTCGGTGTGGGCGATGTCGGCATTACTAATAACCAAGTTGGCGGTTACTTTGCTGCCATTTTCTAATATAACTCCGCTCGCACTGCCTTCTTTGACGGTAATCTGCGTAACGGGCGCGTTACATACAATAGTAACTCCACGAGCCTCGGTGAGCTTAACCAGCACTTTGGTGATCTCGTAGATACCGCCCTCCGGGTAAAAAACTCCTTGTTTAAAGTCGATATGACTCATAATGTTGTATAACGCCGGCGCATTACGCGGGCTAGCGCCTAAAAATACCAACGGATATTGCATGATTTTTTGCACTTCAGTGCTCGAGAAATGTTTTGAAACATATTTTTGCATGGTGCTAAAAATGTTCATCTGTAAACCCTGCACCAACATGCGCGGCGTCAGTAAATCAGTCACCGAGTTGTAGTTTTTATATAGGAATTGATCGACTGCCAAATTGTACTGATCGGTTGATTTCTCGAGGTAATTACGGAGTTTAAGTCGGGCGCCAGGCTCAAGAGCTTCGAGCGTGTCGCCATCTTTTTTAACGTCACCGACAATATCGACGGCACCAAACAAGGTGTCTTTAAAAAACACCCGGTAGCTGGGTTCGAGTCTCTTTAGTTTTAATAGTTTATTAACATCTTCACCTAGTAGTCTAAAAAAATGTTCGAATATGTCTGGCATTAAATACCAGCTTGGCCCGGTGTCGAAGGTAAAACCCGCCGCCTTAAAAGTACCGGCACGGCCGCCCGGCCCAGCGTTTTTTTCGTAAATCGTTACCTCGTAACCGGCTTGCCCTAAAATACAGGCTGTCGCCAGGCCACCCACCCCGGCACCAATAATAATCACTTTTTTCGACATTTCTACCACTATAGTAACAGATTACAAAAACAGTGGATATTCAATGCATCTTGATGCGTTGATGCAAGTATTCTATAATGCAGTACATGCGTACAACTATCACTCTAAACGATAAAATCTACCGGGCACTTAAAATACAGGCGGCCGAAAGTAGTGAAAGTATCTCGTCTATCGTCGAAGATGCCATTAAGTTCCAGATGTTAGAAGATCTCGATGACATTGAAGAGGCGAAAAAGCGTGAGAACGAACCAACTCACTCATTCGATGAGTTAGTTGCCGAGTTCAAAAAAGAAGGTCTGCTGTAGGTTTCTTTTGGGTTATACAATCAAATATCGGGCTAGTGTCAAGAAAGAGCTAAAAAAAATCGGCCAGCCAGAGCGAGCCGTTATTGTTAAAAAAATTCTATTGCTAGAACAAAACCCACTGCCAAAAGGCTCCACAAAACTTAAAGGCTCACAAAATCTGTACCGCTTCCGGTGCGGTGTTTACAGAGTTATTTATCAATTAAACAAAGGTGTCCTGGTAATTATCATAATTCGTGTCGGGAATCGGCGGGACGCATACAGAAACTTATAGTAATATAGTATGTTCATGAGTTATACAAATTTACCTCGACCACTACTGGTGCTAGCACCGATGGAAGACGTCACCGACACCGTGTTTCGGCAAATGGTGCAGCGTGTCGCACCGTTTGATTTGTATATGACCGAGTTCACAAACGTTGATGGTATGCAGTCGCCTGGCCGTCACTCTACTATTAAACGTCTCCGGTTCGAGGCCCACGAGCAGCCATTAATTGCCCAGGTATGGGGGAGTAATCCAGATAACTATTATAAAACTGCTCTCGAAATTGTTGATATGGGCTTCGTTGGCATCGATATTAATATGGGTTGTCCGGTAAAAGCAGTTATTAAAAATGCACAGGGCGGAGCCATGATTGCGCACCCGGAGCGGGCCGTAGAGGTGATTCAGGCAGTCCAACGGGCGGTTGATGGCCGAATCCCGGTGAGTGTCAAGACTAGGCTAGGAACCCGCCAATTTACCCCAGAATGGATAGAAACGTTACTCAAGCAGGATCTGGCGATGCTAACAATCCACCTGCGCACCGTAAAAGAAATGTCTCTAGTATCGGCGCACTGGGAGCTGATGCCCGAAATCAAAGCACTGCGCGACCGGATTGCTCCCGGCACGATACTTATCGGCAACGGTGACGTTCAAAACCGGGCACAGGCTTTGGAACTGGTTGCGGCGTGCGGCATCGACGGCGCCATGATCGGCCGCGGTGTGTTTCACGATCCTTACGCTGCTATGGCCGAAAGCCCGTGGCAAGCTACGCCGGTAGCCGACAAACTTGACCTATATCGGCAGCACGTCGAACTGTTCCGGGACACCTGGGGTGATGACGGCCGGCCGGTGGCTCCGCTCAACAAGTTCTGCAAAACCTATGTCAGTGGCTTCGACGGCGCCAAAGAACTCCGCGAAAAGCTAATGCACTGCAAGAATCTCGAAGAGTTGCACGGTGCGATAGTGGCGGCCGGGCACTAGCAGCCGGGCGATAAACGCGTATAACCTCGAGCGTATTGTTAAATAACAGACTGGATACTGCTCTTATACTTGGTATAATAGCGTGAGGAGGAAATAATATGTCAAAAGTAACAGAAACAACCCGTACCGTAGAAGATGATATCGATGGTCGTCCGGTTGTAGCCGCAACCCCGGTAGTAACCGAAGATCGCGACCCAGAAGATAATAATGTAGCAGAGCGGCTCATCTATATAATCGGGGGCACCTTGCTGGTGTTGCTGGCTGTTCGAGTGCTGTTATCGCTGCTCGGCGCCAACAGAGCCAACGGCTTTGCCGACTTTATTTACACCGTTACCTATCCGTTTGCCGCGCCATTCTTTGGTCTATTTGGATACCAAGTTCAGTATGGGGTATCTCGTCTCGAAGTCGAAACGATCGTTGCTATATTAGTCTATGCCGGAATAATGGCGCTGATAGCGAGGTTAGTAGCGCTTAATCGTCCGGCGCGCTCGTAACTCGCGCAGAATGTGGCCAGCTCGATAAACACAGTTCGCGCCTAAATGTTAAACATCTTACAGCGTAATAATGCCAACTCCTTATTATAAGAGATGACAAGGAGTTATATAGATGCAACTAAAAAGATACTACATACGAGACGAAGAGACTGGCGATATTTGGTGCTATAGCTTTGACGAATTATCCGGAATTTCTAACAATCTAGCTCAGGCGTAGTAATTCGTCAACGGTAGCGTAGCGACGATGTTATAAGTAACGGTTTACTCCGCGTGATATTACGCGGCAATAGCTTATTACTCACTTTTCAAACTTACACATTCAATGTGGATAGGCTGCACATTATAATTAGTTGCCAATACACATTGGATACACATGATTGAAAAGTAATAGTTTTAGACGTAGAAGGGCAATGCAACATTTGCCTATAAAAGCTTGACATACGCGGCTGCAAGGCGTAATACAGTAAGTAGATATAAGTACGAGAATAAAAAATGTCAAAATATAAACAAGAACGCACCAACCACGTTAGCCTCGAAGAATACAATGGGTCTAAGGAGTGGCGGGCGACAAGCGAAGAAATAGCCGAACCGTTGCGTCGCGGTACAGACGATGAAGATCGCGCCCGCGGACGATTCACGATGCGACTTCTGGAGTTAGACCACTCAGGCGCTGTCGATCATTTAGTTGAGCTAGTAGCAGCCGAGGATGCAGGCGAGCTAGTTGGCCCATTGGTGGTCACGGTACGCACGCTCTTAAAAGATGGCGAAAAAGGACGATTGAAAACCTGCCATGTGGCTGTCGACGGTATTATTTTAAGTAACAATATAAATACCCCGGCCGACTTTGAGAATGGCTATTTTGTGGGCGGCGAAGGGGTTGGAGAAGATGAACTCCAAGACGTTACGCTGCAGCTGAGAATTCCAAAAGAGAAGCCAGCTCTCAAAGCCCTAGAATTAGACCTTCTACAAAACGGTTAAACATGGCAAATTATCGTGGGCATATCGCAGGAGGTTTGGCTGCCGGTACGTTGTACGCAGTGCTGCTGTCTAAAGTGCCGGTTGAACGTTACGCCGAAGCAGCCGGTTTGCTCGAAAACTGGCAAGCCCTGGCGGCTTTATTCGTGCTCAGTATATTGTTTGCGCTCTTTCCTGATGTCGATACTAACAGTAAAGGCCAAGACATTTTTGTTGGCATAGCTTTTGTAGTCGACGTGCTGCTTATACTGGACGGACATCTTCAGGCAGCAGCTTACTTAGGGTTAATTGCGATGCTACCAATTATTGGCCACCACCGGGGCTGGACGCATAGTAAGCTGGCAATGTTCATCGTGCCGTTGCCACTGCTGTTAGTGCCGTATATACACAATGAAAACGTACTACCAATATCGATAGTTTATTATGGTGCGGCGGTCGCCGGTTACTTTAGCCACCTGCTTTTAGATGGCTTGATCTGGAAGAGGATTAGAGTCAAGGGCGGCCGCTAGGCACAGGATTGACATAACTGGCACACTTTTGATACACTAACACTTATGGCAACCACTAAAAATCGAATCAATGTAAGCCTTTCTGACCAAACAAAAAAGGCTCTCTCAAAACTGGCCGCCCGCGATCAGGTACCAACTGCTACCTTTGCTGCCCGCATGATTGAAACAGCGCTGGAACTTGAAGAAGACCAAGTCTGGAACGAGTTGGCAGAGAAGCGTGATACCAAGAACGCACGTTTTGTCACGCATCAAAAAGCCTGGAAGTAAGACACGTAGCGTAATGTTTGACGTTGTTTATCATCCTCAGGTTATAGCTGTCGATATCCCAAAACCTCCGATCGTATGGAAAACAAAGATACGCCGTGCTATTGAGGATCGCTTGATTACTCGTCCGGATTTTTACGGAAAGCCCCTCAGGCGCTCATTAAAAGGCTACCGCAAATTGCGGGTTGGTGACTATCGTGTAATCTTTAGGATTGAGGATAGTACTATTAAAATACTGATGATTGAGCATCGCTCGGTGGTTTACAGATTAATTACTAAACGTGTATAGCTGCAGCAATCTGGCGCACTAAGCTATACTCAATTATATGTTTTCTCTACCTAAGCGAAGCGTTCTAAATAAACGCCTAACTCCTCTTTATTTAGCGGCCTTCTTTGAGGGTTTTGTGCTGTGGTACGCAATTGAAAAGCTATTTATGCGAAGCATTGGTTTTGACGATGCCACCATTGGGCTTATGGCTGCCGTTTATGCCACAGTTATGCTGATAACAGAAACGCCCTCGGGGATTTTAGCCGATAGGTGGAGTCGAAAAGGTGTGTTAATAATAGCCTGCGCCTGTTTGGCGGCCAGCTCTTTGATATGCGGGCTAAGCAATGACGTACCAACATATATTATGGGAGCAATACTATGGGGTGTCTTTTACGCATTATACTCTGGTATTTATGATTCGGTGGTGTATGACGTACTGCTGGAAGAGAATGGAAACAGTGACTCCTACGAAAAGTATTATGGCCGTATAAAATTGATTAACAGCCTGGCGTTAGTGTTGGGGGCTTTGGCTGGCGGCTTGATGGGGGAGTTACTGGGCCTGCGCGAAGCGTTTTACTGGTCGATCCCTTTTGCCATACTGGCAATATTGGCGTTAGTAAAATTCAAAGAGCCGCAACTTCATAAGATGGCGGTGGCTGCTCCGTTAAAAGAGCATGTTAGGGCAACGTTCAAAGCGGTCGCGCAAAAAGGCTATCTGTTGCCAATACTTATTGTCATGGTAATAGTTGTCGTGCTAACCGAGTCGCTGTTTGAGTTCAGCCAACTGTGGCTCATTGCGCTAGCTGCCCCGGCCATTATTTATGGTCCTGCTTTTGCTTTAATACTGTCGAGTATTGGAATCGCGGGGTTCATGGCGGGTTATCTGCAGCTGGATAAGCTCAAGATTATGATACCGACTTTGTTAATTACGATTGCTTCTGTCGTGGGGCTTATCTTGCTTGAGGCTGTTCCGGCAATTATTACCGCCCAAGTAATACTAGGCATCGGCTTAGGGTTGGTAAGCATTATTTTTACAAAACTGCTCCACGATTCGCTGCCTTCGCAAGTCCGGTCCGGTGCCTCATCAGCCGTCAGCACGATAAGTCGGCTTGTTTTTATTCCTTCTTCTTTGGCCTTTGGCTTTATTAGTAAGCAAGAGGGTGTTTTTACAGCCGCTTGGATATGGTTAGCTTTATTAGTAGTTATGGCGATCTTCATAATAAAGACGCTTACGTATAAGAAGAAATTAGCGGTCGTTACCTAAGCCACTCAAGTATCATACGCAGATAAGTGTGTGCTATAAAAATGTTTAAAATTGAGCTCGTATATATAAGATCACTAAGACCAGATTGGTACATAGCTAGCATGACGTCGTGAGCTTGAGTTAGGATCGAAAGTTATATCTACCCACGCGTTAAACTAGCCCATACGATTCTTTGATGTAAGTAAGTTGCTTATTCTTCAATAGCTTTCTTTTTATCTTCAGCTTTAAATCTTTTAAGGATTTTTTCAGTATCTTCCGCTGGAGGCATTTTATCGGGGACAATCCCACTTTCTGAGAGAGCATTTCGAACCTTTAGGTTGTTTCCGTCGTTCTCTTCACGAATATCGTTAAATGTATCAATTGGGAATTTTTCTAGATTTACAGCAGTCATTTCGTTAGCAAGACTCTTGGCTGCCAGGACTACGTTGGGTGTTCGGTTGGCTAGCGGGGTTCGAGTATTGGTAATACCGTAAACTTTCTTCATTTCCGTTGTTGTTTTACCGCCGTACATTTTTTTATTCCCCGAATCTTTTATAATGCTTAGACCACGGCTGCTCATGCCTTTCTCTAGGACAGTTTCCGATATACGTTTGTCAGACTCGGTAAATTTTTGTCGTGTTATTAATCGTTCCATGTCTTTATCACGTTGCTGGATTAGTTCTTGCTTCCTGGTCTGTAATGCAAAATATGCTTGTGCGGCGGCAACTTTTGGCTTCTTTGACGCGTTGCCGTTTTGGGCAATTATGTAACAAGCGTATCTAGTAAGTTCAACGTCGTTTGTGGCTCGTTCTGCACCCCCGCCAATTGTGACCATTTTCGACACATCTCGAAAATGGTTTTCCACCCCAACACCCGATCGTGAGACAGAAATGTAACAGCATTGAGAATTACAAAAATTAGCCAGCTAAATTGATGAGGCTTTGTTCTACCATTCAATATTGCCTTGATGTAAGGAACTGAAGCACAGAGCGCGATAGCAGTAGAAAGTGCAGCGAATATAGTTAGCATATTGTCTATATACTAACTTTTATCATTAGATAACAAAAAACTTTGTTTAAGTGTCTGATTCTGGTGGAAGACTCTGGAGTATGTTGGAACCAAATTCTAGCTAATATATCGGAATGGTATAAGGAGTTATCGCGTTTACGAATAGTGGGCGAGAGTGTGCTACCAGCTATACTTATAACCAGTGATATGGAATTAATGTGTTGAAGAGGAATAACCTTCTACCTGGCCGTTGGATGTAAGGCTAAGCGAGCCACGACATTAGAT
>JBPCJO010000033.1:0-1662 GCA_051005235.1 Saccharimonadales bacterium (SeqCode)
GGCTAAAGCGGTGTTGGTAGCCACCGGCAGTGACTATAAAAAACTAGGTATTCCTGGGGAGAAAGAGTTTTTCTCTAGAGGCGTCAGCTACTGCGCGACTTGTGACGGCGCGTTTTTTCGTGATAAAAAATTGATTGTCGTGGGCGGCGGCAACTCGGCGGTGCAAGAGGCAATTTTCTTAACTCGCTATGCCACGCACATTGACCTACTAGTTCGCGGACCAAAGATGCGGGCCTCAGATATTTTGCAAAAAGAGCTCACCAAACACAGCGCCAAGATCACGGTTCACTTCAATACGACTACTGATAAAATCATCGGCCAGGACAATATGGTAGTGGCCGTCGAAGGCACAAAAGACGGCAAGCAAAAGACTGAGTTCAAAGTCGACGGCGTATTCGTATTCATCGGTTTGCTGCCGAATACCCAATTTCTAAAATGCAGTGGGATCGAACTGGACGAAGTAGGCATGATAAAAACTGACCACGAGCTAAAAACAAACGTCCCAGGAATCTATGCCGCCGGTGATGTCCGCTCAGGCGCCACTATGCAAATCGCCAGCGCGGCTGGCGAAGGGGCGACTGCGGCCTTAAAAATCCGCGAATACCTAGAAGACTTAGAACGCCAATCTCCCGCACCACAATCATCCGTCAACTAGCAAAGCCAGCTGATGGATGATTGCTTTTGGCACATTTCGCCAGTTTTTTCTGCGAGGCTCGCGGCGCCGTACCACTGAGTACGGCTTGCTTCACTTCTCGAAAAGAACTGTCGAACTGCACTCAAATGCGAGAGATTGTAAAATATTTAACAACCTTAATATTTCATTACATTAAGTAAATCGTGTATAATGGCTAGTATGGAAACTAAAACACCGTCGATTACCATGTACCAGGCTTGCCTCATGCACAGCCGGGCAGAGCGTGTTCTTAAGACTATCGTCGCTAAGCATCTGAAGCAATATAAAATAACCAGGATGGAATGGATCGTCATATCTACGCTTGATACCGGATCCGACAAAGCTGGCTACACCATGTCCAGCCTGAGTAAGATTTTGGATATAAAGCTCTCGCAGCTAACAATACTCGTCACGGGCACGTGTAAGCTTGGCCTGTCAAAGCAGGTTACATCGCCCAATGACCGGCGGATCAAGCTGGTGACAATAACTCCCAAAGGCAAAAAGCTAGTCGATAAAACCGAGCAAACCATGCGAACGGCAATGAGAGAATGGCTTAGTTCGATTCCTCGCGACAAATTAAGTGCCTATATGCAGACCCTAGGCATGCTCGGCAAAATCGTTTAGCTTTAGAACTTACGCGTCTAAAAACTTAAATTAACAGGTTGAAAAATAATTTAATGATGTAAGATAAATCACAGATACTTTACTTTGTTAAATATAGTATGATAGAGTAGTAATATCCATAATAAATAACCTTGAAGGAGGACGCAATGGAAAATGGAAAATCAGCAATGGTAACAGCAGCAGTCGTAGCACTGATAGTCGGTGGCGGCGCTGGATATGTTATCGGTAATAGTGGTGGTGATGACGGTAATGGCGACAAAAGCTCTTCGAGCTCAGCGGCTCCGGCAACTGACACAAAAGCAGCAAGCCTACGGGTACTACTAAATAACCTGAATGGACAGCACGCTGACGTTGCCAGTGGTGTT
>JBPCJO010000034.1:0-17716 GCA_051005235.1 Saccharimonadales bacterium (SeqCode)
TTTTGCGGTTGGCAAGCGTAAGATGTGGCGCTCTAAAAAGACTTGGGGACCGGCCTTGGCGACATCGAGGAACGTCAGTAGATGAGTGGCGCTTAAATTGTAGTTTGCCAACCTGCCGCGCAGCAGAGCTTTCTCGTCCTTGCTATTGAGGCGCGGCCAACGCAAGTTTTCCTCTAGAATTGTAACCACTGACACTTCGGTTTGCTGGCTGACGGTCGCCTCGGGGATGGCTTGGCGAATAAATGGTGTTGCCAATACGTCCTTACCAGAAGAGTCAAACTGGTAGGAGGTTACGAACAAGGAATGCTTAGCACGCGTGGCGGCAACATAGAGCAAGCGTATGTAATCGTCTTCGTGCTCGCCGGGCGGTTGTAGCGGTAGGTTGGCGGGCGGTTTGCGTCCGGCGATGCGCGGCTTCCAGGCGTCTTCAACAGCGTCAATAATAAATACCTGGTCAAATTCGAGGCCTTTGGCTTTGTGTACGGTGTACAGTTCCACCGAGCGACCCTCAATCACAAACGGTGATTCGTCGGTAATACCCCTGTTGTTTTGCTGGTTTATACTAATAAACGCGATAAAATCAGTTAGCGAAACAGCGGTATCATTAGTGCTGTTGCTAAATTCGGTGACGAGATCGCGTAGCATCCTAATGGCCGATAAGCCATGCAAGTAATCGTTGGTTATCTCGCCTTTTTGGATATAGTAATCGTGCAAGGGGCTGGTCATGTGTTGGCCGGTTACTAAGCCCAAAAAATACTCGATCATGCTATAAAGCGGTTGATAACTGGACTCTTGGGCCAGCCACTGCAACCACTCGGCTAACTGCTGTGCTCGCGTACTATCGCTGTCGTGCAACATCTGTAACCAGTCTGGACTGCGGTCGGCATATTGGCTGGTGGCAAACAGCCATAACTCCGACGGGCTAAACTGCCACATCGGGTGGCTGATAAGAATAGCTAACTTTTCGTTTACTAACGGCCGGTTGCCGCTGGCAATGGCGGCGGTGAGCTCACTCAGCAAAATAACTTGTTTGATTACCTCGTGTTCGAGCACATTAGCCTGTTGTTCGTAGCGGATTGGCACCTCTAAATCTAATAATATACTAGAGAGTTGGCGCAGGCTCTCGTGGCTGCGTGCTAAAACAGCAATGCTGTCTTTTGAGTCGCCGGTGGCATCGCGGATAAGCCGAGCAACTTCACTGTACTGATGCTCTTTGGTTTTAAATGAAATTTGCTGAATCTGCCCGGTTTGCTGGGGTATGTTACGGGCTGTCAGGTTTTTGGAAAGGCCGGGCACGCGGTTAACAAGGCGATCCTCGGCCTGGCTAATGATGGCGTCGGTGACATCTAAAATCGCCTGGCTCGACCGGTAGTTATCTTGCAGTACAATACGCTTCGTTTCTGTATAATTACGATCAAAAAAGAGCATATTGTTTAATTCTGCCCCGTTAAATCCAAAAATCGACTGATCGTCGTCGCCGACAGCCATCAGGTTAGGTGAACCCTCGGCAGCATGATGGTCGGCTACCAGATGCGCCAGCCGCAACTGGGCAGCGTTGCTGTCTTGAAACTCGTCAATCAACACGTACTGATAGCGTTCTTGGACGGTGGCTCGCAGATCGTCGTGCTGCTCCATTTGCACAATCACTTCGAGCAACATATCTGAATAGTCGTAATAACCTCTGATGTGGAGTGTCTCGCGGTACGCTTCGTAAACATCGCAAAATGCCAGCCACCAGTCGTTACGCCGACGTTCGTCGAACATGCCTTTTTGGCCATCATGGGTTTGTATCCAACGTGACTTCCATTTGCCGACGTTTTTTGTCTTGCCGGTACCCTCGTCTTGCATAATTGCATAGTCCAGACTTTCTTGTATAACCGTACTGAGCGATAATAGCGGCGCGACATGAGCGCCAATCCCCTGCTCGGGCAGTTCTTGAACTGCCAGATGCAGCGACTCTAATTTTTTAGCACTTAAAGTCGGCGTCAGTATTTCTGTGAGTAGTGGCTCAACCACGTCAATATAGACAACGTTAATTTCGAGGATAGACTTAAGTTTAGAGGGGGTTAATCCAGCTTCTTTAGCCAACCGGAGGGCCTTTAATACGTCATCGGTGGCCGTGTATTGACCGGCAAATCGAATAGATAACGGATTGCTGAGTAGTAACTTCGCCAGAATAGTCTGGACTGTTTCGAGCTGGACAGCGTCTGGCGCAGTGCTAAGCTGGGCACCATTCCAAAAGTAGTCCGGATACTGGTTCATTACCTCAGCCGCAAAACCATGAAAGGTTTTGACTGTAACTTTATTAGACTCTGGCCCCACCAGTTTGAGTAAACGGTCACGCATGTTAGTGGCTGCCTTATTGGTAAAGGTCAGACATAAAATATTAGTAGCGTCGGCGTCACTTTTACGCAAAATGTTAGCCACGCGCATGCTAAGGAGTTGGGTTTTGCCCGTACCCGGCCCAGCAATAACCAAAACAGGTCCGTTGATCGCCTCGACGGCTTCTTTTTGGGCATTGTTTAGCTTAGTAAACTCGGTATCAAACACAGACATATGTATAGCTTACCCTATATTTACTGAATAACACTTTAAGAACGTTTTTCTAGCACTGTATTTTCAGACACTATGGATTTGACACAGATATGTACATATTAGTGTCAAATCCATAGCTATCTGCGACGAGACTATACAATGTGAACCGTTGTGCGCCCACTGGTTCACATTGTATAGTCTCCTCTTGAGCATACTAGACATTATGGCTACAGCTAGGTAATAAAGTCTCTCAAGTCAATGCTAGTTCAGCCGGAGTCAGAAACTTTTTGGCTAGGTCGACAAAAACAGCGTTGGTCCAGCCAAAACCAAGCTGCGGCGGATATAAGCCGGGCCGAGGTGGCATACCCGGGTCGACGACATTGTAGGCTTCGCGGAAGACGCCATGGGAGGCGAAATGGTCGAGATTATTGCCGAGCCAGGTGCGGGCTACCAGTTCTGCCTCAGTATGATAGCTGTAGGAGTGCAGTCCATGGGCTATGAGCCACTGTAAGGGCGCCCAGCCATTTGGGTAAGCCCATTGGGTTGGAGCGTCACCGTGGTATTCGTCGGGGCTCCGGGTGGTCGACAGACCGCCACGGTGCATAAAGTGCCTGAGGTTCTCGACTAAGCGCCGGGCTTGCTCATCGGTAGCTAAACCCGACCAGAGGGCATAAAAGCTGGCTATCGACCAAACCTCGGATTGTTGGTGTGTCAGATAGTCAAAGTCAAAAAAGAAGCCTTTTTCTTCGTTCCAGAGGTATTTTGTGACCGTTTCGGCTCGTTTTTGGGCGCGCGCCTGCCAGATAGTGGCGTTGTCGTGGTCTCCGGTTAACTCCGCCCCGCGGGCGAAGTCGGTCTCGTATTTATATAGTAAACAATTCAGGTCGATCGGGATATACGACAAACATTTTCCGTGGAATCGGGTGGTCATGTCCCAGCCACTCTCTGCCTCTGCTAAGTGATCTAATAAGTTGATGTCATAGTAGCGGCTCAAACCTTCAAAAACGTTTCGCCAGTTGGGGTGGGCGGTGTTCGTCCAGACATTCTCGTACTCTTTTTGTGCAATGTACAAACGTTCGCTGACCCAGGCAATGTTTTTTTCTTGCTTATCGTACACATCAAAAATGAGACTGGTTAAAAATGGCGCTTGCGACCGGCTAGTAAAGTAGGTACGGTTGGCATTTGGGATAATGTGATAGCTTTTTGACATAAACAACAAATTTTCGAGCATTCCTGCGGCTAGCTCATCGTGCTCGGTCGCAAGTAAGCCCTGCACAATAAAATAACTATCCCAATAATACATTTCCTGAAAAGCAAAGCTGGTGCCGTTTGGAACGCTTGGTACGACGAACGGATACGGAAGACCCAGTAACGTCCCGTCGTTAATCGGTTGGACTTTGGTGAGTTCTGGCCACTTTTGTTCGATGTACGCAAAGGCTTCGGCAATTTTTTCTTTGTCGAAGTGCATTGGGTTTACTGTTGTGGTTTGTATTTTAGACATAACTCTCTAACATTTAATAAGTAAAGCGGATTGCAGTCAATCAATAACAGTTTAAAATAGAGTGTATGATTGTTCCGGAGTTACTATCTGTCATCGAAAAAATTAATAAGGGCGCGGTTGGCGTATTGCCAACAGATACGGTGTATGGTCTGGTGGCAGCCGCCAACCAACCGGCGGCCATTGAGCGTATTTACGCGTTAAAAGGCCGAGATGCCAGCAAGCCCTTCATTATTTTAATAAGTGACATACGCCAGCTCGAAATGTTTGATATTGCGTTACGTAGCCTGCAAATCGAAAAACTGGCTGAACTATGGAAAGAGCCGGTAAGCGTAATACTGCCATGTAATAATAATGCGTTTGAATATTTGCACCGCGGTCAGCGCAGTCTGGCTTTTCGTATTCCACAGGTGCACTGGCTAAAAGTGTTACTGGCGACCACCGGGCCAATTGTGGCGACTAGCGCCAATGTATCCGGTCAGCCTATTTTTCGCGATATTAATGAAATTAGCAAGCAGTTACCCGGCCTCGATTTTTATATTGAAGGTCCAACCAGTGAGGAGCCATCAAGGTTGGCGCGGTTGCATAACGATGGTTCTGTAAAGTGGCTGCAACGGGCCTAAATTAAGTGTGCCGTTTACTCTTTAAGGCTACCCACAGCAAGGCGGCTGCCAGTAAAAACAAGCTGCTATAAAACGAAATTTCGCCGTACAGTTCGATTTTGTAGCCTTCGTTGAAGTAATTAACAAAATATGCGACTGCAGTGGTGGTGTAAGCGGCCACGCATAAAATAGCTGTCGTAAACAGCGCTACCCGACTAAGTAATATTGAGGAAATGATTATGGGGATAAAAAACAGCGCGACCGACCGGCTGGACATGCCGCGTTGGGTATAGACATTAAATACCGCGAACGCAATGTCGGTTAAGATAATCAACCAGGTTAGCAATTTATAGTGGTTGAGAGTAGCTGCTTTGCCTCGGGCCAAGTACCAAACACCGACCGAGACGATGGTTAAGCCAGCGACCGCGTACCAGCGCTGTAAGACAGCTTCTGGTGTAATTAGCTTGGCGGCGTCATAGGCCATAATCTGGGCAACATAAATAACCACTAATGCCAGCTGAATTTTAGCGACTCGAACTAAACTATTTTTTAACCAATGCGGATGTTTTTGTTTCATGGGGATTTATATGGATTAAAGCATATGCACATAAGTGGCGTCAACGTTTACTCGAGTTCATGTATGCGTTTGTGGTCTAGCCCGTAATAATGGGCGATTTCGTGCCAAAGCGTATGGCGGACTTGTTCTTTAACTTCTTCGATCGTGCGGGCACCATGCACAATAGGTAGTTTAAAAATAGTTATTTTATCGGGGAGTCTAACCGAGGCGGCAAAGATGCTGTCGGCGGCAGGCCGGCTGGTCAGTGGTGTTCCCTCGTATAAGCCATATAAGGTCTGGTCGCAGCGCAATTTTAATTTTTGGCGCTGTTCGGGCGTCGGTTTGTCGCTGTACGTGATGGCGATATTTTTAAGGCCGTCAATTCGATCTGGTGGCAAATGGTCCATGGCCTCCGAGATTATTGCGTCAAATTCTTTATCGGTTACTAACAGCATCAGAGCCTTTCAGTCGTCGTTCTTGGCGCAGTACAAAGGTAATCAGTAGTAATAAGAGTAAGTTTAACACCAGTCCTGGTAGTGCGTCGAACTGAATGCGAATAAATATAAATACCTGGGTAAGGTAAATATTGATGAGTGTTGCTCGCCGTAACTGCTCAAACGCTTCGGCGCGGGATGATTTAAGTAGAGACAACCCGTATAACGTAAAACCGGCAGCAAATACAGAGGCGATAACCTGCCCTACGATGAGCTCGCGGCCATAGCTTAATGATCCGTTTAAAAACGCATCAATGTCACCGATATTATTGTAAAGCGTGTATGTGATGCCGCTCACAAGAGCGACTATTTCTAAAATAAAAAGCAGCCGGACTAATCCGTGTGAAGGTCGCAGACGCCAAAAATGCAAGTAAGCATCATCAACTTTGCGAATAAAGACGCGGACGCGGCTGGGTTTGATCTGAGCGGTTATTTTTAGCTGGTCAACTAGTTCGCGTAAATGCCGAGTTATAGCACTATTTTTATCGCTGGCGTTGAGCAATGTATAAATATGTGCTCGTTCAGAGCGGTCAAAGTCATGGGCGATTGCTTCTTCGAGCTCTACCAAGGCATTAAGCTGGTACTCCCGTGAGGTCAGGCGCTGTGTCCGCGACAAAAAATTAAACGATAAATATAAAATGACAAAGAATGCGTAAATTATGCCGACAGTCGGCCGAAAAAAGTAATTGTTATCTTCGGTAATAAACTTGCCGAGTTCATCAATAAATACGCCAAAACCGATTCCTCCCACAATCGCGCTAATGTGCCGCGCGCGAATACCTAAAAAGCCGAGTGATATGACAATTGCTACCATCATAAGGAGGCCGCCGTATAACATGTGGGCGATATGCAACGACCCAGTACCAATCTGAGGGTAACCAGTCAAATACAGATAGAACCGTACAAGCAACAAACTGGTGATAGAACTCACTAAAAAAGCATCAAACAGGTCATGGGCTCGAACATTACGGTAAAGAAACTTAGACATTACTATTAGTATAACTGTTTTAGTAAGCGATTAATGTATTTTGCTGCCCGTGGGGTTACGTCATGCATTTCTCGTACCATGTGGAACGTAATATGCGGATTGGCTTGTAGCATCTTTTTAACGTCGGCGCGGGTTACCACCAAGTCAAACTTGCCATAAATAATATCGGTCGGGGTGCGGGTGTGTTTTAGATCGTTGTAGGCTTTTGGTTGCATAACAGTGTTTTTTAATGAACGCTCAAACGGCAACCACGAATTAGGCGTGACTGCCAGTACCCTGCCCTCTGCTAACCGGCCCATAATTTTGCTGTATTTAAACATAATTTTAGGTTGCCGAAGTAATTGCTCATAAAACGCGAAATACAGGCGTTTACGGCGGGCATGGGAACGAAACTCAGGTGAATCCGCAAATAACGGCGGTTCGTATAAAATCAGATGTTCTAACATAGCTGGCCGTAACGCTGCTATATGTGCTGCCACCAAGCAACCCATAGAATGTCCAATAATAATTAACTTTTGCTTTTTGGCTTTTCTATCTAGAGAGGACAAAATGGCATTGGCGTGTTCATCGACATCATAACTGTTGTCGAGTGGTTTTGGCGAAGCTCCAAAACCGAGCAAGTCAAAGCCGATTAATCGCCACTTGGTTTTATCGGCGACATCTACCAGAGGCTCCCAAGTTTGCCCGCTGCTCGCCAAGCCATGGATAAGCAAGACCGGTCTACCTTGCCCGGCGTCAACCGTTTTGGCAAGTTTCTGTGGTTGTTTGAAAAATTGCTGCCAAATTTTATTAAATATATCCACAAGTAATAGTATAGCGTGGCATCAACTATGATTTATGAACTGATTCCCGTATTATGTAAACAACATGAGTGAAGTAATGAACGGCGTCCATAATCATGAACTTCGGACATGGGCGGGCAACGGTATCGATGAGCTAATGGATTCGTTGGCTACAGAATTTGCCCGCCAGGCCCTCAATCCATCACAACATGAACCAGCTGGTAAAGATCCGCGCTATCAAGCGGCGTGCCAGGGCTGGATGAACGAACTAAACCTGGGTCCGGCAACAGTAACCTATGAAAGCTTTGCCCGTAAGCTGTTTGACCGTCAGCTGCGGAATCACAATAAGGAACTACTTACGTCTGATATTCGCCCAGCCAACGAAGTTAATCGGGCAATTAGGGCAGTTCAGGCAACCATATTATTTCGCGGTGAAGCTGACTACCCCCAGGAATATACAGATCCGGTCTTGTGGCAAAAGAGTATTCGCCAGGTAGTAGAGTATGATCCAAGCCAGCCTGATACTAAGTTGTTTCACAACGCTATTGTTAATAGAGACACTCAAAGTAATATCGAACGGCGTGCCAAAGCAACGAAGCTCGGAATGTTTGCGCTGTCGAGAGTTATCGGTGAAAACACCAGCATTCTTGATTTAGGCACCAGCCAAATGAAAGGCCTTAAAAAACTTAAATTAAATAGCCCGTTCGAACCGATAGAGGTGCTTAGTAAGGCGAGTCGCCGTTTTACCAAAAAGCCTGACATTGTTAGCCCTGGATTGACCGAGTGGGCTAACGAACTACTTGCTATAAATATAGAATATGGTGATTGCATTGGCGTTGATTACTGGCTAATGAACGACGAAGAAGTAAAGTTTTGGGCTAAGGCATGTTCATTTTATCCATCCGAATTACTTAATGAACACTTAGTAGAGAGCTATGACATGCTGGAGGCGCCGGTCCCTGGCGTAACCTTTGCGCGGGCCGATATTACTGATGCAGTTAAGCTGGATTGCGCGCTTGACCCGTATCAAGAATTTGGTGTTGCCAATATCTCTACCGTTTTAAACCAGCTAGGCCCCCAACAGCAACAGAAAGCAATTGATAACGCCCTTACCTACTCAGACGTCTGCTTAATAAGTGATTTTATGCATATCGATAAGACGAATCCAGTCGGCATACATTTTAACGAATCGTGGCAGCAAGACCCATTTGTTACGGCTGCTATCGTCAAAGGCCAAGAGCATAAAGGCTTGCAAAAATTATTTACCTGGGAAAATGGCCGTTGCCAACGAATGCGCCCAAATTTTGGTAATCCCGCTGTTAAGCGACTGTTTGAGATTAGTTAGGGCTAGGCTTTTAACTAAGTACTTGCGCTACCAAAGTACTGTAATTAGACATAAAATCTTGGTGTTGGTGACCAATATTTTCTGGCGGTTGGTAATAGCTAAAAATCATAGCTCCACCTGACCGAGTATTAAGTAACGGATATACATAACTGCAGGCGATACCAGCACCGGCTTGGTTAAAGCGGGCTGCCTCTTCGCTTAAGGCGGGTATAAATAAAAACTTCCAGTCAGCGGTTTTTTGCGGCTGTTGGGTCTTAATTGCTTTGGCGATAATGTTGGCAGAGCTCGAAACTGGGATTTTGATCTCACGAAACGGTACGGGTGTCATTTTGATTGCCCACTCGGCGGATTCGGTGTCTGATAGTGCTACCCGGTCAATTGTTTTTGTCTCGGGATTTACCAGTAGCAGGACGATAATGCCAAGATCCAAAGTTGTGGCATAGAGCTTATTGTGGAAGGGAGCATTGACGACAATTTTGAACAATTGAGTATCGACAGCGGCCGCAGACAGTATTTTTTTAAGTTCACCATAGTACTTACTGAAGTTCTTAGCAGTCATAGGCTAACTATATCATAAGGAATAATAAAATATACAACAGTTTAACGGGCTTCTGGATGGTCGTCTTTGCCGAGCTCATTTAACATCGTTGCTAGCTCTTTGGTTTCGAGTGGTCCACAGTTAATTTCTTTTTGAATTGCTATAACGTAACCTTGCAAAACACGCTTTAATTTGAGGGCATCTTCGCGCCATAAAAATTTAATTACAAATGGTTTTTCTGAATTTAACACGCGGCTAACTATAGATAACGAACCAAATAATGGGCCGACATTCGCGGTGACGTTTAGTATATCTTCGATCCGTATACTCATGAGATCGGCTGTCTGAACAAAACTACGGTGCGTAATTGTTAATTTTGCCCGATCGATAATGACAGTATCAGGAAAAAGTGTAAACGGAAACACTGTCGTTGCACGGGCTAATACCTCATGCGAGCGATGGATTGCCTGTTTGAGTTCGTCTTTTACTTCTTTAATCTCTTCGGCGCTATGTATGTGTGGTGGCTGTTTTTGGATAGTGTTATCTTGTTCGTCGGCCATAAGTACTCCTAATACTGGTAATTTAACTATAAACAGTATGCCATTTACATACTGTTAAATATGTCGCTTTTAGCGATTCCTGTAGTTTCAGTTAGCCCGTTTGAGCCGTTATCGTACATCAAAAGCGGCTGTTTATTGTCTGCCCATTCTTGCAAAACACCATCAATAATGAGCCACGAGGCCAGAACTTCTTTGTCGGTTGTAAACAATGTTTTATCACCGCGAATAGCATCTACAAGGACGCGTTCATAGGCGTCAGGTTGCGTGCCACTAAATGAACTGCTATACGAAAATCCCATTTGTACGATCTCGGTCTCATTAATAAGTGAGGGTTTTTTAGCTAGCAAACTAAGGTTGATGCCTTCGTCGGGTTGCACCCGTAAGGTGAGTCTATTTTTATCGGTACTACCTGTTACGCGTGATTTGAAAGTTAGGGTAATTTCGGTACGTTTTTCGGCCATTGCCTTCCCTGTTTGGAGCAATACGTGGACACCGCGCCAACGTTCGTTATCGATTGCTAATGTAATAGCCGCATAGGTTTCTGTTTGTGAGTTGGGGTTACCGACCTCGGTTTTATAGGTGGCGTATTGGCCCCGAACAGTCTGACTGTCGACATCAGCTGGCGCAATTGGGGTAATTGCTTCTAGCAAGGTTAATTTAGCGGCATGGATTGCTTCTGACGAGCGGTCGTTAGGATCTTCCATAGTAGTTAAGGCTAGTAATTGCAGTAAATGGCTTTGGATAAGATCACGCAACGCGCCGGTGCCCTCATAAAAATTGGCGCGGCCTTCGATACCGATCTGCTCGCTGGCGGTAATAACGATGCTGTCAATAGAATGGCGGTCCCAAATGGCTCTAAAAATTGGATTATTCAAGCGGAAGGTCAATATATTCTGAACGGTTTCTTTGGCGAGATAGTGGTCGACCCGATAAATTGACTGCTCTGTGAACACCGTTTCAAGTTTTTTGATGAGTTCAATGGCCGAGGTGGTATTGGAGCCAAATGGTTTTTCGATTAATAGCCGACTTTGGCTGGCTTGGTGCTGGCAACCGTTATTTAGGCTGGAAGTGCCCAAACCAGTCACCACTTGCTCAAACATATTGGGTGGTACGGCCATGTAAAATAGTCTGTTTAGGCACAGCCCGATGTCATCCTCTATCTTATCAAGTTCTTGTTTTAGTAAACCGTAATCTTCGGTTTTGGCAATGTCCATATGCACCATGCGCATCATACCCTGCAGTTTTTTAAGCACGCTATCGTTGGCATGAATATTGTTTGCTATCAGTGTAGACTTGAGCTCTGCGATGACCTCATCAATTTCGGTGGCGCGCCGTGTGGTGCCTACAATCCGGAACCGCTCAGACAACAACCCCATATCGAGGAGTTGGTACAGTGAGGGCAACAATTTACGTTTGGCGAGATCTCCGGTAATGCCAAAAATGACAAATATGCCATCGTTTAGTGCCGCAGACCGGTCAGCCATTAGTCATTATCCTTTAAGTCACTGTATATGGTTAGGTCTGCTATTTGCTTTAGTGCCTGAGCTGGCTGGTCGGCAATACTAAGATTCTCTGTTAAGCGGATAAGTTGATCGTGTTTGTGTTCACCGTAACTAACTAAAAATGCTTTGTTAATTAGGGGCATTATCGCCGGCGTAGCGGTAACACGGGGAAAGTCATGGCCCATAAAAGCTATTACGGTTTCTGTTGCGGTTATGGCTGGGCTTCTAGGTAAAATACCCGAAGTGTGCCCGTCGTCACCAATACCAAAAATACCAATAACCGTATTGTGGTTGGCAATAGCAGCCTGTAGACGTTCCCGATAACTGGCTGCAGCTTGTTCGTGGCCAACGCCATCGTCTATCATCACTGGTAGTAACTGTAGTCCTTCGGGGTTAAGCCCGGCGTTGAGCAGTTGAGCCCAATTTGAATTTGGGTGCCCGATTGGACCATACCGCTCATCTATCAAACCGAGCGTTAACTGGTTTGTTATTTTTAAGCCGTCTCGGACAGTAACGGCTAGCTGAATATTCGACCCGCCAGACACTAGTAATAAGGCAGATCCTGCTTGGAGCGCCCGATTGATACTGTCTATAATTTCAGCGGTGGCGACTTCTGATGGAACATTTAAAAACCTCACTATGGTTGCTCCAAGGCGTTGCGTAGAGCCCAGTAAGCCGGCTTTGGCCGGTACTTTTCGTCAAATGGCAGCGGCCGGGGATCTTTTAGGCCAATATGGTTATACCAGGTTTCTTTATCGGTAATGCCTAAAATTGAAAAACTCGGACAAACTTTTGATTCGATACAAGCCCGCATCATTTCATAATAAATATTGGCTTCGACCTGATTTTTAGTGTTGGCGTCGGCTTGGAGGTTGTCCATATTAACATCAAATTCGGTGACGTAGACTTTGACGCTCTTAGTGTACTCGTACATTGCATCTGAGGTTTCATTCAGGGCTTCGTTATTAAAATCGTTCAATATGAGCACCGACTTTGGATCGGCCGCGAGCCAGCGTTTGTTAGTTTTTTGTTTTGACGCCTGTTTTTTTACGACCATGATTCGTATTTGCTCATTAAATTGCTGGTTGAACTATCGTGCTCGCGTCGCGTCGCGTCGCCATTGAACTCGCTATAAATAGTTTGGGCAAGTACTTTACCTAATTCGACACCCCACTGGTCGAACGAATTGATATTCCAAATAACACCTTGTACGAATATTTTATGTTCATACAACGCGATGAGCTGGCCCAGTGTATGCGGAGTCAGCTGCGGTAACAGTAAGCTGTTGCTTGGTTTATTACCAGCAAAGGTTTTGTGCGGTATGAGCGCTTCGGTAGTGCCTTCGGCACGGACTTGGTCGGCAGTCTTGCCAAAGGCTAACGCCTCGCTTTGGGCAAACATGTTGGCAACCAATTTGCGATGGTGCTCGCCGAGGTTGTGTAACGGCTTGGCGAAGCCAATAAAGTCGCACGGGATTAAATGCGTGCCCTGATGTAATAATTGGTAAAAAGCGTGCTGGCCGTTAGTGCCTGGTTCACCCCAGGTTACCGGTGCCGTAGTGTAATTGAGCGGTTCTCCGTTGATGCCGAAGCTCTTGCCGTTGCTCTCCATGCTGGCTTGCTGCAAATAGGCAGGCAAACGATGTAAGTATTGGTCGTATGGTAATACCGCCTCTGACTGTGCGCCGTAAAAATTGGTATACCAGATACTCAGTAGTGCCAAAATAACTGGCCCATTTTGTTCGAGCGGCGCGTGCTTAAAGTGCTCATCCATTGCACAAAAGCCAGCCAGCATTTCATCAAAGCGGTCTGGCCCGATGGCGACCATAATCGACAAGCCGATGGCGCTGGTCATCGAGTAGCGTCCGCCTACCCAATCCCAAAACTCAAACATGTTGGCGGTATTGATACCGAAACCGGCTACCTTTTCGGAATTGGTAGATACAGCTACAAAGTGTTTAGCGACAGCTGTTTCGTCTTTTAATGTGGCCAATAGCCAGTCGCGGGCAGTGTGGGCATTGGTCATTGTTTCGTCGGTAGTAAACGTTTTTGAGGCGATAATGAACAGTGTTTCGGCCGGATCCAGCCCCCTGACCGCCTCGGCAAAATGTGTACCGTCAACATTAGATACAAATCGCACGTTTATGTCGCGCTGGCTATAAAATTTTAATGCCTCGGTAGCCATAACTGGCCCCAAATCTGAGCCGCCAATGCCAATGTTAATAATGTTTTTGATCGGTTGGCCAGTGTGCCCATGCCATGAGCCGTTTCGAATTGACTCGCTAAAGACCACCATACGTTCAAGCACCATTTTAATGTCGGTCTTTATGTCTTTGCCGTCGACCATAATAGGTTCACCAGATTGGTTACGTAGAGCAGTATGGAGTGCCGGTCGGCTTTCGGTCGTATTGATGGGTTCACCGGCAAACATTTTGTCTCGCTGCGCCTCAACTTGTTGGCTTTTTGCTAATTCAAATAATAGCTTCATCGTTTCGTCGTCAACTAAGTTTTTTGAGTAATCGAGGAAGACGTCAGATACTTGGACGCTTAACTGCTGCCCGCGTTCTGGGTTTTCGGTAAATAGTTGGCGTAAACTACGGTTTGCAAATGTTTGTTGATGATTAGTCAATTGCTGCCAGATTGGTTGCTCGGTTGGGTTCATGGTCCGCCTTTAATTTATACTTATAACTATAGCATTACCTGACCCCCTATTATTGCCAAAGCTACGACGAAATATACAAAAAATTGTATTACACATCTAAAAGTGCTATAATATATATTAAATGAATGTTAATATCGACCATTTAAACCCAGAACTTGTCTACCGCGAAGACGTAGACTCTGTTACCAGATTTTCTGATAAACACTACCTAGAATCACATCATTTTCAGGCAAAAGGTCTTAGAGTATGTGCATTAGCCGAAATGAATATAGCAGACACAAGCGAAGCACTTGCTGTTAAAATTGCAAGACTAGGGCTAAGTAACTCAGAAATAACGGCAGTCGGTTGCCTCGATCTAACGGCTGATGAACGCGGCATACTCATCATAGCCAGGCAACAAGAGCTAGTCCAAGAATCAAGGTTTTCTAAAGTCATAAAGAAGCTGCTCAGTCCCTTTCGTAAATAAGTAAAAATTTTGTCTCGATTTAAGAAATTTTAAGTGTTAAAATAGATATCTATAACAGTAACAATAAATGGGGCATCGGTATGAAGTTTGATAAATCTACGACTGTAGCTGATTTACTAAAAGTTACCGATTTGCCGATAGTTGCTATAGACCAAAGCAGTATTTTCACCTTCGTAAACGTTGCGTTCACAAAAGAATATGGCTGGACTAGCGACGATTTACTCGGCAAGTCCGTGGTGGAAATAATGCCCGACCACATGCGCAGCGCTCATAATGTAGGTTTCGCCCGTTTTTTGACGACGGAACATTCTGAGCTATTAAATAAGCAATTACCGCTAAAAGTCAAGTATAAAGACGGTAAGGAAAAGTTATCTAATCATTTTATTGTAGGCAGTAAGAGAAACGGTAAATGGCAGTTTGCCGCCATAATTGATTACCCTACAGAAAATGGCTGATATAACGTCTGATTCACTCTCGAAGAAACTCCTAGAAGTTCAGAGAAGCTTGGGTTGGATGGATATCGTGTTAGGCAGCATTACAGATGCGGTATATGTCACGGATAAAAATCAAAGACTGATATTTGCAAACCAGTCCTTTTCAAATCTTTTGAGGGTACCAAGGGTATTTCTTCTCGGTAAAAACTTAGACGATGTGTTCTCTCCTCAGCTCAAGCCAGATCCACAAATGGAATTTCTGACCAACCCAGGCATACCGGAAGCCAATTCCGCTACTGGTGCCAACGTCTATAAATGGGCTCAAGATGACCAGCAATATATATTTAAAATTTCCTATCGGATCATCCCCACAACCCGTCAGACTGTGTATATAGCTAAAGATATTACAGAAGAATATGAACTCTCGTTTATAAAGAGCAACTTTATCAATATTGCCTCACATCAGTTACGTACGCCTATGACAGCAATAATGACGTATGCTCATATGTTACATGACGGCATGGGAGGTGCATTAGATACAAACCAGAAAAAGTTAACCAAAACAATCGTCAGTTCATCCGAGCGCATGATCGAACTTATTAATGACATCTTGCTTATAACGCGTATTCAAAACGGAGATACAAACTTGCTCGCAAAAGACGGTTTACTGATAGACGTGCTTGTGGCCGTAGAATCTGAGCAACAGAATAAGATACAGAAGAAAAAACTGCATTTTGTAAAAGTTTACGGTAAAGGTATCCAAAAGATCACTTGTAATACTTTTGTAACTCAAGAAATAGTATCTAACTTGATAGCCAATGCCGTGCAGTATACTCCTGAAGATGGTTATATATCCATTAAGGTCAAACTACAAAATGGTCAGGTTGTAATAGTTATCTCCGATAACGGTATCGGAGTTCCTGCAAAAGATATACCTACCATCTTTGACCAGTTTTCAAGAGCCCATAATGCTTTCGAAGTATTTAATGAAGGCACAGGTCTTGGTCTATATATTGTAAAAACGCTGATTAAGCAGGCTAAAGGCACTATTACTTGCGATAGCGAGTTGAACAAAGGTACAACTTTTAAAGTCACTTTTCCGGTTTAGGGAGTCATTTAAGGCCCATTAAAAAAACGAAATGACTCTTACGAAACCTCTCGTTCGCTTCACTCACTCTTACGGCAGGCTGTGCTATACTACTTACACGTTAGTAAGAACAAAAATGAAAAATATAATTCGATTTGTAGCTGTCTTTGGAGTTGTTGCGTGCGGTTTACTATATGCAGATAGCCTAGCTGTTGGCACTCAAACACCAAACCAGACAACCGCACTGTCACTTGCTGATGAAGTGTCAATTGTAAGCCATGTCCTGGCTTCTAGCCGTACGCCAATAGGGGGTACAACATCACGACCATCTGTTACGGTTTTCCAACAAGGCAACTCGCCGGTCATTCATACCGAAAAAGGTAATTTTCCGCTGCGAACGTACAAGCCGCTGGCAGCGACTAATGACCCTCTGAGTGACCAATGGTGGACTAAGAAAACCGGCTTAGACCAGGTATGGGACGCTAAACCGGGTGTTTATCAAACCACTGTAGCCGTTATAGACACCGGAATCGCCTTAACTCACGAGGAATTTGCCGGCAGATGGGCAGTAAATGCCAACGAACAAGGTTCGACGACAGTTGAGAATCCAAGTCAGCAAAATTGCACCGATAAAAAACTTGCCTTAGACAAATCCTGCAATCTTATAGATGATGATTATGATGGCATCGTTGATAATGAAACCGGCATCACTACAAAGCAAAACCCTTCCCGCTTAAACTGCACCGAACAGGGATTAGTGCTCGATAAGTCTTGTAATTTAATAGACGACGATGGCAATGGTTATGTCGATGATGTTCGTGGCTGGGATTTCATAAATAATGACAATAGTGTTCAAGCTGGTGAGGTTAACCCGGACGGCACTGGTACGAAGCATGCCACCCAAATGGCCGGCATTTTGGCAGCCAGCGGAAATAATGCCCGCGGTATTGCCGGAGTTAACTGGGCTACCAAAATTTTACCAATCCAGGCTATAGACGATGATGAATACGGCAATACACTGTCGGTAGCTCGGGCTATTCGTTATGCGGCTGACCGCAATGTCGACGTTATTAACTTGAGTTTTGGTGGCAGCGAGGAAGACAGCTACTTGCGTGAAGCGATCCAGTACGCCCTAGATAAAGGTAGTGTTGTGGTCGCGGCTAGCGGTAATGACGGTTGCGACTGTATATCTTACCCGGCCCGCTATCCTGAAGTAATCTCGGTAGGCGCGGAAAGCAGCGCCGGCGGACCGGCTTCATCTAGCAGTTATGGCAATGAATTGGACGTGGTGGCACCTGGCTATAGTATGAACACCTCTTCGTGGAGCAAAACCAATCAAAGCCAACAATATGCAATAGCTGTAGCTGGAACTTCACTTGCGGCTAGTTATGTTAGCGGTTTATTGAGTCATGGTAAAAGTTATCAACCCGATGCCAGCTGGGCAGAGCTGATTAACGCTATGCAAGCGAAAACCGACCATCCTGGCTTGGATGCAACCCTTCCCTTTTCGCCTAAGATCGGTTCCGGGTATGTTCGGGCGAATTCTTTTATTCAACGCCTGCAAACCCCCGATACACCTGTAATGCGCTATTATTTTGCACCTTTTACAGCTGGGCACACACTTGACAGCAATCAGATCTACCAGTGTGAGGATGGGGACTTTCCTAC
>JBPCJO010000035.1:0-2199 GCA_051005235.1 Saccharimonadales bacterium (SeqCode)
AGCTAAGCGTGTTGCTACAAGGCAGGCTCTTTCGCTTGCCAACGAAGCCGGCAAAATTTCGATCATCGAAGCTTTTGACAGTAAAGGTAAAGTTAAGCCAACCGTCGATTTAATGAGCAAACTTGGCGCTAACCGCCGCACACTCCTGGTTGTCGACAACAAAGACGACATGGTTGTACGGGCAACACGTAACGTTGCTAACCTTAAAGTGGTCCAAGCTACCTACGTTAGTGTCTTTGACGTTCTTAACGCCGATAAGGTTATTATCACCAAGCCATCACTTGATATTATTTCTACCTGGTTGGGAGGCGCAAAATAATGAGTAAAACACTAACGCTTAAACCTCGCATGAGCGAAAAGACCTATGCCAGTGCACAGACTACCAATACGTTTGTGTTCATTGTTCCTAAATCGACTAACAAAATCGAAGTCGGCGAAGCCGTCGCCGCACAATTTGGTGTAACCGTAACAAATGTGCGCACTATCGTTGTTAAAGGCAAAAAAGCCCGCTCAATCCGTTTAGGCAAATACCGTAAGAATGTTATGGGCCAACGAGCTGACTACAAAAAAGCCTTTGTAACGCTTAAAGAAGGTGACTCTATCCCGATTTTTGCCGCTGTCGAAGAAGCTGAAGCCGCCGAAGTTAAGGCTGCCGAAAAAGCCGCTAAAACAGCTAAGAAGGAGACCAAGTAATGGCTATTAAAGCGTATAATCCAACTACTCCCGGCCGACGCGGTATGACTTCGCAAGACTTTGATACGATTACTACTCGTAAACCGCTCAAGTCTCTGACAACAATCCGTAAGCAAAATAGCGGACGCAACAACATGGGCAGGATTACTACCCGTCACCGTGGTGGTGGCGCCCGGCGTTTTTACCGCATCATGAACTTCCGCTTGGCTGCCGGTACAACCGCCTTGGTTGAACATATCGAATATGATCCAGGCCGTAGCGCTCGTATCGCCCGTATTAAAGATAATAAAGATCAGCACCATTATATTTTGGCTGCCCAAGGCATGAAGCAAGGCCAAACGATTACGGTTGGCGAAGAAGCTCCTATTGAAACCGGTAACCGTTTAGCTCTCAAGAATATTCCGGTCGGTAGCGTTATCCACGCTATCGAAATGCACCCCGGCAAAGGTTCGCAAATGGTCCGTAGCGCCGGCGCTAGCGCCCAACTTATGGCCAAAGAAGGAGATTATGTTCAGATCCGTATGCCTAGCGGCGAAGTTCGCTTAGTAAATAGTAACTGCATGGCGAGCATCGGCGTGGTTGGTAACGTCCAGCACCAGAACATCAAAATCGGTAAAGCCGGCCGTAACCGACGTAAGGGTATTCGCCCGGGCGTCCGTGGAGTCGTTATGAACGCTGCCGATCACCCACACGGTGGTGGTGACGGTGGTCGTCACGGTATCGGTGGTGGTAAAAACCACGGTGCCGCGCCACGCACACCATGGGGTCAAAAGACGCTTGGTTACAAAACCCGCCGCCGCAAGAGTACCACCAAGTTAATCTTAAAGAGCCGACACGCGGCGAAGAGGAAATAAGTTATGAGTCGTTCATTAAAGAAAGGTCCATTTATCGATCCAAAGCTTGCTAAAAAAGTGGCAGCGCTTGGTAACGAAGACCGAACAATTATTAAGACCTGGGCTCGCGCTTGTGCGATTCCACCAGAATTCGTTGGGCGTACAATTGCGATTCATAATGGCCGCGTTCATGTGCCGGTTTTTATTACCGAGAACATGGTGGGGCATAAGCTTGGTGAATTTAGCCCGACCCGTAAATTTCGTACGCACGGCGGTAAGCTTGCGAAAGGTAAGAAGTAATGGCTGTTAAAGCAAGTGCTATTGGTGTGCATATGAGCCCGCGTAAAGTCGGCGTCGTAGCTGCTTTGGTTCGTGGCCACAGTGTGGCTGACGCTATGACTATTTTGTCACACGTCCAGCGCCGTTCTGCTGTACCGGTTCGCAAGGTTATCGAGAGCGCTCGCGCGAATGCCGAGAACAACCATAACTACAAAGCTGATACTCTGCAAATTACGCACATTAGTGTGACGCCTGGCCCACGCTTAAAGCGGTTTCGTCCGGCCTCGCATGGACGTGCGTTACCATTCCAGCGCAAAACCAGCCATATTTTCGTTCAAGTCGAAGGTGAAACCCGGGCAGCTAAAAAGCCGGTCGTAACCAAAGATACTAAACC
>JBPCJO010000036.1:0-2423 GCA_051005235.1 Saccharimonadales bacterium (SeqCode)
GTTCTTTTTGATTGAGGCATATCGGTAGATATGGCGAGTGAGGAAAGAACCTATTTAGCCGCTGAGGCGCAGTCTAAAATGCAGGTTTTGCTTTGGAATGGCTATAGGTAGAGCCTGGGGCTGTAGACAAGTGAGAAAGTCCTGTATAGCTCATAACACAGTAAAGCTGTACAGTATCTAGCATGAATATTCTGCGAAATTTTGCCAGTTGGATAAGTTTACATCTGGTAGGTGTCTGTTTTTTGTTGACTGCCAATGTCTTCGCGTTGTTTGGTGTCTTAAATGCCAACGCTATACAAGAGGCACTGCGGGCGGAGAATACCTACACTAAAATCGTGCCTTCGGTTATAGCGAGCGCCCGGAATGATCCGAAAAGTGCTGGTCAAATTCCGCTGAACGCGCCGTGGGTGCGCACGGCGGCCGATACGGCCTTTCCGGCGAGCGACCTCGAGCAAAAGGGCGACACCGTCATTGCCAGTACATTTACGTGGCTAGAAGGGAAGGGCGACAAGCCAGTTTTTAGCTTAGACTTTACGGAAAACAACGCTCGTTTCTCGGAGGAAATTGGTAATAATGTCACGCAGCAGTTGAGTGGCTTGCCTGCCTGTAATGTACGCAATTTGCCTGCTTCATTTGATGTCTTTAATGCCACCTGTATGCCTCCTGGCATTAGCGCGGCGCAGGCGGGTAGGACGGTAAGCCAGCAGATCGCGAACGAAGGCGGATTTTTGAAAACTCCGGTGATTTCATCTGATGATTTTTCTTTGGACGCCCTGAGCGGGGGAGCCACTAGTCAACAGAACCGCAGCCCATTCCCGCAATTTGACGGACTACAATCAGTTTACTCGCAAAAAACTCTTTTGCTTTGGCTATTACCCCTGCTTACAGTGGCGTTTATGGTTATTGGTTTGCTGTTAGCCCAAGATCGGAGTAAAGCATTAAGGCAGATTACCAGATCGATGGTAGCCGGTGCCATCGGTTTGTTTGTGCTTGGGCTATTGTTAACCTACGGCTTAAAGCGCCTACTTGACTCGACCCCGAGCGACGCGCTGACGCGTGACGTGTTTAGCCCTGTATTACTTAACTTGGCAGGACAATTGCAGATAATTTACTTTATATTTACCGGAGTCGGCATTGGGTTGGCAGTTGCCACGTATATTGCGAGTCGTAAAATAAAGCCTGAACCAAAAATACTATAATTCAGCTACTTCGAGTTTGACGATACGACGTTCATGGTTGTTGAGCTGTTTTGATTGATCTTTAACAGCTGCTTGAAGTACCGGAAGCATCAACTCGGTATTTTTTTCAACTCGCTGAAGGCGAATGTCAATGTCGTTTACTTTTACCACTAGGCTCGATAATGCTTCGGCCATACGCATTACAATATCTTGAATATTTTCGAGGAGTGCGCCCTCGTAATGGCTGGTGTCGTGGTTGTTTTTTGTCATAGCATTCCTTACATATTACTTCTTGTTGGGTTTACTATACATACCAGTTATTAACTTTTTATTAAAAGGTGCGAAAGTCCTATATATCCGAGTGTCAGACTACTGAAAAGCCCAGCGAGTAGTATGGATAGCGTCGGCTTCAAAACGGGCTAGGGTGCCTGGTCGTAGTTCGGTGACACCTTCGGCTTTAAGGTCTTGCATGGCTTTAAATAGAGAGGTTATGGCAAATCCACCAGCTTGCAGCGTACCAAAAAATACGGAGTGTTCATCGTTTCTATCACGGGTAACAAATAGTTCGTCTTTATATCGAACCATGAGCGAAAATGACCCACGGATATGTGGCACGACTTGTAAAAGGGATTGGGCGAAATCTGTTTCGGAAACTTCCTCGAGACCGAGAGCAGCTTGCTTGCCAATGGAAGCGGCTATAATCTCGTTTTCTGTATTGTTGGGGTTAACGCCGTAACGATTGGCAAGCTTGTGAATACCGGTAATATAACCTTCGTAGCCAAGCGCGCAGTCTATACCTTGTGGCATGTCCAAAACTGAACCCTCTGCCGAAGATGGCACCAGCATGGCGTAGTCTGCATCGATAATTCCCATAATTGCGGTGTTCTGTGTTAATACTTCGGGTGATAGCTGAATTGCCATAATTTATTGTTAGTATGGCAGTTTAAATGGCACAAACCAACCACACTTTGCTGTAATATTTAATACTGCTTGTGGATAACTTTTATAACCACTGGAGGGCTATATAGGACTTTCGCACTTTTGTGCAGATGCCAGGGTTTAGCTGAGACGAGCGAGAGCTTTTATATTTCTGGAGGGGTAGCGTAGCTACAACGAGAGAAAGATGAAAGGTCGTAGCCGCTCATAGCCATTCCAAAGCAAAACCTGCAGAATTAGGCTGATGGATCAGTGAGCTAAATAGGTTCTTTTTGATTGAGGCATATCGGTAGATATGGCGAGTGAGGA
>JBPCJO010000037.1:0-11242 GCA_051005235.1 Saccharimonadales bacterium (SeqCode)
AGTTCCTGGGGCCGTTGACGCTGAAGCAGTTCATTTTTGGCGCTTCGGCGATATTTTTTGGGTACCTAGGTGTGTACGCGGTAACGCAGGGAGCGGCTTTTCTGTTAACCGTGTTCGCGCCGCCGACTTTACTGGGCTTATTTTTAGCGATTCCGTGGAACAAAGACCAGCCGACCGAGGTGTGGGTACTGGCCAAGATCCGGTTTCGGGTAAAACCGCGGTCGCGCATTTGGGACCAAGCCGGGCTAGAAGAGTTGGTTACGATTACCGTACCAAAAGTCATCGAAATATCTAAAACAGATGGCTTAAACCAGGCCGAGGTGCAAAGCCGGCTCAAGGCGCTGGCCGATACGATTGATACGCGCGGGTGGGCGACTAAGAATGCTGGCTTAAATGACCATCTTCCGGTCTTGGGTGACCGGCTGGTTAGTCCGTCGATGATACCGCGGCCGGTACCCGAGATAGATGTTAGCTCTTACCGGGACGTGCTTGATGTAGATACCGCCGTGTCAGAAAATTTTACCCAGATGATGCAGACCAGCAGCCAAGACCAACGCCGCCATTCCCTCGAGAAGATGGATCGGGTTCGGCAGGGCGAATCGATTGGGTCAGTCCAGCAACCGACCATCAACTTTACGCCACCCGTCGCGGTTGGCCAGCCAGCGCCAGCTGTGCCGTACACTTCTGCCGAGCAGGCGCTAAGTTACCAGCTACGCGAACAACGTGACGCCGGCGCGTTGGTAAACAGCCATATGCGCACGCTCTCTACCCACCCGGCGGGCGAATTAATCACAGCAGAGCCAGCCAAAAAATTGTCCGTGGCTGCGCAACCGGCGAGCACCCAATCGTCTAGCGCAACAGACGATGTAACCGCTGTTGAAGAGCCGGTCAAAGAAGCACAAGCGCCAATGACAAAGGTTGCGAATCCTGCTATACTTGATCTTGCTCAGAATAACGATTTAGACATCGCCACACTCGCGAGGCAAGCCAAGAGAAATGACTCGGACGAGGATGAAGTCGTGATCACACTTCGTTAAATATAAACAGTAATTTCGTTATAGAAGTAGGTGGGAGTTGATTCAAGAATGAATCCAACCGATCAGCAAAACCAGCCGCAAAACCAGCCACCACAAGTTTACCCCGCCCAGGGAGCTGTTTATGCTGACCCTAATCTGCCGCCACAACAATCAATGCCAGCCGATCCACGGGCTAATTTTATGCCGGCCATGAACCCGGGCGTAGTTATCCCTGGGAACCCGAATGCGCCTATCCAAACAAAACCGCACGTAAACAAAAACAGCACCCAAAATAACCTCCAGATTGCCGAGATTCGCGACGGCATTGTGATTATGGCCGACGGTTCATTCCGGTCGGTTATTATGCTCAAATCAATTAACTTTGACTTAATGAGCCCGGCCGAGCGCGAAGGTGTCGAATATAGCTACCAAGGGTTTTTAAACTCACTTTATTTTCCGTTGCAGATCTTTATCCGGTCCCAAAAAATCGATATCAAGCCATACCTCGACCGGCTCGATAAAATTCGTTCCGAACACGACAACATGTTGCTAGCACTGCTCATGGACGATTACATCGACTACGTTGACCAGATGGCAGCCCAAACAAATATTATGGATAAGAATTTTTATATTGTTATTCCGTTCTTGCCAAAACATGAGTCAGAAGCCTCCTCAAAGAAGTCGAACAAGAGCCTGATCGAGAGTATGTTTAGCATATTTAACACTACCAAAACACATGTCGTCATCGACGAGAAGAAGTTGGCAGAAGCCAAAGACGAGCTGCGCAACCGCGTTCAGGCCGTATTGGGCGGGCTTTTACAGTGCGGCGTGCAAGGGCTGCCGCTCGATACCCAGGAGTTGATTGAACTCTACTACGATGCTTATAACCCGGACACGGCGACCCGCCAAAAACTCAACAATTTTGATGATTTACAGGTACCGATTGTGACTAAGGGCGAGGGCCAGGCGCCACAGCCAGGCCTAGAGAGGCAACTGCAGTAATGGCCTTTGGCAAAAAACAAGCACCGCCGCTCGACCCGGTCGCGATTGCCCAAGCACAGCGGGCCCGCGAAGAACAAGAAGTCGACCTGGCCTTTAAAAAGGGCATCACGGCACTGCGCGACTTTATCGCGCCGAGCTCGATCGAATACCACAAGACGCACTTCCAGCTCGGCACGCGCTATGCCCGCTCGTACTACGTGTACGGCTATCCGCGCCAACTGACAACCGGCTGGATGAGCAGCATGGTTAACCTCGACGAAGTCATGGACGTATCTTTGTACGTGTACCCAGTCGAGAGCCAGATTGTACTTAATAACCTCCGTAAAAAGGTGGCTCAGTTAGAAGCCGGTATTCAAATTGACGCCGAAAAGGGTCGCGTGCGCGACCCGTCTAAACAATCGGCTATTCTTGATGCCGAAGAAATGCGTACCAAATTACAGGTCGGCGAAGAGCGATTCTTTAGGTTTGGCTTTTATTTTACGTTGTACGGAACGACCATGGACGACCTAGAATTTGTTGCTAATAAAGTCGAGTCGATCTTAGGCCAACAGCTCGTCTACTCAAAGCCAGCCAGCAGCCAGCAAGAGCAAGCGCTTAACAGCACTATGCCGCAGTTTATGGACCAGCTCCAGATTCGGCGCAACATGAACACCGGCGCCGTCAGCACCAGCTTTCCGTTTACCAGCGCCGATTTAAGCCAAGATAACGGCATTTTGTACGGCATCAACATGCACAACAGCGGCTTGGTAATTTTTGACCGCTTTACGCTCGAAAATGGTAATGCGGTCGTCTTTGCCAAATCTGGTGCCGGTAAAAGTTTTACCGTTAAGCTCGAAGCCCTGCGCAGCATGATGATCGGCACCGAAATCTTTATCATCGACCCAGAGAACGAATACCAGCGCATGTGCGAGGCAGTCGGTGGCGCCTATATCCGCCTCAGCCTTAACTCGACCGTCCGGATTAACCCCTTCGATTTGCCCCAGGTAATTGACGTCGACGAAGCCGATAACGCGCTGCGCAGCAACTTGATTACCCTGCACGGCTTGCTGCGCCTGATGATGGGTGGAGCCTCGGCCCAGATGGCCGGTGGTGGTGGCGCGGCCTTCGGTGCCATGAACCCCTCCGAAGAAGCCGACCTCGACGCCGCGCTGATTGAAACCTACGCCAAAGCTGGCATTACTAACGACCCTCTAACTCATACGTCGATGCCGCCAACTATTACCGATCTTTACGACACGCTTTTGCATATGGGCGGCACCGGTCCGCAACTGGCCCAACGCCTGCGCAAATACACCAGCGGTACGTTTGCCGGCATCTTTTCGCAGCAAAGCAACATAAATATTAATAACCCGATGGTGGTGTTTAACATTCGCGACCTCGAAGATGAACTGCGCCCGGTTGCCATGTACATCGTCCTCAACTTTATCTGGAATAAGACTAAAAGCGACAAAAAGAAGCGCATTTTGATCGTCGACGAAGCCTGGCAACTGATGAAATACGAAGATAGTGCCAACTTTTTGTTTAGCCTGGCCAAGCGCGCCCGTAAGTATAACCTCGGCATTAGCACCATCACGCAAGACGTCGAAGACTTTATGGGCTCGCGCATGGGACGGGCGATTGTGGCTAACTCCTCTATGCAGATCTTGCTCAAGCAATCGACCTCGGCGGTTGACGTGTTGGCAGACGTCTTTAAGCTAACCAGCGAAGAGCGCAAACGCCTCAGCCAGTTCCCGGTCGGGCAGGGGCTCTTCTTTGCTGGCCAAAACCACGTCCACATTCAAGTAACCGCCAGTACCACCGAAACCAGTCTGATAACCACTAACCCCGAGCAAGTACGCCAAATCGAACAAGCCGCCGAAATGGTAGGCGGGCAGGGCACGATAGACCTGCAGAATAGGCTTACCCCAGGAATGTAGACATTATGGCATCAGGAACAAAAACACCAGAAAAAAACGATCACGGCGACGACGTAAAAAAACCGCTCTTCCCATCGGACGGCAGTTCGGTTGACGATTTAAACAATCAGTTTAATATGCCCTCGGCCGATAGCCGATTTGACCAGATCCATGACCTGCAAAAGCAAGTAGAGCAGGACGGTTCAGGCTATGACCAAGATGACCCGCGTTCTAAAGCTGCCTCCCGATCCAGCCTTGGCTCCCAAGAAGAAGCAGCTGGTAGCGGCGCATCTGGCGCGGTTGGCTCAGCCGAAGGCTCATTGCAAAACCGGGTTGCGGACGCCGAAGCAAAAGGCAAAGCCAAGCGCGGCAGCGGTCTGTACAGCGGCAAAGAAAAAGGTGGCCGCTTTGGCGGCGGCCTCGGCGGGTTGCGCGGCAAACTCACTAACATGACCCGCAAGCGCGTTGCCACGATCGCGGTGACTGCCGTAGTGGGCGGAGGCGGCATCTTTAGCTTTAGCATCTTGTCTGGCCCGTTCCAATTTATCCATATGGCCAAATTGTTAGACGGATTTCACCTTGATACTAACAAAGACACCTCTGACACCCGTTTTATTAAATCGGCCCGCTATATTTTTTACGTGTCAAAGCCGGGCAGTCCGATAGAAAAAGTTCGGCTTGGTTATTTTGGCAATAAAATAGCAAAGAGAGTCGAAACCAACTTGCTCGAAAAAGCAGGCGTAAAAGTTGAGTTCGAAAACGGCCGCGGCCGCTTTGTAGTTGACCCCAAAAAACTAGCCGGCACAGATTACGACGGCTTTAAAAATAAAAGTCCGGCCGAGCTTAAGGCACACCTCGAGAAAATCAATCCGGGCGTACCGATCACCACTAATCCAGATGGCACACTGAATCTCGGCGGCGACGGCATGAAGTCCCGGCAAGAGCGACGGTTGATTAAATCCCTTATGGGACCAGCTGGCTACAAAGGAGTGCCTTCTAGTGTGGCCTTCCGCGTTACTGCAAAACGGTGGGGAGCGACACTCCACCCAATCAAAAAAGTTGACCGAGCGGTTGAAAAAAAGGCGTCAGAGCGCATAAAAGACTGGAGAAAAAAGCGGGCAAACCGGATTAATAACGGGGAACGGGTTACTCGGGTACCGTTTGGAGGCGCTGACCCCTCCGATGCTGCCAAAGAGGCAAATGCTACTGCCCAAGAAGGTGACGCGACCGGAACAGCAGTATCCGAGGGAGATGCAACAAAACTTGATGAGTTCCGGCAAAGCCTAGGCGGCAAAGTTGTAGGCGGTGGCTTGGTAGCAACCGGCACACTATGCTTACTGAGAGACTTAGATAAATTGGCGGGGGCCGAAAAGCAAGCTAAAGTAGTTGCCCCCATGATTCGGATGTTCACTGAATTGTTGTCACTTGGTAGCCAAGGACCAAGTGGCGATGACCTAACCGCCGAACAAATGGGCTACTACGCCAAGCAACTACACGGCATAGATTCACGCGGTACCGACCCCGCAACCGGTAAAGAGAACAGAAGTGGTTGGAACGAGGCAGAAAGCTTACGAGCCGAACAGGGTAAAGAAAAAGGAGGGGTAGCACCAACCGGTACCGTTAAAACCGCTGGTAAGGACGGCTCGCCGTTTAGCTTCACCAGCGAAGGCGCGTTGGGCGAGGGACTCGATAAAGCCTGCAGCACAGCCGGTATAGCCATTCAGCTAGGCCTTAGCGCGGTTACCGGAGGAGTAGCTAGTACACTGTTTGGTACCGCGGTAGGTCTTGCCGCCGGACCAACGATTATGAAGCAGGCCGCCGACTGGCTATCCGGCAACGCCATTGATCCATTTGCCGTCGGTGCCGACTACGGCAACATTGTAACTTACGGCGGCCGCATGACGGCTAACTCTCAGATGGTTTCGGCGGGTGGCCGGGAACTCGACGAGAATGAAGAAAAGCAAGTCGATACACTCGCTCGCGAAGGTGCCAACGAAGACTTTCAGATGCGCAGCTTCGCCTCTCGGACGTTCGACATCAACGACACAAGGTCATTGGCTTCTACGGTTGCCTTTAGCGGCGCTACCAATATCCAATCTGGGGTCACCGAAAGCCTGACTAACCCAGTGGCGATAATCAGCAACACCTGGTTCGCCCAAAAACTGTTCGGTGCCCAGGCCAGCGCCCAAAACCCCAGCAACGGAGTCGATTATGACTATGGCTTTAAACAATATGGCTTTAGCGAAGCCGAGCAAGACAGCCCAATCGTCGATAACCCCTACGAGAACGCTCGAGCGGTGCTAGCCTTGATGCCATCATACGACTGCGAAGCTCGAAATCTACCTCATAATTGTGTTTTTGAAAATAACTTTATGAGCGAAAAGGTTAGAGATTGCTTTGGCGTACATATCCAATGGCCCACCTACGACATCGTCTCGTTTAACGAATTCAAAGACGGCAAACCGCCAGACCCCACCAAACTGCCCGCCGAATGCAACGACCCCTCCGAAGAATGGATGCGCATTCGCTTTTACATCTTAGACACCCAAACGATGGCGGGAGCTACTTGTTATGAGGATACGGAGGCATCGGAGGAGGCTTGCGCGCTGGTAGCAGCAGACGAAACTGGCGGGAGTGGAAACGCAGGAGCTGGCAGCAGCTCGGGCGCGGAAACAGGCGTAACTGGAGTAGGCGGAGCAAGAATTGCCTCGGTAGCAGAAGCCGAATTTGCTAAAAACGGGAATAAAGTCCTTGAGACCTGTGGCCCTAATTGTGGCCCCGAAGTTCAAAAATACACCGGCGGCCCTAGCGGAACTAGTGCGCCGTGGTGCGCCTGGTTTGTAAGCTGGGTTTACCGCGAAGCGGGTTTTGAGTTCAAAGGGGCGCCGGCCGGTAGTGATGGGAATATCCCAGCGGTTGCAGGTCTAGTATCTTGGTTTAAACAATACGGGATTCACTTTACCCCTAACTCTAGCCAGTACAAGCCTCAGCCGGGCGATGTCGTTATGTACGGAGGAAACGTGCACACCGGAATTGTCGTTAAGGTTACCGGAGACACCATCGAGACAATCGAGGGCAACACCAGTGCTGACGGCAACTTTAGCGCCGACGGGGGCACCGTTGGGCGCAAAACGTTTAACTATAAAACCTATAGTTCACGAAGCATTGAATTTGGAAGGCTGAAGTAGCTGTTATGAATTTTATAGCCAAGCACACAACAGCTGCCGCGGTAATATTTGTGTTAATTTTTATATCTTCAACACTGTTTTTATTTCGCGGGCAACCCGACAAGTCTGTAGAAAAGAGCAATACCCCCAGCTTTAATAACCCGCCTATACTGGAAGAGCCAGAGCCAGACTTAACAAGTGTTAACCCCGAGGAAAACCACCCAATTTTATCTAAGGCTGGCCTTCCTCACGAAGAAGACGCCTATGCCATAACCTATCGTTTCGACGACCAAGCTCCTTCGGGAGTAGTTATTGTAGTAATAGATAAGGTTAACAAAACTGTTTCCGATAAGGTGCGTAGCACAGCCATAAATTACTTAAAAACACGAAGTGTTCCAGTGGAATCTCTGACTGTTGAGTATAGGGCAAGGTAGATACGTATGTCATATATAAAACAGATTTTTATTGTGTTGGCACTATGCTTAATAAGCGGTAGTTTCGTTTTTAGTCCTAACATTGAAGCAATGTCGGTAGAACAGAGAAATTTATACCGAAAGGGAATCCAGTATTACGAAAAGGTAACCTGTGAGACTTTAGCAGATGACGCGGCTGCCGCGGATGCTGGAGCTACAGCAGAACCTCCCGCTGTATCGTCTCAGTGCCAGTGTAATGTTAGTGGAGGAGGTGGTGGCGGTCCAATTGATTTAACTGGCTCTGACAACGAAGAGAAAATTTTTAACTTTTTTGTCGGCCAAGGTCTAAAGCCATTCCAGGCTGCAGGTATCATGGGAAATATGTATGAGGAGTCCGGCTTAAACCCAAGAGCATTACAGCCTGGCACTACTGGCGACGCCCCAATCCCTGGAAGAGGCTATGGATTAGTACAGTGGACATTCCCAGCTCGGCAAGATCCTCTTATAAAAAAGGCTCGTGACGCAGGCAAAAAAGTTTACGACTTAGGCATACAACTTGGGTATGTTATTGATGAACTTAATGGTACCCATCAGCGCGCTTTTGCTGAATTAAAGAAAAGTACAAACAGCGACCAGGCAACAGAAGCCATCGAAATACATTACGAAACACACGCCGGCGTCCCTAGTGGAAACCTGCATCAAATCCGTAAAGATAAAGCCGCTGAGTTTCTCACAAAATACGGCTCAGGCACACCTTCTAGCCCAGGTGCCACAACGCCCGAGGCTTCTCCTTCAAGCGGTAGCTGCGGGACAGGTAGCGACGGGGGCGGGGACGGCGGCGGAACAGTAGGGGCCTATGAAGGTACAGCCGCCGAGGCGGCCCAAGAGTTACTCGACAATCCTGGTATTACTATTTTTGACGATAAGAACCTAATACAACAAGCGGCGGATGGCCAAAAAACCCCCTTAGACCCAGAGCTTATAAAGTTCTTGGCGGCAATGGCAAAAACACACAAATTTGGCATCTCTTCACTATATCGCGGACCATGTAGCGACAGTAATCACTGCGTAGGCAAGGCCGCCGATATAAACCCCACTATTGACGGCCAGACAATATCGTACACAGAAAACAATGCCAAAATTCAAAAATTTATTGATGATGCAGCCAAGTTATTAGGTACAACCTGCGAGAATGGTGTACCTAACCAAGCATATGTCACTAAAACAAAGGCCAATGGCAGTAAGTGCGAAGTTTTTCTTGATATAGGTACCGGGCCGCATGTTCACTTGGCAGTAGCATCATAAAAAATTAATTGAGGATACATATGCAAGAAGATTACTCACCCCAACCAATAATCCAAGCTAAATATATTCGCGCAATAATGATTGTAGCTGGCTTGCTGTTGCTGTCTACCTTATTTTTACTATGGATGCATAATAATGCGTTTGTAAAAATTACCGTCAGCAATACTACTAACCAACCGTATGATTACAAAATTGTTGACCAAAAAACCGGCAAGACAATTCATTCAGAAAGCAAGTCAGGAAGTGTAAAAAAGCGAGTCTCAAAAGGCAGCTATGAAGTTTTAGTTTTTCAAAACGGGACGAGCTACTATAAAGTGATTAATACTGGCTCCTTCTTATCAACCACCGCTATTAAAGCAGAGCTGCAGCCAGAAAATAATCGCAGCTTTGTTGGCAACTTCCCCGACACATGCCCTTACTATGCCCAGGACTTATTATACTCCTACGACTGTGAAGGAAATTCCGATGCGTTAAAGATTCATCTACCTGCTACAAATAAAGCGCCCACAGCCGCCAGTGTGGTCGATGACGCACTAAGGGGCCTAACCATTACAGGCATATATCCGGCCGGTGGCAAAAATCTAGTCCTTTTGAGTGGGCGCAACCCGGTAGGGTCAAGCGACGGCAGGGCATTGATTTCTGAGCTACGTCCAGATTTTTCACTAATAGATTCTGTAGTGCCGACAGGCATAGAAGATAAACAATACTATAAAATAGTCGCCTATAAAGAAGGCTTTGTTTTATACAATAACGAGTTTACCGATGTTTTATATTATCCAAGTTTAGGCGCAAAGCCAGAAAAGATAAGCTTTGAAAAACCCAATGACGATAAATTACAGCCGTTTGAGTTGATCGCAAAAAATGATACTTTGGCTGCAATCTACTCTTATCCTTATGACGAAAGGAATTTTGGTGAGAATCAAACTTCTAACGATGACAGGGTAGAGGTAACGAAAGGTAAGACCGTATACCAGGTAATAAAAAATGGTGAGCGCAAAGATTTTACATTTGTAGGGGGATACACCCGCGCTATACTGTGTGGCCAAAATAATTTATGTATATTAAATGGTGCGAGACTCACGGTTTACGACATTGCTGGCAAAAAACAAAAAGAATTATTTACCGTACAGGAAGTTAGAGAAATTCTAACCGATAACGATAAACTAGTTATCGTGCGCGAAAAAGAAGTTTTGAGTATGGATATTGCGTCACGCACCGGCGTAGTTGGATATAGTTATGGCGACTATATTTCTTGCGGTGGCCACGGGGTTCCCAGCGGCGGTTATTTGCTTTGCATAGGTGGTCCAAAAGAGACTAAGTCTACGCTCTACATTGACACTAAAAAGGCGAACACCGACAGCATAGACAAAAAAGTATTATCAATTGCGGACCAACCCTATATTGACACAGTGTCCGTATATAAATCTTTTATATACATCGTTCCAAATCTAGGTGAGCCCATCTACGATCCGGCGGCAAAAGGCTACCTACCTGATCCTGGTGTTCGCCAAAAAACAGCTCTAGATATAAATAAGCTTATTGATGGACTAAATATCGACCGAAAACAATATACGATTATAAATACTCAGCCCTAGCAGCCAGCCCCAACACCTTAACTGCGTCCTTCAACCCTAAGATTTTAAACTCGGGGGCTACTATATCTATGAGTTTTACATCGTTGGTCACAAAATAATCGTACGGTGTTGTACGGGCGGAGACTAAATGAATCGCGTCGGGTGTGGTGACCTTGCTTTCTCTGCGGAGGGCGGCTGCTGCTAGTAGCAACCCTCGGTTGAGGGCAATAAATGTTACTCCTGCTCTGTCCAGCAGCTGCTGGCTGTTGGCAACTTGAGTTTTGTCCATTTTTTTACCAGACAACACCTCAAGATATACTAGTTCGGAGGCAACACCAGAGATGGCTCCGCTTTCTACCGCCTTTAGTAGGTGTAGAGAGTCGAACCCAAACTCCGGGTGGGCGTTGAGGGCGTAGATAAAGATGTTGCTGTCAAAGGCAAGTGTCATCGTCCCACTCGTCTCGTTGGGCGCGGACGTCCGTTGCCGGGTCGGCACTCCACACACCTTTTACGCTGCCGTATAGTTTGTCTAGTTCTGAGTGGGTACTAATTTCTAGCACGCCTGTCTTGGCTGCTTTATAAATTCGTAGTTTTTGACCGGGGCGCATATCTAGTTCGCGGCGCAGTTCTTTAGGTATTACCACTTGATATTTGCTCGAAAGGGTTATGGTTTTCATAACGTAAATCATAACAAAACGTAAGACGATTGTCAACGTTTTACGTTTAAAGTTGACTTACTTCTTAAATCGCGATCACACTATACCCATCACTAAAATTAGCAATCACCGAGTCGGCGTCGGTGGTCGTAATAATCGTCTGGTAGTCTTTTAAAAGCTTGGTTAGCGCCCGGCGCCGTGCGCCGTCTAGTTC
>JBPCJO010000038.1:0-3211 GCA_051005235.1 Saccharimonadales bacterium (SeqCode)
GGGCAGGTCATAGACTCCGACGCTGCCTCCGAAATGCTTGATGGCACGCCTCATATACGCGATTCACGACAGACCCGGTCATCCGAAAGCTAGCTCCAGAAGCAGCAAAAACCTCTGTTTTTTTTCATCAAAGCAATAGACGACAAAAGTATACTAACTGAGCTTGAGGACGCGCTTTAAAAAGCGTGGCGGTAACGACCAAGTTCCTACCTCGTCAAGCGGCATATAGTCGTTTTCGTCCCGGTGAGACATCGGGCTAATCGCAGTGATCAACTGGAAGGGCAACTTTCGAAGTTTTTTGGCTTTAATGCGTACTTCACCTTTTTCATCGGCATGGATCATAAAATCTAAGCCTTCTGAAGAAACTTCGGGCGCTAATTTACTTTCGCCACCCAAGAGGACGGTAGCTCCCGGCAATAGAGGCGCCACAAACTCGGTACGCTTTCCATGAGGATCGTCATTGAGCTGTGTTATATAGCTGATGGGCGCAGACGTTTTGCGCAACTTACCGCGAGATTTATCGCTGCCGTAGGCGTATGACAGAGCAAACCCTTGGCTGCCAGCCCGAACAATACCGTAAAGTGCTTGGGTAACATTAAACTTCGCATCACAGCGGACAGCCAATGGCATCGCCATATCGGGAATAATTGTCAGATGCGGTACAAGGTTGGTTGTTCCGACATGATCTGCAGCCGTAATACCGGCAAATAAATCTTCGCGCGAAGTAAGCGCTGTCTGGTTCTCTTCCCAACGATCCCACGCGTCAAATTGTTCAATGCTACTGATAGCTGCTCGGCTCATTCCCCATCCTCAATGTAAGAAATCTTACAATTAGGATAACAGAGGAGTCGGCTCTTATACAACTAATTGGCGAGTTGTTGTTTGATGCGGTCAACGACGTCGGCGATTACTACCTGGGATTTGACGAGATAATCATTAACACCCAAGGCTTGGGCCCGTTCGCGGTCGGCGTCTTGGCTGAGGGCTGTTAACATAATAATTTTAACTGTGGCTGTTTCGGGGGTGTTACGCAAAATGTCGAGAACGTCAAAGCCACTGACTTTAGGCATCATTACATCAAGAATGATTAAGTCGGGCTTAAACTGTATGGCAGTTTGGAGAGCCTCTTCGCCGTTTGCCACGCGTACCACTTTAAAGCCTTCGGCCTGTAAACGTAGTTCGTAGACGTTTGCCAGGTTGTCGTCATCTTCTACCAATAATATTGTTTTTTGCGGATTGATTGCAGTATCCATATAGTGCTTATGCTAACACAAAACTCCAGATTACGCTATGGACTTTATGAAGCCGTCAAACATTGGGTGCGGCCGAGTTGGGCGCGACTTAAATTCGGGGTGAAACTGGGACGCCAAGAAGAACTGATGATTGACCCCTTCGATGACTTCGACCAGGTCATTGGCTGGATTAATGCCGCTCGGACGGATACCCCACGATTCGTATTGGTCGCGGTACTCGTTGTTGCACTCATAGCGGTGGCGGTGGCGTTCGGTGGTTTTGGTAGTGCCGTAAACCTTTTCGGCGAGGCTACCTTTTGTAATGGTACAGTCGTAGTTGCCCAGACGCATAGTGCCGCCGGTGTTCTCTTTGCCAAGTTGGTCTTGCATCGTATTAATGACTTTGTTGGGCGCATTTGCGTCGAGCTCAGCGGTAGTAGCGTCTTTAAGTCCTCCATTACGAGCGGCGGCGACCACTGCCATCTGCAGGCCAAGGCACAGGCCAAGATATGGTAAGTCATTAGCAAGGGCGTACTGAGCGGCTTTTATTTTACCCTCGAGTCCACGCGTGCCAAAACCGCCCGGCACGACAATGCCATTACATCCTGCAAAGGCCGCACTAACGTCGGTGCCGTCTTTTTCGAGCTTTTCGGCATCGATCCAGGTAATGTTGACCGACACGTCGTTCCACATGGCGGCGCTCCGTAATGCTTCAAACACCGACATATAGGTGTCGGTGTTGTCCATATACTTAGCCACAATGCCAACAGTAACAGTTTTATCAAAGGTAGTCTGCGCCCGCTTTACAACGTCGCGCCAGTCGCGTAAGTCTGGCGCGCCGGTAGTAAGCTTGAGCCGATTGGCAATTACGTCACCTAAACCAGAATCTTCAAGCGTCAGCGGCACCTCATAAATAGTTTTGGCGTTTGGTAACTGGGCGATTGCTTCGGGAGATACACCACTAAATAAGCTCAATTTGCTGACTGCCCCCTCGGAAGCCGCTTGCTCGCTGCGGGCTACCAGCACGTCAGGCACAATACCAAAACCGCGCAACTCGCGCACCGCGTTTTGGGCCGGCTTAGTCTTTACCTCTTGGCTGGCGCCTAAAAATGGCATGTAAACGACGTGCACAAATAGACAATGTTCACGCCCGACGTTAATGGCAAACTCACGAATTGCCTCGATAAAGCTAAGTCCTTCGTAGTCCCCCACCGTACCTCCAACTTCGACAATATGGATGTCAAAGCCGTCACCGGCTGCTTGGATTGCTTCTTGCATCGCCGTCGTAACGTGCGGAATATACTGGACGGTTTTGCCCAGATACTTGCCGGCTCGCTCGTCGGCGATAACTTTTTGTAAGATGCGCCCGCTCATCAGGGAGCTGGCCTGGGTCAGCTCTTCGTCAAGAAATCGTTCGTAATGGCCCAAGTCGAGATCGGTCTCGGCACCGTCTTTGGTAACAAAACACTCGCCATGTTCGGCTGGGTTTAATGTCCCTGCATCAGTATTAAGATATGGATCGCATTTTTGAATGTTAACCGAAAGGCCGCGGGCTTTAAGCAGGCGCCCGATCGAAGCCGCGGTAATCCCCTTACCGACCCCCGACAATACGCCGCCCGTTACAAATATGTACTTCGTCTGCTTACTTCCCATGCAGAATATCCCTCTCTTTTTGCACCTCTGTTCCCTACTGCTTTAAAGTTTACCTTATTTTTCTAAGTCTGCCCACTCTTTAGAAATAAAGCCGCTGGTATCTTCTATATAATGCTACTTTTTGAAAGTATGAATTCAGTATGCATAGCGTTTATACTTTGATTAGCTGAAAGTATGAATTGAATTCATACTTTCAAAAAGTAGCTAATTAGCCAATGACAGAAATTAATATCTTTACTATATTAGCGGAGCTTGGCAAGCGCAGCGTCTTTTTGCGGGTCGCGTTTGGCGGCCAGGTCTTCTTCGCTTACAGTGACTTTTTGGTC
>JBPCJO010000039.1:0-6825 GCA_051005235.1 Saccharimonadales bacterium (SeqCode)
CTATCGATCGAGAGAACATTATTTTTCGATAAAGACGCACTCAAGAAATATGCTGACGAAGGCGAGCATCAAAATCGAACGCCGTTAGAAATTATTAATTTGCTGGTTCCAAATTGCGCACCCCAAGGCCTTGAGTTACTCACAGCCAACTTAGTCCGCGCCAAGCTCTACATTCTAGAAAATCAGATTGGTAAGCCATTACATGACGGCACGCCATGGCCGCGCCCCGTGCCTGGTTTTGTCGAGTACTCCCAAGCTATAACCGAAGCAAACACCAAAGGTGCCTCAATTGATCGGGCAATACTGTCTGCCGGCCATGCTTCGTTTATCAGAAAATGCTTGACCATGTCTGGACTTGAGCAGCCAGAAATTATGATCACCGATGAAACAATTCGTGGCTTAAACTCCAGCCTCTCGCCGGGCAAACTTTCCAAGCCCGAGCTTATGCCGCTACTACTCGCTAAACTACAGTGGCTAAGCCTCTATGACCGTGAAGGCTCTGTCGATATAAACGACCCAGAAGTCAACCAACGCATTACCGTGATCGGTGATTCTGACGAAAAAGATGGTGGGCTTGCCCGTAACGCTGGTGTGAGTTTTATTCACGTTACTTCTGAGAACTCGGAATCAGCTTGGCTGTCTTTGCAATACATCCATACAATCGGCTCAACAGCCGTTAGCAGTGTACGATGACAAACAATTGGCATGTCATTACCGGCGGCCCGTCTGTCGGAAAGACTACCCTCTTAGTGGAACTTGAAAAAAGAGGCCATCAAACCGTACCCGAAGCTGCTCGACTGGTAATCGACGAGGCTATCGCCAGCGGCCAAACAATACAGCAGATACGGGCCAACGAGAAGCACTTTCAGCACCAGGTAATGCAACGCAAGATGGCGATCGAAGCGGCCCTAAAATCAGATGCCCTAACGTTTCTCGACAGAGGCCTCCACGACACCATTTCATATCTGCTACATAACGGTTTTAGCGTCGAACAATGGATACATGAGGCAGCCAGCCAGGTTCGCTATAAAACCGTCTTCTTGTTAGAGCCCTTGCAAACCTACGTCAAAGATTATGCCCGCACCGAAACCAAGCAAGAAGTCGAGCTGCTGACTGCTGCTTTACGCAAAGTGTACGCCGACGCAGGCATGCAGCCTGTCATGGTTCCGGCCATAGATGTCGATAAACGCGCCGATTACATATTGCAGCGCATTTAATTTGATAGTATTGAGATCTTATATGTCCAACAACAATACGAATGGCTGAAGCTTTTTTAGTTACATATTATTACGAGATAGTGTACACTAAAGATTAGTTGGGGACTGCGGATGCGGGCCCCATTTTTTATTACATTGGCAAAATCGTTATTCCAATATTCTTCCGGCGACCATTTATATTTTTAACTTTTTTAAATACTGTTTTATATTTAAGTTGATGGCCTACCCGTTCTGGTTTGTTTAAATGATATCGTGCTATCGGCGAAGCTACCATGTCTGCAATCTGAAGCCCAGCGATATTGTCTGACTTTTGTTTAAATTCAATAGAACTTGCGAGCTTTAGTTTGATTTCAGCGGCTTGAACTTTATTTGTCCCTTTGACCCGAGATGACAAGTAAGATATCTTCAGCTGATTGTCAAGTACGCTATTTCTGCTTTCGGCGACTATCTTACCTTTCTGAGTATCATCTAAATTAAAAATGAGTTGATTTATCAGATTATCAAAACTAAGTAAATACGGATCCTTGGCTTCCAATCCGTATTTTATTAAGTGCTTATTCTTTAAGATAACACACGCTACTAAACTTATCCGTAAAGATGATAATAGTTTTTCAAAATCAGCATAAAATTTCTTTCTAAACTCCATGTTTATAAAGCTCATATATAATTTATTATTTGCAGACTGAGGATGTGTCATCTCCTTACTGTGAAGAACAATGTCTTCTGTGCCAAAATGTTTGAGTTTTAGAGCATTCAGATAGTCCGTTAATTCGCCGTCATGATAAACCATATCGCAAATCACACCTGATAATACGAAAATGGGGTAGCTTTTATCAATTTTAGATAAGCTGTGGTCACCAGTTTCATCTATATACAAAACTTTCATCTGCGCATAGTAGCAATGAGTTATTAACTGAGGATTAATTTACTTGTTATAATTAGAGGAAGTCATATTATAATTTTTTTTGGAGTTGAAAAGCAGAAAGGCTCTACTGCGGGGTGCAACTAGGCCGAAAGATATCGAAAGTACTACGATAAAGGATCGCCGTCCTTCCAGCTCCAAACAAGTTTATAACCATTCCCAATTAGAGTCTACTTATGACTCGGCACAATTGTTAGTACGTGCTATCTGCACAAAACCACTAAAATCCTATACACTATTAACAATGGCTGACGCAAACGACAATCCCCTTACCTACTCCACGTCCGGCGTAGACTACAGCTCCATCGATCCGGCAAAAGTTTCGGCCCAAGCCGCTGCCGCTAAAACAGCTTCGAACTTGAACGCATTTAACATGACCGAGGTTACCGCCAGCCGCGGTGAATCTGCCTACGTTTGGCAAGAAGGCGATGCTCACCGGGCATTGGTTGTCGAAGGGCTCGGTACTAAAAATCTGGTGGCCGATGCCATGCGTGCCATCGGCGGTAAAACCTATTACGACCAAATTGCCCAAGACACCGTCGCCATGATTGTAAACGACTTAATCGTCGTCGGTGCCCTGCCCAATGTCATCAATGCCTATTTTGCAATTGGCGACTCCGCATGGATGAACGACCAAGAGCGAACCGGCGACTTAATTCGGGGCTGGGCGGCAGCTTGCGACCTTTCTGGCGCAACTTGGGGCGGCGGCGAAACACCCGCCTTAAAAGGAATTATCAACCCCGAAACAATCGACCTGGCAGGTTCGGCGATTGGTAGCATTGCACCCGGCCAATTAGTGCTTGGCGACAACCTTTCCGACGGTGACGCCATTATCTTAGTAGAAAGTAGCGGCATTCATGCTAACGGCCTTACCTTGGCCCGCTCCATCGCCGACCAACAACCAGACGGCTACGCCACCAAACTTTCAGACGGGCGAATGTATGGCGAGGCCCTCCTAACTCCGACCCGTATTTACGTCGCGTTAGTCCGCGAATTATTACAAAAAAATATAGACATTCACTATATGGTCAATATTACAGGTCACGGCTGGCGTAAATTAATGCGCGCCACCAAAGATTTTACGTACGTTATGAACGTTATTCCAGAAGTCCCTACAGAACTTACCTTCATTAAAGAACAAGCCAATATCGACGATACCGAAATGTACGGCAACTTTAACATGGGCGCCGGGTTCGCGATTTACATACCACAAAGTGAAGTGCCGGCCGTCCTCGAAGCAGCTAAGCAAGTCAATTTTAAGGCTTGGCAGGCTGGTATGGTTACCGCCGGGCCTAAGAAAGTCATCATTGAGCCCGCCAACATTACCTTTGACGGTGCGAGTTTAGGGGTACGATAGGTGGTCACGTACAAAGGTATTTCCGCATTATCTTCATTCCGAAAAAGACAACTGCTTCAGAAACTGCAAATAATCCACCCAGGCATTACCGATGTGTCGGCTGAGTATATCCATTTCGTAGATAGCGACGCGCTAAAACCAAAAGATAATGCCAAACTTACGCAATTACTCACGTACGGCGAACCATCAAAATCAAAAAAAACATCTCAAATTATTCTTATCACTCCACGTGTTGGCACCATCTCGCCGTGGTCATCTAAAGCTACCGATATCGCCCACAACTCCAGTCTAAAACAAGTTAATCGTATTGAACGCGGCACGGTCTACTATCTGACCGCAACCGACGCCCTTGAGTTACCGATCCTTGCGGCAGCCCTGCACGATAAAATGACCGAAGCCGTTTTTTACGATATCGATACTGCGGCAGCCTCACTGTTTAGTCAAGAAAGTCCGCGACCTTACCAAAAAGTTACAGAGCTACAAAAAGCTAACGCCGAACTTGGTCTGGCTCTCGCCAACGACGAGATAGAATATTTATATAAGGCGTATGAGGAACTTGGCCGCAATCCAAGCGACGCCGAACTAATGATGTTTTCGGTAGTAAACAGCGAGCATTGCCGGCATAAGATTTTTAATGCCGAATGGATAGTAGATGGCAAAACGCAGTCAAAAAGCCTCTTCAAAAAAATAAAAAATACATATGAAAAAAATAATACCGATATATTGTCGGCCTACTCAGACAATGCCGCTGTGTTACGCGGCACCAAAACCAAACGGTTTTACGCCGACACAAAGACATCTATTTACGAACCACACACCGAGGAAGCCCATATTGTTATTAAAGTCGAAACGCATAACCACCCCACCGCAGTCGCGCCGGTGCCTGGTGCGGGCACCGGCGTAGGAGGCGAAATTCGAGACGAAGGCGCTACCGGCCGTGGCGCCAAACCAAAAATGGGACTAGCTGGTTTTAGTGTCTCCAACCTTAATATTCCGGGCCATGAACAGCCATGGGAACATTATTACGGTAAGCCGTCCCGAATTGCCTCCGCACTCGATATTATGGTCGACGCGCCAATTGGTGGCGCCGCTTTTAATAACGAGTTTGGCCGGCCAAACCTAGCAGGTTACTTCCGGACCTACGAACAAGCAGACGACAACCAAGTTTGGGGTTACCATAAACCAATTATGTTGGCTGGCGGCGTCGGCAATATTAAAGATGAGCATGTTATTAAACGTGATTTACCAGTCGGCGCCCAGCTTATTGTTTTGGGCGGGCCATCAATGTTAATCGGACTTGGTGGTGGCACTGCCTCTAGCATGCAAACCGGCGAAAGTGAGGAAAGCCTCGATTTTGCATCTGTCCAACGAGCTAATGCCGAAATGGAACGACGGGTGCAAGAAGTGATCAATGCGTGTTGGGCACTTGGCGCTCAAAATCCAATAATCAGTATTCATGACGTTGGAGCTGGCGGTCTTTCAAACGCCCTACCCGAACTTGTTCACGATTCAGGTTTAGGCGCCCACTTTAATTTACGCGATGTACCAAATGCCGAACCCGGTATGTCACCCATGGAAATCTGGTGTAACGAAGCCCAAGAACGTTATGTGTTGGGCATCGACGCCAAAGACCTGGCTTACTTTACGACACTGTGCCAACGTGAGCGATGCCCATTTGCAGTAGTTGGCGTAACAACCGAGCAAGAACAGTTAGTCGTTTATGACGAACTGTTTAAAAACACGCCGGTCGATATTCCAATGTCATTATTATTTGGCAAAGCGCCAAAAATGAAACGCGAATTCACACGAGTCCCCAAAAAACTACCAAACGTAATAACCGACGACATTGAGCTGGCTGAAGCAGCTAAAAGAGTCTTGCATATGCCGGCGGTAGGCAATAAAAAGTTCCTCATAACTATTGGTGACCGCACAGTCGGCGGCTTAACAGTGCGCGATCAAATGGTGGGGCCGTGGCAAGTGCCGGTGAGCGACGTAGCTGTGACCGCCAGTTCCTTCGGCAGTAAAACCGGAGAAGCCATGGCGCTGGGCGAACGGACTCCGTTGGCCCGCATTAGTAGCGCCGCTGCGGCCCGCATGGCAGTCGGCGAGACAATTACCAATATCGCCGCCGCACCAATCAAAAAAATCTCAGACATAAAATTATCGGCCAACTGGATGGCAGCCGCAGGCCACGGCAACGAAGACCAGCAACTATATGATGCAGTCACTGCCGTCGGCGAAGAGTTCTGCCCTGCCCTTGGCCTTACCATACCAGTGGGCAAAGATTCATTAAGCATGCGTACCACTTGGCAAGAAAACCAAACTGAAAAATCAGTTACTTCCCCGTTGTCGCTAATCATTAGTGGTTTTGCGCCCGTCTGCGACACATCTAATGTGCTCACTCCCCAACTTCAAAATATCACTGATAGCACATTAATCCTGATTGACTTAGGCAATGGCAAAAACCGTTTAGGCGGGTCAATACTGGCCCAGGCATATGATCAAGTTGGCAACCAAGCGCCAGACATTGAGCCGCATCAACTTGGCGCTTTTTTTAAGGCTATTCAGGCGCTTAACAAACAAGGCTTACTACTTTCCTATCATGACCGTTCCGATGGTGGCCTTTTAACTACGTTATGTGAAATGTCGTTTGCCAGTCGGCTCGGACTTTCAATTGACCTCAGCGACCTAAACGGCGAACCACTCGATACACTTTTCAACGAAGAGCTCGGCGCGGTCATTCAGGTAACAAAAAGTAATGCTCCCAAAGTAATAGCCAGTCTCACCAGTGCGCTTGGTGACTGCGTGCACGACATCGGTACCCCGACAGCCAAAAACCAAACCATTAGTATTCAAAAAGGTGGACAAACCATCTACAAAAACAGTCGAGTACAGCTAGAATCATGGTGGTCGAGCACAAGTTATCAAATACAAGCTCTACGTGATAATCCGCAGTGTGCGGCCGAAGAATTTAAGATTATCGCCGATACTAAAGACCCTGGTTTGTCGCCTCATCTCACTTTTAAAACCAATGCCAAAACGTACTCTCGTCGTCCAAAAGTAGCCATTTTTAGAGAACAAGGCGTCAACGGCCAAGTCGAAATGGCGGCTGCATTTCATTGGGCCGGCTTTGAGTCGGTGGACGTTCATTTAAATGATATTGCCAGTGGCCGCGTTTCGTTAGACGATTTTTTGGTACTGGCAGCTTGCGGCGGTTTTTCGTACGGTGACGTACTAGGTGCCGGTGGCGGCTGGGCAAAATCTATCCTTTGTAATGACAATTTACGCGAAACATTTAAAACATTCTTTGAACGTAAAGACACCCTAAG